>NZ_JBIVUF010000013.1:0-256417 GCF_044757085.1 Streptomyces sp. NPDC091376 | reverse complement strand
GAAGCCCTCGGCAGGACCGGCCGGTGCGGCGTCCTCACGGGCGGCGGAACCGCCGCCGCAACCGGCGACCAGCAGCGCCAGAGCCATAGCGGACAGCAGGGACAGCGGGCGTTCGCCCATCATGTGGTGGTCCTCTCACCGCGGGGAGTTGTTCAGGGGAGTGGTGATCGCAGGGTCGTGATCGCAGGGTCGCGATCCGGACGTCGCGATCCGGAGGTCGCGATCACGAAGGGGGTGTCGGGCAGCGTGCGGACGGCGCCGACGACCGTCAGCGCACGCGTCGTGGCGGGGTGAAGGCGTAGAGGCCGAGAATCTCCGGCAGCGCGGCGACACCGGGGCCGCCCGCCCGTACCCAGGCCGCGACGTCCTCGGTCGCGAGGGAGTCGTTGACGAGGCCGAACCAGACGGCCCGGCCGCCTGCGGCGCGCCCCTCCGCCGACGGCTGCACGACGATCACGTTCGCCTGGTCGCAGACGTCGAGACAGTCGGAGATCCGCACCGGGGCGTCCAGGGCGAGACGCGCGGTCTGCTCCGCGTGGTCGACACCGGTCACCTTGGGACTGCCGCAGCAGCAGTCACGGCACACGACGACCCGGCACGGCACTGGACCGCGTGGTGATGGCACCTCGGGCACCACGACAAGCCTCCCCTCTGGGGAGATCCGCCCCAGTCACGTGAGGAGGCGACCGCGTGAGTCTCCTGGCTCTCGGGTCACCGCTCGTCCCGGCCTTCCCACCCGCATCCGGGCAGTGGTCTGTTCGGGATCCGCTCGCCGATCACAGTGGCGGGACCGCGCCGGATTCACACCGGCTTCCTCGTTCCGCCGTCGCCTTTTCGCGGGACATCATCGCAGAAACGAACGTCATGTCATACGCCCGGGGCCCGCTCCCTACCCGTAGCGCGAACGGCCGACCAGCGGTGGCAGCCGATCGAGTCCTGGCCGAGTCTGGCAGGACTGCACAAAGTGCATTCAGCGGAAATCAACCGCAACCGGAACACAAGGGACGGTAACGTTCATCCCTGCGCAGCAATGACGTCAAGGAGTCCGGCAGTGATCTCACGTGTGTCAGCGGGCATTCTGCTGATCTGTGCGGTTCTGCTGCATGTCCTGACACCGGTCTGCGCCACCCCGGCAGCCCCCGGGGCCCCCCGGGCCGATTCGGCCGTCGTCGCCGCGGAGAGCAGGAACCCGCACACGACGGTGGTGGTGATCAGCGCCCACGGTGCGGCGCACCACCACGACGAGTCGTACGACCCGCTGACCCATCTCTCCCGTGTCTCGCAGCTCGGCGCCCACGCGCCCGCCGCCCCCGGCAACGGCGCCAACAGCGCGCCGGACGAGACGGCGAGTCCACCGGGCGCCCCCTGCGCGAGTACCGCGAGACACACCCGGAACCCGGGCGCGGCGGCGACGCCGAGCCTGAGCAACCTGCAGGCGTTCCGCTGCTGATCGGCAGGTGCACCGCCGACGCGAGCCCTTCCCCGGCCGCCTGACGACGTGCCCGGGCACCCTCCGGTGCCCGCCGCGCGGGCTGTCACGCGCCGTCAGGGCCGTCGCGGTGCGCCCCTCTTCGAACACGCACACCCTTCCGTATCGAAGAGACCGAGGTACGACCATGCAGTCGCTCATCGAGCACGCCCGGCACTTCCCCGCACGGATCGCGGGGCAACAGGACACCTACGCCGCGCTGGCGCGGGGCCAGCGTCCCCAGGCGCTGTTCATCACCTGCTCCGACTCCCGGGTGATTCCCTCATTGTTCACCGGCGCCTCGCCCGGCGACATCTTCGAGGTACGCACCGCCGGGAACATCGTTCCCTCCTGGCAGCCGCACACGGCCTGCGGTGTGGCCGGCAGCCTGGAGTTCGCCGTGGAGGCCCTCGACGTCCCGGACATCGTCGTCTGCGGTCACTCCCACTGCGGTGCCGTCCAGGGCCTGCTGCGGGAACAGACCGTACGGAGCATGCCGCTGGTACGGCGCTGGCTGACCCGGGCCGGGCACCGCGGCAGCCACGACGGGCCGGGGCCGACGGCGCCACCGGAGGACGACCCGGTCGCCGCGGCCCAGCGGCATGTGCTGACCCAGCTGGAGCATCTGAGGACCTACCCGTGTGTCGCCGGGCGGCTGGCTTCGGGGCGGCTGCGGCTGCACGCCTGGTTCTACACGGTCGAATCCGGCGAGGTCCTGGCCTGCGAGCCCGGCGGCCGCGTCTTCCGGCCCCTGTGATCCGGGCCGGCCTCCCGGCACCGGACGGGGGGAATCCCACCACAGCGGACACCGCGCCGCCCCGGACGCCCACGACGTTCCTTCCTCACCCCGAGAGAACGCCATGCCCAAGATGCCCCTGACCTTCTCGCCCGGGCGCCACGTCCGGGCCGATCTGACCGCTTCGCTCGTCGTCTTCCTCGTCGCCCTGCCGCTGTGCGTGGGCGTGGCCGTCGCCTCCGGCGTGCCGGCCGAACTGGGCCTCATCACCGGCATCGTCGGCGGCATCGTCACCGGACTGCTGCCCGGCAGCAGTCTCCAGGTCAGCGGTCCCGCCGCCGGACTGACCGTCCTCGTCTACACGGCGGTCCACGAGTACGGCCTGTCCGCCCTCGGCGTGATCGTGCTGGGCGCCGGGCTGCTGCAGCTCGTGCTCGGCGCGCTCAGGCTGGGGCGCTGGTTCCGCGCGATCTCCGTGGCCGTCGTCCAGGGCATGCTGGCCGGCATCGGCCTGGTCCTGATCGCCGGTCAGCTCTACGCGATGGCCGACGCCACGGCGCCGGGCGGCGGCCTCGCCGATCTCGCGGGTCTGCCGGAACTCGTCGGCCGGACCGTCACCTCGCAGACGGCGCTGCTGGCGCTCGCCGTGGGCGTCGGAACGGCACGTCTGATCGCCATGTGGCCGCGAATGCCGGCCAGGGTGCGGGTGGTGCCGGGGCAACTGGTCGCGGTGGGCGCGGCGACCGCCCTGACCGTGGTGTTCGACCTGCCGATCCACCGGGTCGAGGTCACCGGGCTGCTCCAGGCGATCCAGCCACCGGGCCTGGCCGACGCCGGGCGCCTGGCGAACGTCGGGTTCGCGGCCACCGTGATCGCGTTCGCCCTGATCGCCTCGGCGGAGAGCCTGTTCAGCGCGAGCGCGGTCGACCGTCTGCACACGGGCCGGCGTACCGACTACGACAAGGAGCTGATGGCACAGGGCGCGGGCAACACCGTCTGCGGCGCCCTCGGCGCGCTGCCGATGACCGCGGTCATCGTCCGCAGCGCCACCAACGTCCAGGCGGGCGCCAGGACGAAGCTGTCACGGGTGATGCACGGCGTCTGGCTGCTCCTGTTCGCGGCGTTCCTGCCGCAGGCGCTGTCCTACGTACCGACCGCGGCACTCGCCGGCGTCCTCATCCACGCGGGCTGGAAGCTGATCCCGCTCAAGGAGCTCGCGCCGCTGTGGCGCGACCACCGCGGTGAGGCCGTCGTCCTGGTCGTCACCGCGGCGGCGATCGTGACGACCACCATGTTCGAGGGCGTGCTGATCGGTGTGCTGCTCGCCGTCGTCAAGACCGCCTGGGCGATGTCCCATGTCCACATCTCCGTCTCGGACAGCGGTCTGGGCACGGTGCGGGTGCGGCTCACGGGCAATGCCACCTTCCTGCGGCTGCCGCGCATCCTGGACACGCTGGAGGCGCTGCCGCAGCGTCAGGTGGAACTCGATCTGTCGGGGGTACGCCACCTGGACCACGCCTGTATGACGGCGCTGCAGAGCTGGGCGGACCAGCGCAACGCGCACATCTCGCAGCCGGAGGCGCCCCGGCCGACTCCCTGAGGTCGGTCGGTCCGCCGTCCGGCCCCCGGACGGCAACCGCGAGCACGCCGACGCGTGCACCACGAGGGTGGTGCACGCGTCGGCTCCGGTCGCGCCGCACGTTCAGCGGCGGGCTTCGCCGCGGATATCGCGGCGGGTGCGGCTAGGCGGCCGGCTCGGTGCTGAACGCGGCGTGCAGTGCGCGGAGATGGTCCACTTCCCGTACGGGGCCGTTGAGCGTGACCCGCGCCATGAGCCGCGTGTCCGTGCTCGACGCGCCGAACCTCAGCTCCAGCGCCCCCGGTTCCACGATGCGCAGCCCGTCCCGGCCGGTGAAGGCGGCCAGGTCCGCGGGGACCGTCGAGCGGACCCGTACGGCCTGGCCCGGAGCGAGCTCCAGCCGGGCGTAGCCGATGAGGCGCTGCACGGGCTGGACCACGGAGGCGACCGGGTCGTGCAGATAGAGCTGCACCAGCTCGGTGCCCTCGCGCGGTCCCGTGTTGCGGACCGTGAAGGCCAGCCCGAACGCGCCGTCCGTGGTCGCCTCGTCGCTCTCCACGGCCAGGTCCGTCCACGCGAACGTGGTGTACGTCAGGCCGTGGCCGAAGCCGAAGGCGGGCGTCGGGTCGATGCTGGAGACCTCGCTGGAGTGGCCGAGGCGTGCCGCCAGGTAGGTGGACGGCTGGGCCCCCGGGTGACGCGGGACGCTGACCGGGAGCCGGCCGGCCGGAGCGGTCCGGCCGCCGAGCACGGAGGCGATCGCCCGCGTGCCCTCCTCGCCGGGGAAGAAGGACTGGACGACGGCGGCCGACGCGGTCGCCGCCCGGCCCAGCGCGTAGGGCCGGCCGGCCAGCAGCGTGACCACGACCGGGGTCCCGGTGTCGAGGAGCGTGTCGAGCAGCTGCTGCTGGACGCCGGGCAGGGCCAGCGACTCGGCGTCGCAGCCCTCGCCGCTGGTGCCGCGCCCGAAGAGTCCGGCGCGGTCACCGAGTGCCGCGATGACGATGTCGGCGCCCCGGGCGAGTTCCGCGGCCGCCGCGAAGCCCGTGGTGTCGGTGCCGTCCACGCTCGCGCCCTGGGCCACGACGATCTCGCTGTCGGGGAACTCGGCCGCCAACGCCTCGCGCAGGGTGGGCAGTTCGATCCCGACCGGGACCTCTGGGTGCTGGACGCCGACGTGGACCGGGAAGGCGTAGCAGCCCAGTACGGCCGTGGGGTCCTCGGCGTTAGGGCCGATGAGCGCGATCCTGGCGGGAGGCGCGGTCCGCTCCGGGGCGTGGTCCGGGGACAGCGGCAGGGTGCCGTCGTTGTGGAGGAGCACGACCGCCTGTTCGGCGACCCGGCGGGCGAGGGCCCGGTTGCCGTCGGAGTCCAGGCGCACCGAGCCGCGCCGCGTCCCGGCGTCCGGGCCCGGGCCGGTGGCGCTGTCCGGGTCCGCTCCGGCGAGTGCCGGCGGCACAGCGCTCCAGTCCGGGTCGAGCAGGCCGAGTTCGGCCTTCTGCACGAGGACGCGTCGAACGGCACGGTCCACCAGCGCCTCGGGCACCCTGCCCTCGGCGACCGCGTCCAGCAGGGGTTGGCCGAACGTCTTGACCGTGGGCAGCTCCACGTCGACACCCGCGGCGAGCGCGGCGCCCGCGGCCTCGCCGAAGGTTCCGGCGACTCCGTGCAGGGTCTTGAGGAACGCGATGCCGAAGTAGTCGGCCACGACGGTGCCGGTGAAACCCCAGGTGTTCCGGAGCAGTCCGGTCAGCAGCCGCTCGTCGGCGGCGGAGGGGATGCCGTCGGTGTCGGTGTAGGCGTGCATGACCGACCGTACGCCGCCCTCCCGCACCGCCATCTCGAACGGCGGCAGGATGATGTCGGCGCGCTCGCGGGCTCCCATGCCGACGGGGGCCAGGTTGCGCCCGGCCCGGGACGCGGAGTACCCGGCGAAGTGCTTGAGCGTGGCGACGATGCCGGCCGACTCCAGGCCCTGTACGTAGGCGGTCGCGACGGTGCCGACGAGGTAGGGGTCCTCGCCGATGGTCTCCTCGACCCGGCCCCAGCGCGCGTCGCGCACGACGTCGAGGACCGGGGCGAGCCCCTGGTGGACGCCGACGGAGCGCATGTCGTGGCCGATGGCGGCGGCCATCTCGCGGATCAGCCCGGGGTTGAAGGTGGCGCCCCACGACAGGGGCACGGGGTAGGCGGTGGCGCCCCAGGTGGCGAAGCCCGCGAGGCACTCCTCGTGGGCCAGGGCCGGGATGCCGAAGCGGTTCGCGCCGGCGATCCGCCGCTGGGTGCGGGCCAGCGAGAGCGCGCCGGCCGCCGGGTCGACCGGTGCCGTCCCGAACGGCCGGGTCAGCTGGCCGAGTCCGTACGGCAGCAGCTCGTCGAGGTCGACCGCCTCTTCCATGTCGTGCTGGTGCGGGGCGACGTCGCCGCCCTCGTCGGATGCCCCCACCCAGACGCCGAAGAGCTGGGCGATCTTCTCCTGGAGGGTCATCGCGGCGATCAGGGCGTCGGCGCGGATGCCCGCGTCGAGGGACGGATCGCTCCAGAGGGGGGCGGCGGAGTCGGTCTCCACGGCCACGGTGTCCTCTACAGCCACGTTGTCGGTCACTTTCCTCCGACCCCCATCAGCCCCTGGACCAGGGCACGACGGGCGAACAGGTAGACGAGCAGGATGGGGAGCATGGACAGGACCACGGCGGCGAGCAGGCCGGGGATGTCGACCCCGTGTTCCGTCTGGAAGTCGTACAGACCCATGGTGATCACCTTGGTCCCGGCGGACTGGGTGAGCACCAGCGGGAAGAGGAAGCCGTTCCATGCCTGGAGGGCGGAGAAGACCACGATCGTCGACAGGCCGCTCTTGGAGAGCGGGAGGACGAGCTGGAAGAAGGTCCGCCAGGGCGAGGCGCCGTCCACGGTCATCGCCTCATACAGCTCCGGTGTGATGTCACGCATCACACCGGTGAGGATGAGCGCGCACACCGGCATCGCGAAGGCCGCGGTCGGCAGGATCACGCCGATGAGGTTGTCGTAGAGACCGGCCTTGCTGATGACGTAGAACATCGGGACGATCACGGCCTGCGAGGGGATCGCGAGGCCGAGGAGGAACAGCCGGAAGACGACGCCGGTGGTCCGGCCCTGGCTGCGGACGATCGCGTACGCCAGCGGCGGTACGAGCAGCAGGACGATGCCGACGACGGCCACGGTCACGATCACCGTGTTGAGGAAGTACTGCGCGAAGCCGTCGTTGAGATCGTTGACGTAGTTGTCGAGCGTGAAGTTGTCCGGGAAGGCGAGCGGGCCGTTCGCCGCGTAGTCCGCCCGGCTCTGGAACGTCGCGATCAGCATGACGTACAGCGGCAGGCCGACGAGGAAGAGCCAGACGAGCGAGCCGAACCCCGCCAGGTAGTTGGGACGGCTCTTCATCACACGCCCTCCTGGGTGCTGCGCATCTTGTCGTAGCCCGACAGCCGGACCGTGATCAGCGAGATGACCGTGGCGACGACCACGAGGAGCAGCGCGATGGCGGCGCCCGCGCCGAAGTCGAAGCTCTTGAACGCCTTTTGGTACATGTAGTAGGCACTGATCGTGGTGTCGGTGCCGGGGCCGCCCTGGGTGAGGATCAGCACGGTGTCGAAGGTCGTGAGACCGCCGACGACCATGAGGATCACCGAGGTGATGATGCTGTTGCGCAGCTGCGGCAGGGTGATGTGGAAGAACTGCCGGACGCGGCCGGCCCCGTCGATCTGGGCGGCCTGGTAGAGGACCTGCGGGACCGCGCGGGCAGCGCCCTGGTAGATGAGCGTGTGCAGGGGCGTGAACTGCCAGGTGGCGACGAAGACCAGGACACCGATCGCGGTCGCCTGCTTGCCGAGCAGATTGCCGTCCCCGAAGAGCCATTCGGCCTGCGAGGGCACGCCGAAGTTGGGGTCGAGCACGGCGCGCCACAGCACGGAGACGGCCGTGATGGAGAGCAGCAGCGGGACGAAGTAGATGGCGGTCAGGACGGCCCGGTTCCGTTGGCGGCCCGCGGCCCAGACGCCCAGCAGGATGCTGATCGGGGTCTGGACGACGACGCCGAGCAGGGTGAGCAGGACGCTCAGCCAGAGGCTCTCCAGCATGACGGGGTCGGCGAGGAGCTTCGTCCAGTTGTCGAGGCCGACGAACTCCGGTTCGCCGAGGCCGTTCCAGCCGGCGAAGGACAGCACGACGAGCATGCCGAGCGGGACGATGGCGAACAGTCCGAAGAACACGGCGGCGGGAGCCGCCCAGGCGAAGCCCGGGCGGCCCACTCCGGTGCCGGACCGGCCGGGGGCGCGGCCGGTCCGTGCGGACTGCTCGCCGTCCACGGCGGGTGCGGTGGCAGTGGTCATGTCAGGTGATCCGGATCAGTGGTGGGGTCAGGCGGCCGGCAGGGACTGCATCTGCTCGATGAATCCGTCCGCGTCGATCTGGCCGTTGAAGAACTGCTGGACGGCCGAGTGGATCGTGGTGGTCGCGGCGGGCGGGTACGCCTGGTCCCAGGAGAGCTGGAACGCCGGGGCCTTCGCGACCAGGTCGTACTGGTACTTCGAGTACTCCGGGCTCGCCGAGGTGTCGAGGAAGTCCGGGGTGTTCGTGGTGGTGGGCAGGTTGCCTATGGACAGCTGCCCCTTCACGAACTCGTCCGAGTACATGAGCTTGAGGAAGTCGGCTACGGCCTCGGGGTGCTCGGTCTTCTTCAGCACCGAGTAGTAGTTGTTGGTGTTGCCGGCGAGGTTGCCCGGGTCGCCCTTGCCGCCGGTGACGGTCGGGAAGGTGCCGTAGCCGAGGTCGCTCTTGGCGAAGTCCGGGTGGGCGTCCTGGAGGGTCGAGTACTCCCAGGAGCCCATCAGCTCGAAGGCGGCCTTGCCCGTGGCGAGCAGGGCCGGGGAGCCTCCGTCGGTGAACTTCACCGAGTCGAAGTTGGTGCCGAAGGCGCCCGCGTCGACCAGCTCCTCGATCATGGAGAGGGCCTTCTTGCTCTCGGCGCTCTCCCAGGCGCTCTTGTCGCCCGTCATGGCCTTCTGGAACAACTCGGGCCCGGCGACGCGGTCGTAGACGTACTGGTACCACATCTGCGTGGGCCACTTGTCGCCGCCGCCGAGCGCGATCGGGGTGACGCCCTTGCCCTTGAGGGTCTTGACCGCGGCGAGGAGCTCGTCCCAGGTCTTCGGCGGGGTGATACCGGCGTCCGCGAGGACCTTCTTGTTGTGGAACATCAGGACGGGCTGGGTGCCGCGCATGGGAACGCCGTACGGCTTTCCGTCGACGACGGCGGTGTTGAACACCGAGGGCAGGAACTTGTCCTTGAGGCCCGGGTCCTTGGCGATGAAGTCGTCCAGCGGCATCAGCAGACCGGCGTCGACGAACGGCTTGATGCTGCCGCCGCCCCAGTTGAAGAACACGTCCGGGGCCTGCTTGCCACTGATGATCGTCTGCAGCTTGGCCTGGTAGTCGGCGCCCGGAATGGTGTCCAGGACCACCTTGACCTCGGAGGTCTTGTTGAAGGTGTCGACCAGCTGCTTCTCGATCTTGTTGGTCGCGTCGCCGTAGACGAGGACGTGAATCTCGTCGGCCCCGCCCGCCGAGTCGTCGGAGTCCCCGCCGCACGCGGACAGTGAAAGCGTCATGGCCAGCGCCAGCCCGCCGATGACGGCGGTCCGGGGGAACCGTACGCGTAGCTTCATCGCCTCGCCTCTCGAAACTATTTCGGCACCGTTACCGAAAGTTCACGAGAGGGGACGGTAGGCGCCCCCACCTGGGGGGTCAACCCTCGAACACCGAGTTACCAAAGCGTTACGCTGTTGCGGTAGTTGAACGTGCCTTATGCTCCCGCCATGCGCGATGACGAGGAGATGGGCCGCATCACCCTGGCCCAGGTGGCCCAGAAGGCCGGTGTCTCCATTTCGACAGTTTCGAAGGTCCTCAACGGCCGGCAGGACGTGGCCCCGCCGACGAGGATCAAGGTGGAACGCCTGCTGGAGACCCACGCCTACCGGCGTACGGCGAGGTCGTCCCGGGAGGCGCCGCTCATCGAGATCGTCTTCCACGAACTGGACAGCATCTGGGCCCTGGAGCTGATCCGCGGGGTGGAGAACGTCGCCAAGGCCAACCGGGCGAGCGTGGTGCTGACCGAGAGCGGCACCCGCCACTCACCGGATCCCGACTGGATCGAAGGGGTCCTGCAGCGCCGGCCCATCGGCGTCGTGCTGGTCTTCTCCGCCCTTCCCCAGGCGGTCAAGCAGCAACTCAGGGCTCGTTCCATACCTTTTGTCATCATCGACCCGGCCGGCGATCCCGATCCCGACGTACCGTCCGTGGGGTCGGCCAACTGGACCGGCGGCCTTGCCGCCACCCGGCATCTGATCGAGCTCGGACACAGGCGGATCGGCATCATCACCGGCCCCGAGGACATGCTCTGCTCCCTGGCCCGCCTCGACGGCTACCGCTCGGCGATGAGCATGGCCGGACTGGAAACCGCGCCCGAACTCATCCGGTTCGGCGACTTCCACGTGGAGGGCGGCTACGACCGGGCGATGGAGATGCTGAGCCTGCCGGAGCGGCCGACCGCCGTCTTCGCGGGCAGCGACCTGCAGGCCCTCGGCGTCCTGGAGGCGGCCCGCGTCAACGGGTTGCGCGTCCCGCACGACCTCTCCGTCGTCGGCTACGACGACGTCCAGGTCGCCCGCTGGTCCAGCCCGGCCCTGACCACGGTCCACCAGCCCCTGCGCCAGATGGCCGAGGAAGCGGCCCAGATGCTGCTGCGGCTGCGCACCGAGGAACCGTCGTCGACGCGGCTGGAACTGGCGACGAGCCTGGTGGTGAGGAAGAGCACCGCGCCACCGCGGACGGACTGAACCGAGGGGTTCGCGGGGCACGGTCGAACCCACCTCACCCGGCGACCGGACTCGCCGCCCGTGCCGCGTCCGTCACGCGCCCCCGTAGTCGTCCACGTAGGTGGTGATCAGCTCCAGCAGCGCGAGCGCCCGGTACCGGTCCTCGTGCTGGGCGCGCAGCACGCAGACAGGTGAGCACGGCATCCCCTGGGGCGCGGCACAGCACGGTGCACATCTCGTGCCTGAAGTCCCGGACCTCGTCGGCCCGGAGAGCGGTTCGCCCGTCACCGTGGCATGCCAGCCGCCGTCGAACGACAGGTTCGTGTTCATTCACGCCTCGCCATGCGCGCCTGCTGCCTGACGCGCCCGCGGTCAGGCACCGTAGTCCTCGACCAGGTCACCGATGAGCGCCAGGAGGGCGTCGGCCCGGTGGCGATCCTCCCGCTGGGCGCGCAGGGCCTCGTCGAGTGCCCGGAGACGGGCCACGGCGGACGGGTCCCGGTCCCTCACCTCGTCGAGCAGCGACGAGGTCATCAGATCCAGACACTCGGTGAACAGCAGCCGGGTTGCCGGGGCAGCGGGGGCCGGGCCGGGGGCGGCGAAGCCGGTGGTCAGGTAGCGCACCGGATCGGTGAGACTCCAGCCCACGACGGCGCCGCGCTGCACAAGAAGAGCCACATCGGGGGCGATGCCGATACGGGCGTCCAACGGCTCGTCGAGGACGTCGAGATCACGCAGACAGGTGAGCACGGCATCCCCTGGGGCGCGGCACAGCACCGTGCACATCTCGTGCCTGAAGTCCCGGACCTCGTCCGCGCGGAGGCCTCCCGGGCGGCCGGCGGGCTCAGCGGGAAGACGGGCACAGTCCTCGGGATCGGCGGCATCGCCCGGAACCTGGAACTCGGCCCCGACCAGTCCCCTGCCGAGGGGGTCGAACCGAAGCTCGTCGGGCGTGTCCCACAGCCACGGCCCGCTGCCGAAGGTGTCCAGAAGGAACTGCCCACGTTCCTTCACGTCCGCGTACGGTGCGACGCGTACCCGGAAGTCGCGGAAGTCGAGACGGGCGGCGATGCGCAGTGGATCGCCGAACACGGTGGCGGTCCGGTCGCCGATGGTGAGTCTCATGGTGAATGCCACCTCATCTGACCTGTACTGCGGGAGGCGTGCAGTCGTTCTTCGCTCGAATCCTGCCCTCCACCACGTCCGCCTGCGTAGTCTGCGCACCAGGGTCAGGCGGCGAGCCACCGAGCGCCCCGGCCCCGGAAGAGCCCTTGATGCCGGAGGAACCGTACGCCGTGATGACGTTGCTGCCCCCCGCCTTGTCGGCCCGCGTCACGACGACGTCCGCTACCTGACGGAAGATCAGGTCTGTGCTGCCTGCGGTCGAGTGGTACACCGCGTCCGGCCTCTTGAGGACGGTCACGGGCGGGCGCCGCCGCGGGTTCCCCTCGGCGCCACGGACGCGACGCCCCGCATTCGGGCGACGCGCCTAGCGTCCCACGCATGTTCTCCTACGCGAAGTCCGCCTCCGCGCGCATCGGCACCGCACTCGCCCTCGCCGGCTCGCTCGCGCTGCTGTGCGTCGCAGCACCCGCCCGGGCCGGCGCCCCCGGCACCGTCCCCGGCACCGCCCTCGGCGCCGCCCCCGAGCCGGGAGACGTCGTCGTCTCCGAGGACTTCTCCTCCGGCTCGCTCCCCGCCGGCTGGCAGGCGGTCGACGGGGACTGGCAGGTCAAGGACGGCCGCCTGGTCGGCACCGCCGCCTCCGGCACCCGGAAGCTCACCTTCGGCCCGCACCTCGCCGACTACCGCTTCGAGGCCACCGCCCGCTTCGACACCGTCGCCGAGGCGACGCGCTGGTTCGCGCTCGGCCTCGACGTACCGGCGTCCGGTGCGACTCCCTGGTGGATCGCGACCCTGCGCAGCGGCAGCACCGCGGCCAACGGCGCCGAGTTCGCCCAGCTCACGACCGCCGGATCGTGGAACGTCACCGACACCGCCGCCGCTCCCTACGCCGCCGCCACCGGCCGCGACGTGAAGGTACGTATCGAGGTGCACGGCCACCGGGCGGCCTGGTTCCTCGACGGCCGGCAGCTGATGCGGACCAACCGGCTCCAGCGCTCCGCCGACGGCGGCCTCGCCCTCGTCGTCAACGGCTCGCAGGTCTCCTTCGACGACGTGAAGGTCACCGCGCTCGGCCCCAACGGCCACCTCCGCCCCGAGGGCGCCCCGGTCACCGTCATCGCCCACCGCGGCGCCTCGTCCTCCGCGCCCGAGAACACGATGTTCGCGCAGGAGGTCGGCCGCCGCTCCGGGGCCGACTTCATCGAGAACGACGTCCAGCTCAGCAAGGACGGCGTGCCCCACATCCTCCACGACACCACCGTGGACCGCACGACCGACGGCACCGGCGACATCACGACCCTCACCGCCGCGCAGCTCGACGCCCTGGACGCAGGCTCCTGGTTCTCCCCGCACTTCGCGGGCGCCCGCATCCCCACCCTCGCCACGCAGCTCGCCGATCTGCGCGCCCGCGGCGGCAGCCTCCTCCTCGAAGTGAAGCGCGCCGACACCAGGGAACAGGTCGCCGCGATGATCGACGTCGTACGCGCGGAGCAGATGACCGACCGGGTCTTCGTCCAGAGCTTCGAACCCCGGCATCTGCGCTGGGTGCGCGAGCTGGCGCCCGAACTCCCCCTCGGGCTGCTGCGCGGCACTCTGGACGCCGACCCCGTGGCCGTCGCCGCCGATCTGCACCTGACCTCGTACAACCCGAGCGGCGCCGCGCTCGACGCGCGTCCGGGCGTGGTGGACGAACTGCACAGGGCGGGCGTGGCCACCATGGTGTGGACGATCGACTCGGCGGCCCAGTGGCGCAGGTACGACGGCTACGGCGTCGACGGAATCATCACGAACCGCCCGGCGGAGCTGGCGGGTTGGAACCAGGCCCGGACCGTTCCGGAGAAGCCGGCGGCCTCGGTCACGTCCCCGGCGGACGGCGCCGTACTCGACCGCGCCCAGCGTCCCGTCCTGGCCGTCACCTCCGAGCACGCGGACCCGGCGAAGGTGGAGGTCACGCTGGACGGTGAACCGCGCGAGCCGGGCAGCGTGCTCGACCTGGGCGCACTGGCGGCGGGCGGGCACACGCTGCGGCTCACCGCGACGGGTCCCGGCGGCACGACGGTCACCACCAGCACCTTCACCGTACGGGCGACCAGGGCCGGTCTCGGTCATCTGATCCTGGCCTCGGGCAGCAGGCCGCAGACGGTCGACGAGCTGCTCGGCAGCCTCGCCCGCGGGCGGTACGAGCAGCTGGCCAAGCAGGCGCGCAAGGCGGGCGGCCGCGGCGAACTTCCCGCGGCGACTGCCGAGTTGATCGCCGCCGACGCGGAGGCATTGCGGGCCGGCTGAGAAGGCGGGCAGAAGGCGGACGGCACCCCGGGCCACTGTCCCGGGGTGCCGCGCGCTCGGTACGGCCGGACACCCTCTAGGCGTGGACGGCGACCCGTCCCGGATCGGCGAAGATCTCCTCCACGATGATGTCCGCCGCCCCGCGCACGGCCGCCGTGAAGCCCAGGGCCGAGCCGGTCACCCGGCACACCGCCGCGTCGCCCGCC
Source organism: Streptomyces sp. NPDC091376 (assembly GCF_044757085.1). Classification (NCBI taxonomy): domain Bacteria; kingdom Bacillati; phylum Actinomycetota; class Actinomycetes; order Kitasatosporales; family Streptomycetaceae; genus Streptomyces; species Streptomyces sp. NPDC091376. Next base: position 242,166 of record NZ_JBIVUF010000013.1, on the reverse strand, counting down.
ACGGCCCGTTCGCGCAGCTCGCGCATGGCGGCGGGCAGGAGGTACGGGGCGACGGCCGCGAAGTAGCCGCCCAGCACGATCACCTCCGGATTGAGCAGATTGACCGGGATCGACAGACCGGTGCCCAGCCAGCGGCCGATCTCGTCCAGACCGGTGAGCGCCCGCGGGTCCCCCGCCGTGGCGCGGCGCAGCAACTCCCCCGCCTGTTCCTGGGGATCGTGGGACACGGCACCCGCCGTGGCACCCGCCTCGGCGCCCTCCAGGTCCGGGGCGGCGAGACGCATCGCGGCGGGCAGCCCGACCTTGGTCTCCAGGCAGCCGATGCGTCCGCAGGCGCAGCGCTCGCCCGCGGGATCGACCTGGATGTGCCCCAGTTCGCCGCTGAAGCCGCCGGAGCCGCGCAGCAGTCGGCCGCCCGCCACGATCCCGGCGCCGATGCCGGCCTCCCCGGTCACGTACACCAGATCGACGGTGCCCGGCCGGCCGTGGCCGTGCTCGGCGAGTGCGGCCAGGTTGGCCTCGTTGTCGACGACGACGCTCACCTCGTCCGGCAGCGCGAGCAGTTCGCGCAGCAGCGCGGCGGCGGGGACGTCCCGCCAGTGCAGGTTCGGCGCGGAGCGTACGAAGCCGGTGGCGATGTCCACGGGGCCGGGGACGGCGACACCGACCCCCGCCGTGTGGGCTCCTGCCCGGCGCGCATCGTCGATCAGCTCGGCGGCGAGCCCGGCGAGCGTACGGATGGTGTGTTCGGCGTCCTGGTGCGTCGCGTCGTGCACCAGGCGCCGCTCCTGGAGCCGCCGGCCCGCGAGGTCCATGGACCAGGCCGCCAGGTAGCGGGAGTTGACCTCCAGACCCAGCGCGGCCACTCCCCTGCCGTCGATCTCCAGCCGGCGCCCGGGGCGGCCGACCGTGCCGTCCTGCTGGTAGTCGGTCTCCCGCAGCAGCCTGCGTTCGATCAGCTCGGTGACGAGGCTGGAGACCGTGGCCCGGGTCAGTCCCGTGTGGCGGGCGACGGTCGCCCGGGACAGCGGTCCTGCCGTACGGACCTCACGCAGCACGCGTACGAGGTTGGCGCGGCGGACCGCCACCTGGTCGACGGGGGCCGCCCCGGGGGAGCGAGCCGCTTCGGCGGCGCTCAGTGGCACGTACTCACTCCCTACCCGCCCTCGGCCGGACCGGATGGCTCCGGGCTCCGGCCAAGGGGTGACGGCTCCCGTTCAACGGCGGATCACGCACATCGCGCGGATCGCACGCATCGCACGCATCGCACGAAAGAGGCGGATCGCACGGATCGGCGACGACAGTTCAACGACGGATCAACATAACCCGGCGGTCAGCGGCGCACACCGAGCAGGTGCTCCATCGCGAGCTGGTCGAGGCGCTCGAAGGCCATGGAGCGCTCGGCCGCGGCCTGCACGTCGAACTCCTCGTAGGCGGAGGTGTCGGCGAGCAGCCCCTTGAGGCCGTCGGCCGCGGTCGGCTGTGCGAGCTCGTCGAGCCGGGACGCGACCAGCGCCTCCTGGACCTCGGCGTCGGCGCGGAAGGCGGCCGCGCGCTCCTTGAGGATGAGGTAGTTGCGCATGCAGTTCTTGGCCGACTCCCACACGCCGTCGAAGCCGTCGGTGCGCACCGGCTTGAAGTCGAAGTGGCGCGGGCCCTCGTAGCCGGCCGTCTCCAGCAGGTCGACGAGCCAGAATGCCTGGCGCAGATCGCCGGCGCCGAAGCGGAAGTCCTGGTCGTACTTGATGCCGGACTGGCCGTTGAGGTCGATGTGGTACAGCTTGCCCGCCCACAGCGCCTGCGCGATGCCGTGCGGGAAGTTGAGGCCCGCCATCTGCTCGTGGCCGGTCTCCGGGTTCACGCCGACCAGCTCGGGGCGCTCGAGGCGCTCGATGAAGGCGAGGGCGTGGCCGATGGTCGGCAGGAGGATGTCGCCGCGGGGCTCGTTCGGCTTGGGCTCGATGGCGAAGCGCAGGTCGTAGCCCTGCTCGGTGACGTAGTCGCCGAGGAGGTCGAAGGCCTCCTTCATACGGTCGAGCGCGACCCGCACGTCCTTGGCGGCGCCGGACTCGGCGCCCTCGCGGCCGCCCCAGGCGACGTAGGTGGTGGCGCCGAGCTCGACGGCGAGATCGATGTTGCGGATGGTCTTGCGCAGGGCGAAGCGACGGACGTCGCGGTCGTTGGCGGTGAAGGCGCCGTCCTTGAAGACCGGGTGCGTGAAGAGGTTGGTCGTCGCCATCGGCACCTTGAGACCGGTGCGCTCGAGCGCGTCCTTGAAACGCTTGACGGCCGTCTCGCGCTGGGCGTCCGAGGAGCCGAACGGGATCAGGTCGTCGTCGTGGAAGGTCACACCGTGCGCGCCGAGCCCGGCCAGCCGCTCGACGGACTCGACCGGGTCGAGGGCGGGGCGGGTGGCCTCGCCGAAGGGGTCGCGGCCCTGCCAGCCGACGGTCCACAGACCGAACGTGAACTTGTCCTGAGAGGTGGGAGTGAACTGCTCCGACATGGTGCGGCCCCTTGCTCGGAATTTGTTTGGCTTCTAACCAATACCTCATGGGACGGCGTGGGCCAACCCCCGGCGGGGCCGCTTCGGCGAGGACGCGGCATCCCGGGGACGCCTGCCACTACGGGCTTGACGAGCGCCTGCCACCTGGACATATTTTGTTGTCTGCATAACCAAAAGGCAGAGCAGTCGCCCGGTCCGGCCATCGCCAGGTCCCGGAACCACCCGTCACCGGGTCCAGGAACCACCAGTGAGGTGCGCAGTGCCCACAACGCCCGTCGTCATCGGCGTGGACAGCTCCACCCAGTCCACCAAGGCGGCCGTCACCGACGCCGCCACCGGCCGGATCCTCGCGGTGGGCCGCGCGCCCCACACCGTCACCGGTGACGGGGGCGCGCGCGAGAGCGATCCCGAGGTGTGGTGGCAGGCGCTGCGCGAGGCGGTCGCCCAGGGCCTCAAGGAGTCCGGTACGGATCCGTCGGCCGTCACCGGCATCGCGGTCGCCGGGCAGCAGCACGGTCTGGTCACCCTGGACCGCGCGGGCCGCCCGCTGCGCCCGGCCCTGCTGTGGAACGACACCCGCTCGGCACCGCAGGCCGCCGCGCTCACCGAGGCGCTCGGCGGCCCCGACGCATGGCTGGCCAGGAGCGGCAGCGTGCCCGTCGCCTCGATGACCGCCGCCAAATGGCAGTGGCTGCGTGACCACGAGCCCGCCGCCGCCGACGCGGCCGCCGCCGTGCGACTGCCGCACGACTTCCTCACCGAACGGCTGTCGGGGGTCGCCGTGACCGACCCGGGCGACGCGTCGGGCACCTGCTGGTACTCCACGGTCACCGGCGCGTACGACCCCGTACTGCTCGACCTCGTCGGCCTCGACCGGGCGCTGCTGCCCACCGTCGCCTCGGGCGGTGCCGAGCGCGTCGGCTCCCTGACCCGCGCGGCCGCCGCCGCGCTCGGCCTGCCCGAGGGCATCGCGGTGGCGGCGGGCACCGGGGACAACATGGCGGCCGCGATCGGCCTCGGCCTCGGCGGCGCCGGGCTGCTCGACCATCCCGTGGTCAGCCTCGGCACCTCCGGCACGGTCTTCGCCGCCACCCGTACCCGGCCCGCCTCGGCCGCGCTCGCCGGGTTCGCCTCGGCCGACGGCGGCTATCTGCCGCTCGCGTGCACCCTCAACTGCACGCTCGCCGTCGACAAGGTCGCCGCGCTGCTCGGGCTCGGCCGTGAGGACGCGGAACCGGGCGGCGAGGCGGTCCTGCTGCCCTACCTCGACGGCGAGCGCACCCCCGACCTGCCGCACGCCTCGGGGCTGCTCACCGGCCTGCGGCACTCGACCACACCGGCGCAACTCCTCGGCGCGGCCTACGAGGGGGCCGTCTTCACCGTGCTGCGCGCACTCGACGAGCTCCTGATCGCCGTCGGCCTCGACCCCGCGGACCCCGGCGTGCGCTCCCGCCCGCTCCGGCTGATCGGCGGCGGCGCGCAGGGCCGCGCCTGGGTCGGGACGGTACGCCGCCTCTCCGGCCGTCCGGTCCTCGTCCCCGAGGCCCAGGAACTCGTCGCCCTGGGCGCCGCGGCCCTCGCCACGGGCGCGGCGACCGGTGAGGACCCGGTGGCCGTCGCGACCCGATGGGACACGGGCCGCGGCCGCGAACTGCCCGCGGTGACGCGGGACGGCACGACATGGGACCGGATCGAGTCGGTGCTGGGCGACGCGGACGGCTGGTTCGCCCGGGCCGGCCGCTGACCGAAGGCCCGAGCGCCGTCAGGGGCCGTCCGCGCAACGACGCTCCAGGGACGGTCCGCGCCACAGCACTTCAGGGGCAGTCCCCTTCACGGCACTCCGGGGGCAGTCCCCTTCACGGCACTCCGGGGGCAGTCCCCTTCACGGCACTCCGGGGGCAGTCCCCTTCACGGCACTTCGGGGGCAGTCCCCTTCACGGCGCTCCGGAGGTGGTCCCCGCCACGGCGCGGCAGCGGAGACGCACGTCACACCGGGCCGTGTCACATCGCACCGAGCCGTTCCGTCCTAGGTGTGCAACCACCGGAAACGGCCAAGGAGTCCACCATGGATGCCCGTCTGAACATGTTCGGCAGCCCGATCGCCACCAAGGCCTGGAAGCACATCATCGCGGCGGGCAAGGTGCTCGCGGACTCGTCGCTGCCGTTCGCGACGCAGGAGCTGGTGAAGATCCGCGCGAGTCAGATCAACGGCTGCGGCGGCTGCCTCGACATGCACACCAAGGACGCGGCCGCCGCCGGCGAGACCTCGGTGCGCCTGCACCTGGTCGCGGCCTGGCGTGAGGCCACGGTCTTCACCGAGGCCGAGCGGGCCGCGCTGGAGCTGACGGAGCAGGGCACCCGCATTGCCGACGCGGCCGGCGGCGTCACGGACGAGGCCTGGGCGAACGCCGCCAAGCACTACGACGAGGAACAGCTCGCCGCCCTGGTGTCCCTCATCGCCCTCATCAACGCCTTCAACCGCGGCAACGTCATCATCCGGCAGCCGGCCGGCGACTACCAGCCCGGCCAGTTCGGATAGCCGGGAGCACCCGGCCGGCACGCCGGGGCCCGGGCCGTGTCCGGCACCTCTCGCCTGACGCCGCGCGGGCGGGCGGCGCTGTGCGTCGGACACGGCCTACTCGGCGGCCTTCTGCCACGCCGTCGTGCCGAGCATTCCCGTCTCGCCGATGTCGAGGCCGCCCTCCGGCTGCACCGTCTGCCGGGCGGCCCCGGCAGCCGGTGCGATCTCCACGTACACGCCGCTCCCGCGCAGGGTGGCGGTGTCGACGGCCGAGTAGCGCCAGACGAACACGCTGTAGGCCGACTCGCCGGGCTTCAGCGTGACGGGGTGGGGGCCCGGGTCCTCGAGCTGGGTGATCGGGCCCGGGCCCTTGAGGACCGTGACGTTCATGGGCCGGCGCTCCACGTCCCGGACGCGGACATCGGGGTAGCCGTTCAGCCGCTGGTCGCGCTCGCCGCAGTTGGTGAGCGTCACGGTCGTGGCGCGCAGTCCCATCGCGGCGGTCACCATGCCGGTCGACACCCGCGTGCCCGTGTCCGGGCATCCCGGGCCGGTCGGCGCGCCGGACGCGGGGGCGGTCGCCGCCGGAGCGTTCGCCGCGGGAGCGTTCGTCGCGGGAGCGGTGACGGCCGGCCGGGGCCGCTCCCGCGCCCCGGTGCGCGCCGGATCCGCCTCGCGGTCGAGTTCGGCCGGCAGCCCGCAGCCGGCGGTGAGGGCGGCCACCGCCGCCAGGATCACCATGCGCCTCACAGGTATCACGCTCATGGCGCGATCATCACATGCCCGGGGATCGCCCGGGCGGCATCCACGGACATGTCCCCCAACACCCGCATACCGAGGCCCGGTTCGAAAGTGTTTCGACCGTGACACTCCATTGTTTCGACGGCGTGTATCGCCCAAGATCTGTCTCGCAGGTGCCGACCGACGCGGCAGATGCGCGAGAAGGAGTGGAAATGAGCGTGAACAGCCCGTCCGATCCACGCCGTAGAGCCATACTCGGCGCAGGAGCCGGAGTGGGGGCGAGTGCACTCGCCCTGACAACTTTCGGCGGGGCAGCGGGAACTGCGGGCACCGCTGAGGCCGCCACGACGAGCAACGACCGCCCTGGCGCGGGACGCGGAGCCCTCCGGGCCACGGACTCCGGGGCGTACATCTCCTTCACCCCCCGCAAGGGCGCCTTCACCCTGGCGCGTTCCGGGCGGGCGACGGCGGTCGTGGTGGACGCCGGTGACCATCCGGGAGTCGTGCGGGTCGCGTCCGACCTGTGCGACGACATCGAACGGGTCACCGGGGTAAGGCCCGCGCTGAAGAAGGCCAGGAACGGCGAAGTACCGGGCACCGAGCGCGAGTTGGTACTGATCGGTACCCTCGGCCGCAGCCCGCTGATCGACCGCCTCGTCGCGGCCGGAAAGCTGGACACCGACGCAGTGGCGGGACGCTGGGAGACCTCGCTGCAGACCGTGGCCGAGCGTCCGCTGCCCGGCGTCGACCGCGCCTTCGTCATCGCGGGCAGCGACCCGCGCGGCACCGTCTTCGGTGCGTACGACGTCAGTTACGGCATCGGCGTGTCGCCCTGGTACTGGTGGGACGACGTGCGGCCCGTCCACCGCGACGCGCTCTACGCGCTGCCCGGCCGGCACACCCAGGGCACCCCCGCCGTCAAGTACCGCGGGATCTTCATCAACGACGAGAACCCGGCGCTCGGCACCTGGGCACCGCGCCACTTCGGCCCCGGCAGGGCCGAGGGACACGAAGGCGGTTTCAACGCCGACTTCTACGCCAGGGTCTTCGAGGTCATGCTCCGTCTCAAGGCCAACTACCTGTGGCCGGCGGTGTGGGGCCGCGCGTTCGCCGAGGACGACCCCGAGAACCACGCCCGCGCCAAGGAGTACGGCATCGTCATGGGCACCTCGCACGAGGCCCCCATGATGCGCGGCATCGAGGAGTGGAACCGGCACGCCGTGGCCGCCGTGCGCGACAGCGCGGGCACCATCGTCACCCCCGGCCGCGACCCCTACGGCGGCACCGGCGAGTGGTCCTTCCGCCGCAACGCCGAGGCGATCAAGGCGTACTGGCGCGACGGCGTCCGGCGCATGGCCGAGCAGGACTTCGAGGGCGTCGTCACGCTCGGCATGCGCGGCAACGGCGACGTCAGCCTGCCCGACGGCGACGGCATCGAACTGATGCAGGAGATCATCGCCGCCCAGCGGAAGATCCTCGCCGAGGAGACCGGCAGGCCGCTCTCCGACATCCCGCAGGTCTGGACCCTGTACAAGGAGGTCCAGCGCTACTGGGCGCGCGGCCTGCGCGTACCCGAGGACGTCACCGTCGTGCTGTGCGACGACAACTGGGGCAACATCCGCAAGCACCCGGACCCGGCCGAGCCCGCCCGCTCCGGCGGCTACGGCCTCTACTACCACTTCGACTACGTCGGCGTCGGCCGCAACTACAAGTGGGTGGACACGGCGTCGCTGCCGAACCTGTGGGACCAGCTGCGCCAGGCGGTCGCGTACGGCAACCGCACCCTGTGGATGGCCAACGTCGGCGACCTCAAGGGCAACGAACTGCCCACCCAGTTCTTCCTCGACCACGCCTGGAACCCGGCGCGCTGGGACCTGGAGAACATCCCGGAGTGGGAACACCGTTACGCCGCGCAGAACTTCGGCACGACGCAGGCGGCCGCGATCGCCGCCGTACTCTCCGACTACGCCCGTCTCCAGTCGCTGCGCAAGCCCGAGCTGCTCAACCGGCGCATCTCCCTGGACCCGGCGAAGGACCCGGCGACCGACTCCTCCGCGATCCTCTACGACGACAGGGCGACGCCGTTCTCGCTCGACCACCACCGTGAACTGGAGCGCGTCACCGAGCAGTGGCAGGAGCTCGCGGCGCGCGCCGAGCGCATCGGCCGCCGGCTGCCCGGGTCCGCCCAGGACGCCTGGTTCGAACTCGTCGGCTACGAGGTCGCCGCCACCGCCAACGTCTACGCCCTGCGCGAGGCCCAGTTCACCAATCTCCGCTACGCCGAACAGGGCCGGGCCGCCACCAACGAGCGGGCCGCGCGCGCCGAGGCCTGCCTCGACAAGGACTTCGCCCTCGCCGACCGCTTCAACTCCCGTGTCGCGGGCGGCAAATGGCACGGCTTCCAGACCCAGCCGCACATCGGCTACGGCGATGTGGAGCGCTACGGTCCCAACGCGCCCTGGCAGCAGCCCGAGCTGGACAACGTGGCCATACCGGACGAGATCTTCCCGGCCGTACGCCGCATCGACGTCCCCGGCGCGGCGGCGCTCGGTGTGGCCGTCTCCGGGTCGGACGACTGGTGGCCGCACGCGCGAACCGCCGCGCGGCTCTCCCCGCTCAGCCGCCACGGCACCGCCCCCGCGCCGTACATCGAGGTCTTCAACCGGGGCAGCGAGCCCTTCGACTACCGCGTCGAGTCCTCGGCCCCGTGGCTGCGCGTCGACCGCCCCGCCGGGCGGGTCACGAAGCAGACGCGGGTGTCGGTGGGCGCGGACTGGGACCGGGCCCCGCTCGGCACCACGGAGGCGACCCTGGTGGTGCACGGGCCCGGCGGGGAGCGCGTCACCGTGACGGCGGTCGCGGAGAACTCGGACGTACGGGGTCTGCGCGGCTTCGTCGAGGCGGGCGGCTATGTCGCGATCGACGCCGAGCACACCGACCGCGTCGTGGGCGCGAACGGCATCGACTGGCAGCGCGTCGAGGGCATCGGGCGGGGCGGCCCTGGCCTCACACCGGTCCCCGTCACCGCCCCGTCCCAGACGCCCGGCGGCAGTCGTTCGCCGCGCCTGGAGTACGAGATCGGCCTGGTCACCGGTGGCGAGGTCACGCTGTGGGCGTATCTGTCGCCGCGGAATCCTGCCCTCGCGCACAGCGGGCTGCGCTACGCCGTCTCGTTCGACGACGACAGTCCGCAGACCGTGGACATCATCGCCGTCAGCGGCTCCGACGACGGAGTCATGAACCCCCAGTGGGCGCGCAACACGTCCGACAACGTCAGCAGGACCGCCACCCGGCACACCCTCGCCGCGGGCGTGCACCGGCTGAAGTTCTGGATGGTGGACCCGACCGTCGTACTGCAGCGGCTGCTGATCGACACCGGGGGTCTGCCGGACACCTGCCTCGGACCGCAGGAGAGCCGCCGCCTGCGCTGAGCCCGGCGCCGAGGGCGGCCGCTGCCTGCGCTGAGCCCGGCCCCCGACCCGCGGGGCGGCCGCCCCGCGGGTCGGGGGCCGGGGTGGTGGCGGCGCGGGGCGGCTCCGCGCGGGAGGCGGCTCTCGTAAGGGCCGGTGCCGTCGGCGGGCGGAAGGCCTGGCCTGAAGCTCTGAACGGTGGTTCACTGTTTGCATGGTCTACCGCAGGACACCCGCCGTGCAGGACCGGCTGGCCGCCGCCAGGGACCACCTGGTGGAGCAAGCCACCTCCGTGGTCGCCGAGGCCGGCTGGGCGAACGCGTCCGTCACCGCCGTCGCCGCCGCGGCCGGCATGTCGGTCGGCTCGGTCTACCAGCACTTCCCCTCGAAGGGGGCGCTGGCCGTCGAGGTGTTCCGCCGGGCCTCCGGACACGAGGCCGATGTGCTGGGCGAGGTGCTCCGCAAGGGCAGCGGCGACCCGGTGGAACGGCTGGCGCACGGCGTCGAGGTCTTCGCCCGGCGCGCCATGGAACGCCGCGGACTGGCGTACGCGCTGCTCGCCGCACCGGCCGAACCGGCCGTGGGCCAGGAGCGGCTGGCGTTCCGGCGCCGCTACCGCGCCGTCTTCGCCGAGGTGATCCGTGAGGGCGTCGACGCCGGGCTGCTGCCGGAGCAGGACCCGGAGATCACCGCCGCCGCGCTGACCGGCGCGATCGGCGAGGTGCTGGTGGACCCGCTGTCCGCGCCTGCCGAGGGCTCCGCGGCCGGCCGGCTGGTCACCGAACTGGTCGCGATGTCCCTGCGCTGCGCGGGCGCCCCGCCCGCGGCCTGAACTCCTACATCTCCGGAAGGACTCCCCCATGACCGCCACCGCGGACACTCCCCTGCACAGCGATCCGGCCGCGCGCACGCACGAGGTGACCAACCAGGCGCCGCCGCTGACCGGTCACGACGTCGCCGACGATCCCGTACTGCTGGAGGGACTGCGACGCGAGGGCGCCGGGTGGTACGCCGACGATCTGCACCGCCTCGGCCGGCTGACCGGGTCGGAGCAGGTCCAGCGCTGGGCCGAGGAGGCGAACCGCTGTGAGCCGCTGCTGCGCACCCACGACCGCTACGGCAACCGGATCGACGAGGTCGACTTCCACCCCTCGTACCACGCGCTGATGGACGTGGCGATCCGCGAGGGTCTGGGCGGCGCGCCGTGGGCGGACGACCGGCCCGGCGCGCATGTCGCCCGTGCCGCGGGGTTCATGGTGTGGAGCTCGGCCGAGTCCGGCCACGGCTGTCCGGTGTCCATGACGTACGCGGTGGTCCCCGCCCTGCGCTCGGCGCCGGAACTCGCCGCGGTGTACGAGCCGCTGCTCACGAGCCGTGTGTACGACCCGGGCCTGCGGGCTCCCGGGACCAAGCGCGGGCTGCTGGCCGGAATGGGCATGACCGAGAAGCAGGGCGGTACGGACGTACGCGCCAACACCACGGTGGCCGAGGAGCGGCCGGACGGGACCTGGCGCCTGCGTGGCCACAAGTGGTTCACCAGCGCCCCGATGAACGACCTCTTCCTGGTGCTGGCCCAGGCTCCCGGAGGGCTGTCCTGCTTCCTCGTGCCCCGGGTGCTGCCGGACGGCAGCCGCAACAGCTTCCGCATCCAGCGGCTCAAGGACAAGCTCGGCAACCGCAGCAACGCCAGCAGCGAGCCCGAGTTCGACGACACCGTCGCCTGGCCGGTCGGCGCCGAGGGGCACGGGGTCCGGACGATCATCGACATGGTCACCATGACCCGGCTCGACTGCATCCTGGGCTCCGCGTCCGGGATCCGCGCCGCGCTGGCGCAGGCGGCGCACCATGTGCGCCACCGCAGTGTGTTCGGCGCCAAGCTGATCGACCAGCCGCTGATGCGCAATGTGATCGCCGACCTGGGGCTCGAGTCGGAGGCGGCGACGACGCTCGCGCTGCGGGTCGCGGGTGCGGCGGATCGCGCGCAGCGCGGGGACGCCCAGGAACGGGCGTTCCTGCGCCTCGCCACGGCGGTCGGCAAGTACTGGGTCTGCAAGCGGCAGCCCGCGGCGGTCGCCGAGGCCCTGGAGTGCCTGGGCGGCAACGGCTATGACGAGGCGTCCGGTATGCCGCGGCTCTACCGGGACGCCCCGCTCAACGGCATCTGGGAGGGCTCGGGCAATGTGAACGCGCTCGACGTGCTCCGCGCCGTCGCACGTGAGCCCGAATCCCTGGACGCCTTCCGTGCCGAAGTCGAGGCCGCCGCCGGCGCGGACGCGCGCCTGGACGAGGCCTGGCGGCAGCTGCGCGGCGAGCTGGTCCTGACCCCCGACGCCGAACTCCGCGCCCGCCGGCTGGTCGAGCGCCTGGCCCTGGTACTCCAGGCCTCGCTCCTCGTCCGCCACGCCCCACCCGCCGTCTCGGACGCCTTCTGCGCCTCCCGCCTCACCCCCGACCACGGCCTGGCCTTCGGCACCCTGTCCCCCGCCACCGACCTCGCCGCGGTGCTCTCGCGCGTACCGGGAGCGGCGGGCTGAGCCACGGCGTCTGCGTCGGTACAGCGTGATATGTCACAGCCGTCGGTCACGGCGACCCGAGTTCGGCGCACCTCGGCGCATCTCGGCGCACCTCAGCGCACCGAGGCCGTCGGCGGGCGCTCGCGCAGGGCTCCGTAGGCGAGGAAGTACGCCGGTACCCGGTTGAGCCAGGGTGAGGTGGTGATGAGCTCGGTCAGCCGCTGGGCGCGCTTGGGGTGGCCGCCGAACGGCGGGCGGCCCGACAGCACCGGTTCGACGACCCTGGCGTGCGCGAAGCGCTGCAAGGTCTGCGTCGCCACGGTGGTCGGCAGACGGCGCTGCTGGACACGTCGCACGTCCCGCAGCCCGACCGAGCCGTCCCGCAGCGGGCCGACGAGATACCGGGCGGCGGCCACCGCGTCCTGGACGGCGAGGTTGATGCCGATACCGAAGACCGGTGACATGGCATGGGCCGCGTCTCCGATGCACAGCAGTCCCGGGCGGTGCCAGCGCCGGAGGCGGTCCAGCGTGACGTCGAGGAGCTTCACGTCGTCCCACGAGCCGAGCGCGTGCAGCCGGTCCGCCAGCCAGGGGACGGCGGCGGTGATGTCGGCCATGAACCGGTCGAGGCCGGCGGCGCGCCGCCGCGCGTCGCTTCCCTTGGGGATGAGTGCGGCGCACTGCCAGTAGTCGCCGCGGTCGATGAGGACACTGAAGAACCGGTCGCCCACACCTCCCACCAGTCCACGCGGGTCGTGCTGACGCCGCGGCAGCCGGAACCACCAGGCGTCCATGGGGCAGTTGAAGCTCTCCAGTCCCAGCTCGGGAAGCGTCCTGGCGAGCGAGCCCCGGCCGTCGCAGGCCACGGTGAGGGCGGCCCGCAGTTCACCGGTGCGGCCGTCGGCGGTGCGGTAGCGGACTCCCGTGACGCGTCCGCGTTCCCTGAGGAACGAGGTCGCCTCGGTGTTCATCCGCAGAGTGAAGGACGGTTCCCGGCCGGCCTCGTCCACCAGCAGGTTGAGCAGATCCCACTGGGGCACCATCGCGATGTAGTTGTACGTGCCCCGCAGGGCGCCGATGTTCCCTACGGTGACCAGGGAACGGTCCGGGCCGATCGGCAGCTGGATCGTCGTCACCCGCCGCTGCGGCAGCCGGGCGAACCGTTCGGCGAGGCCCAGGTCGTCGAGCAGCGCCAGGGTGGAGGGGTGCACGGTGTCGCCGCGGAAGTCGCGCAGGAAGTCGCCGTGCTTCTCCAGGACCGTGACGTCCACCCCCGCCCGGGCCAGCAGCAGGCCGAGGACCATGCCGGCCGGTCCGCCGCCCATCACGCAGCAGGTGGTCCGCTCCATGGCAACCGCTCCCTTCGGCGCAATCCCGAGGTTCGCCACAATGGGACATATACCCTCAAGTTCGACAAGTCCGCCCTCGGCGGCCGTGCCGTACCCCGGGAGACATCATGAGCCAGCAGCCGGTCCTCCTCCCCTACACCGACCCGGCCTTCCTCGCGGATCCCTTCCCGCTCTACCGGCAACTACGCGAAGAGGGCCCGGTGCGCCGCGCCGTGATCGCCGGCGGCCTGGAAGCATGGCTGGTCACGCGCTACGAGGACGGTCTCGCGGCCCTGTCGGACCCCCGGCTCAGCAGCGACGTCCGCGACGCGTCGGATCCGCGGCTGATGCAGCAGCTGCCCGTGACCGAGCGCGAATCGATGCTGAGCAACATGCTCCGCACCGACCCGCCCGACCACACCCGGCTTCGCCGGCTGGTCTCGAAGGCCTTCACCGCGCGCCGGGTGGCGGAGCTGCGGCCCCGCGTCCAGGAGATCACCGACCGGCTGCTCGACGACGTCGTGGCGGCCGGCCGTGCCGAACTCGTCGCGGACTTCGCGCTGCCGCTCCCGGTCACGGTCATCAGCGAACTGCTCGGCGTACCCGTGGAGGACCGGCACGACTTCCAGCGGTGGACCGACGACATGCTGCTGCGCCGGGCCGAGATGCCGGATCCCGCCGTGGTGAACGCCGCCTGGGAGCAGATGCGCTCCTATCTGACCAAGCTCCTGGAGGCGAAACGGGCCCGGCCGGGAGACGACCTGCTCAGCGCGCTGATCACGGCTCGGGACGAGGAGCAGCGGCTGAACGAGGACGAGCTGATCGCCATGTCCTTCCTGCTGCTGGTGGCGGGGTACATCACCACGGTCAATCTGATCGGCGGAGGCATCGCCGCACTGCTCGCCCACCCCGATCAGCTGGCCCTGCTGCGGGACGACCCGGCGCTGCTGCCGGGCGCGATCGAGGAGTTCCTCCGCTACGACGGGCCGGTGAGCCCCGGTATCGCGCGGTTCGCCCGCGAGGAGGTCGAGATCGCGGGAGTGACCGTCCCGCCCGGCGCGACCGTGCTGATCGCCTCCGCCATCGCCGACCGCGACCCGGCGCGATTCGCCGATCCCGATCGCCTGGACATCACCCGGCGCGACAACGCCCACCTCGCGTTCGGGCACGGCATCCACTACTGCCTGGGCGCTCCGCTGGCCCGGCTGGAGGGTCAGGTCGCCATCGGCACCGCGCTGCGCCGGCTTCCCGGCCTGGCCCTGGCGGTGCCGCCGGGTGACCTGCGCTGGCGGCCCGGCGGGCTGCGCGGCCCCCAGCAGCTGCCCGTCACCTTCACTCCCGACGGGGACTCGTCCGGAGGCGCGGGCTGAGCCCGGCGGGGCCCGTCAGGCCGGAATGTCGATCTTCCCCAGCGTCGGGGTGGTGGGCTGCGACGAGCCGCCGGCGGGCTCGACGGTGATGCCGACGGCCGTCGCCCCGGCCACCGGACCGTTCAGCATCTGCATGTCCTGCGCCCCGGACCGGCCCACCAGCCCGGCGGGCCGGTAGGTACCGTCCTCGTCGAACCACAGCGCGTACGTCTGGCCGACCGGCAGCGCCGGGACTCCGGTGGCGAAGAAGACGGCGGCGTCCTGGCTGCGGGACACGGCGATGGTGCCGGTGCCGCCGTTCGCCAGCGGCTGGGTGTGGAGCTCCACGTCGGACGCGGCGAGCACATCGGAGACTCCCGCGTACCGGTCCTCTGCGACGGCCAGCTGGGAGCGGGCGCGTTCGGCCGCCTGGTACTGCCATGCGGCGACGCCGCCGAAGGCCACCACGAGCGCCATGCACGCGGCGAGCGCCAGCCGCAACAGCCGCGGTCCGACGGACCGCGCGCCCTCGGCCGGGCGGTGCTCCTCGGCGGCCGGCGAGACGGACAGGTCCTGCCGGGCGGCGGCGACCGCGGCGGACGACGAGGCCCCTGGCACCGGCGTGGCCTGCGCGGTGGAAGGGGTCCGTGGGGCGTAGGGGGCCTGCGGAGTGACGGCGATCCGCTCCTGTACGCGGCGCCAGAGGCTCGACGGTGGCACGACGGCCACCGGCTGCGCCAGCCGTGCGGCCGAGACCTGGAGCTCGGCGACCTCCCGCGCGCACGCCTCGCAGGAGGCGAGGTGGTCCTCGAAGGCGCGCCGTTCGTCGTCGGGCAGCGCGTGCAGTACGTAAGCGCCGGTCGCGGAGTGCAACTCGTCTTCGTTCATGGCCGCACCTCGCCCTCCTGCAGGCAGTCACGCATCCGGATCAGCCCGTCACGCATCCGGGCCTTCACCGTGCCCAGCGGCTGTGACAGGGATTCGGCCACCTCCCGGTAGGTGAGGCCGTGGTAGTAGGCCAGCACGACCGACTCCCGCTGGAGCTCGGTCAGCGCCTGCAGGCAGCGCCGGACCTGCTGCTGTTCGAGGTTGATCTCGACCTGCTCGACCACGTCGTCGAACGGCGGCCCCGACTCCAGCAGTGCCACCCTGCGTTCCCGCTCGGTGCGGGCCTGGGACGAACGGACCCGGTCCACCGCGCGCCGGTGGGCCAGCGTCAGGACCCAGGTCAGCGCGCTGCCCTGCTCGGGCCGGAACCGGCCGGCGGTACGCCACACCTCGACGAGCACGTCCTGGGTCACCTCCTCCGACTGTGCCGGGTCCCTCAGGACCCGTCGCACCATGCCGAGCACCGGGCCGCTGACCGCTTCGTAGACCGGGACGAACGCGTCCTGGTCGCCGCGGCCCACCAGGACCAGCAGCTCGTTCAGACCGAGCTTGGCCAGCTGCTCGGCGGCATCGGGATCCGCATCAGGTGGCGACACTCGCGCCCCCTCGCTCCTCGTGGGCACCAGGGGTGCCGTGCAGGCTCGTTCGTCATCAATGCCACCACTGATCCGAACGAGCCGCACGCCTGGAGCCACGAGGGGCCGTGGCGCGCGGTGACATGTCACATCCACCCGGTCACCTGTCACCGCTCATGAGCCACCGTTGACCTATTGCCGCTGACCTGTCGCTGTTCACTTCGCTGTTCACTTCGCTGATCACTTCGATGTCGTCCGTCACGATGCGCGGACCGCCGTTCTCCGTCTCCCTCAGCCCCGGTCCCAGTGCCAGTGCCTGTCGTCGTCGTCGTCACGGCACTGCCAACGGCCCTTGACCCACTTCTCCTCCGAGCGGCCGTCGACCCGCTTCTCCTTCCAGTGCCCCTTCCGCCAATCACAGCGGTCGTGGTCTCCGCCACCGGCGGCGGAGTACGAGATGTACGAGGCCGGCGCCGCGCCGGCCGGTGCGGAAGAGGTGACGGCAGCACCGGCGGGACCCGCCGCGGCACCACCGGCGAACAGGCCGACGGCAGCCGCTGCCACCGCAAGACGGCGCACCCGGACGGAAAGGACCATCGGACACACCTCCCTCGTCGGAGATGCCCCGCGCCGGAGATCTCCCTCCTCGGAGACCTGCCGGATCGGAGACCTCCGGATCGGAGACACGGAATCCGCACGGCGCCGCTGCCGTGTACGACATGAGTAGTTCGAAGCCGACCCCCGTCCGGATAGGCGGATTGCCCGAGGAACACAGAATTCGGCTGTCCGCGCAGACGAAGACCCTCGCCGGAATCCGGATCGCGAATGATGCGGACGGTGCCACGAAGCCGCGTATCGGCCGGCTGCCGTCCAACGAGTGAATCTGCGGCGTGTCGCCACCCGAAGAGCCCACGGTGTCCCTCGAATGCAACGTTCTCGGCTGGTGCGAAGCCGGGATCCGTCTGACGGTGAACACGTCGCTGCTGCGATCCGATGAGCCGACGATGTGTCAGCTGTCGCAGTCGCGGCGAAAGGAATGGGTTCTCATGCGCTCTGCCCGCACCCTGTGCGCCTCAGCCGCAATTACCGCGGTACTGACGATTGCCGCACCCACCGCGTACGCGATGACCCTCGCCGAGGACTGGGGTCACGACAACGGCTCTTCGTCCAGCCGGGATCACGAAGACTCCAAGAAGGACGACCACGGCAAGGACGACCACGGCGGTAAGGACGACCACGGCAAGAAGTGGGACAAGAAGGACCACGACGACCACGACGACGACGACGACCACGACGACGATGACGACGACGATGACGACGACGACGACGACGAGCCCAATGGCGGCGTCGACACCGGCGGTGGCGCCCTTGCCACGGTCGTGACCGAGGACGAGGACTCCAAGAAGGACGACCACGGCAAGGACGACCACGGCGGTAAGGACGACCACGGCAAGAAGGACGACCACGACAAGGGCCACGGCAAGTGGGACAAGAAGGACCACGACAAGGGCCACGACAACGGCGACGACCACGACGACGACGACGACGACGATGACGATGACGACGACGATGACGACGACGACAAGCCCAATGGCGGCGTCGACACCGGCGGCGGCGCCCTTGCAACCGTCGTGAACCAGGAGTGGGACGAGGGCTCGAAGAAGGACGAGGGCTCGACGAAGGAAGAGGGCGCCCAGCAGGGCGAAAGCTCCTCGAAGGAAGAGGGATCCAAGAAGGACGAGGGATCCAAGAAGGACGAGAGCTCCTCGAAGGAAGAGGACTCCAAGAAGGACGAGGGATCCAAGAAGGAAGAGGACTCCAAGAAGGAGGAGGACTCGAAGAAGGACGAGTACGGCAAGAAGGACGACGACAAGAAGGAGTACGGCAAGGACGACCACGGCAAGAAGTGGAAGCACAAGGACCACGACGACCACGACGACCACGACGATGACGACGATGACGATGACGATGACGACGACGACGATGACGACGAGCCCAACGGCGGCGTCGACGCCGGTGGTGGCGGTCTGGCCGCCAACAACGGCAGCCTCGCCGCCGGTTCGCTGCTGATGCTCGGTGGCCTCGGCGCCGGCGTCTACAGGCTGCGTCGTCGCGGCGTTACCGGTACCTCGGCCTGATCCAGGCCCGCATCACCTGCAGCTCGCTGCGCTGTCGCGGCCGCCGTCCCCTTCCGGACGGCGGCCGCGGCGATGCGTTTTCGCTGCCCGGCCTCGATCCCTCCCCGCCGACCCCCACCCGGTACACGAAAGGCGTCACGCATGACCGCCCAGCAGCCGCTCGGCTCACAGACACCCCCGCAGCCCGCCGCTACCCGTACCCTCGGCCAGGCCCTGTTGTGGCCCGTTGTGGCGGCCGGGCTGGGCGCACTGCTCCTCTACAACTCCCTCGGCACACCGACGGAACACACCCCGCAGGCCCGTCCGGCGGCCCCCGCGCCCGCCCCCGTGAGCCCGCCCAAGACCATCGCGCCCCTGCCGCGTTCCGTCCCGACGCGCATCTCCATCCCGGCCATCTCCGTCAACGCCCCCTTCATCGAGCTGGCCATCGGCAAGACCGGGCAGCTGAACGCGCCACCCCCCAACGACAAGAACCTCGTCGGCTGGTTCGGGAAGGGCGCCACCCCCGGCGAGGCCGGCACGTCCGTCGTGGCGGGACACCTGGACACCATGACGGGCCCGGCGGTGTTCGAGTCGCTCAGCGCGCTCAAGCCGGGCTACACGATCGACGTCACCCGCCAGGACCGCAAGGTCGCCGTCTTCAAGGTCGACACGGTGGAGACCTTCAGCAAGGCCAAGTTCCCGAGCGCGCGGGTCTACAACGACACACCGTCCCCGCAGCTGCGCCTGATCACCTGCGGCGGCGAGTTCGACAAGAAGACCAAGGACTACAAGGACAACATCGTGGTCTTCGCCCACCTCGCCGCCGTGAAGAACGGCTGAGCCGCCGAGCACCGGGAAGCCCGGGTCACCGGCTCGGGCCTCGGCTCACGGGCGGCCGCCGCGGGGTTCGCGGCGGCCGTTCCCGTGACGCCGGGCAGTGGCACGCCCGGGTGAAGTCATGTGATGGCACGTTCCGTTGACCGGCGGCCCCGGCCCAGGGGTTGACCAGGGCCGCCGGGGGCATCCGAGGGGAGCGGAGTGCCCGAACAGAACACCGTGGGGCCGACGAGGAGGAGTGTCGTCCGCAGTGCCACACGCAGTAAATATATTTACCGCCAAGTAAGCAAGGGCATGAAAAAATTCATGCGGTTCTTGGCCTGAAAATCCCCTGTTCCTCCCGTTGCGGGGAGGGGGTGGGGCTCGGGGCGGGCGGCCGTGGGGGCCGGTGCCCGGTCAGTCCTCGATGAAGAAGTCGTGCTGCTCAGCGGCGTGCTCGTACTGCTCGAGCCGCAGTTGCGTACGCTCGGGATCCGCGTCGGCCATCGCCTGGAGGATCGCCGCCGACAGCACCCCCGGCGCGGAGTAGGAGTCGAAGACGAGGCGCGATCCGGTGCCCGCGGTCAGCGCCACATCGGCCGCTTCGACCAGTGGACCCATCGTCAGATCCGTGATCAGCGCGGTCCGCAGGCCCGTACGGCGAGCAGCCCGCACCGCCGCGAGCATCTCGTTCGCGTGCCGGGGCATCGCGAAGGCCAGCACCCACGTGCCGCCCGCCTCACGGGACTGCAGCAGCGCGTCGTACGCCACGCTCCCGCCGCGCGACACCAGCCGCACATCCGGGTGGATCCGCCGCGCCGCATAGGCGAAGTACTCCGCGAGCGAGGTGGAGATCCGCAGGCCCAGAACGGTCAGCGGCACCGATCTGGCCAGCTCACGGCCGACTTCGAGGACCTGGCCGGTGTCGGCGAACGACCGGCGCAGGCTCTCCAGGTTCGCGATCTCGGCGTCGACGGCCGTCTGGAGTTCGTTGCGGCCGCTCTCGGCCGCTTCCGGAGTGCCGGCGACGGCGCTGAGCGCGATGGGCTGCAGCGCCTCCCGCAGCGCCGGGTATCCGCTGAAGCCCACCGAGGACGCGAAGCGCGTCACCGACGGCTGGCTCACCCCGACCCGGTCCGCGAGATCCGTGATCGACAGGAAGGCGGCCTCGGTCAGATGGTCCGCGATGTACTGGGCGATACGCCGCTGCGCGGGCGAGAGGCGGTGTCCGCCGAAGAGGGCCCGGACCTTCTCCACAGGAGCCGGCTCCGCGTCCGGAGAGTGTCTGCCCGGTGTGATCGCAGACGCCTGCGCGCGCGCCTGCTGCCCTGATGGCACCGTGTGCCTCCTTCGTGTCCCGCTGCCGCTCAACATAGCTCACCTTCCGTGGTCGCCAACGCTACTCCCCGTACAACCGGAAGGCCCCGGCCCTGTCCGGGCGGCCGGGACCTTCCGCCTGCGTGCGGAGCGTCAGCTCAGGGGACCGAGGTCCGGACCTCCGCGCCCGGATGCCCGGGAGGTGCGCGGGCCGCCGCGGCGGTCGCTCATGGCCGCCATGGCCACACCGAGGCACAGGGCCACGATGCCGACGATGACGTTGCTGACGATGCTGCGGACCGTATCGGCGTTCCCGGCGACGATCCAGGGGGAGAAGATCGTCCAGGCTCCGATGACGATGGCGCACCAGGCCATGGCGTGGGTGCGCTCGTACGCCGAGCCGAACCCGCCCAGGCACAGGGCGTAGGCGACACCGGTGATCAGATTGGTGACCGCCAGTGTGGTGAGGCCGTTGAAGCCGACGATCCACGGTGATGCCGCGAGATAGAGGCCCGTGAGCAGGGCCAGTGTCTCTATCACCTGGCCGCGCGGCGTGGCCGTGGCCCGCTCGAAACGCGCGCGCATCTCGGCGAGGTCGGGATGTTGCTCAATGCTGGGGTGAGTGGTCATGCGGGCCGCCTCCTTCGAATGCCTGAAATCGGCCCTTCACCTGCAATGAAACGCTTATTGCC
The DNA here is from genome assembly GCF_044757085.1 of Streptomyces sp. NPDC091376. Taxonomy (NCBI): domain Bacteria; kingdom Bacillati; phylum Actinomycetota; class Actinomycetes; order Kitasatosporales; family Streptomycetaceae; genus Streptomyces; species Streptomyces sp. NPDC091376. Next base: position 221,390 of record NZ_JBIVUF010000013.1, on the reverse strand, counting down.
GGGTTTGCTCAATCCCCTGGCCGATCCCTGGGCCCGTTGGTTCACGGAAGCGTCTGCCCGGCCTGCCGGGAGGACGGGTCCGCTGTCTCCTCGGCGGCGACGAGAGACCGGGTGAGCGGGATACGGGCGAGGGTGACCGCGCCGACGGCGATCAGCGCGAGGCCGAGGATCTGCGGCGCCAGCCACCAGCCGGAGCGGACCGTCTCCTCGTACAGGGTGATGCCGAGCACGAGGCTCAGGGTCGCGTCGCCGAGCGTGATCGCGGGCTGTGACGCGACGAGCGGGCCCGCCTGCAGCGCGTTCTCCAGCAGGAACAGTGCGGTGCCGCCGGTCACCGCGAAGGCGTACGTCTGCCAGGCGGTGAAGAAGGCGGCGGCCCCGTGGTCGGCCAGGATGTGGGTCGCGGACTTCATCAGCGCCGCGGTCAGTGCGTAGCTGATGGCGGTGGCCGTGCCCAGCAGGGCGGCCCGGGCCCGACCCTCGGGACGGCGCAGCGCCACGCCGGACAGCACGACGATCGCTCCCGCGCCGACGACGAGCACGGGCAGCCAGCGGTCCATCGGCACCTGGGTGCGGTTGCCGGTGGGGGCCGCGGCGCCGAGGGCCACACCGAGACCCACCACGACGAAGCCCACGGCCACCCAGCCCATGGCCGGCAGATGCCGGCGCATCAGGATCGAGGCGACGATCAGCGCGAGGGGCAGTTCGAGGACGAAGAGCGGCTGCACGATCGTGAGCGGCCCGGTGTTCAGGGCCAGGGCCTGGCACACGCCCGCGGCGATCACGGCAACGATCCCGGCCAGCCAGAGCGGGCGGCGCAGCAGATCGAGGATCAGCCCGGGGCGGAACCCGGTGGAGCTGGGCACCGCGAGGGCCTCCTGGCGCTGCAGGACGACGGCGAGGGCGTTGCTGAGTGCCGAGAGGAGCGCGAAGAGGACAGGGACGAAGAGGTGCACGGTACGGACTCCCGTCTCCACCCCCGCGGACCCTGTGCCTGGTGGGCCCCGTGCCTGCCCGGTGCCTCGGCACTTCCTGCCATGGTCACCCCGGCGCGCCCGAAGCCGCGATCCGGCGCGGCCACCGGAGCGGTCCTGGGCCGCCGGGCTGCGGTCCGTACGGCGTCGGCCGACAATGGAGGGCAGGTCGGGCGGGTGGTTCGTCCGACTCGTTCACGTCGCCGCGGCGGTTTCGCCCGAGAGGAACGTGCCCATGCGCGCAGAGTCGTCGTCGGCCGCGCGGACGGGCGCCTTCACCGCGGTCACGGCGGCGCCGTGGCACGCCCGGGCCGGCTTCCTCGCGCCGAGGCGGGTCTCCCCCGGTGTCGCGCGGGAACCGGGTGCGGCCGCGCTGTGGGCGCTCCGCGCGTGCCCGCGCTCGGCGAGCGGTGAGGGCGGGCCGTGAAGGGCGGGGCCGAGCGGACGGCGATCCTGCACCGTTCGGTGCGGGTGAGCGTCGCGGCGACCGCGGGGTTCTATCCCTTCCTCTACGGGCTGCAGGAGCCCACGGTGGCGCTGTACGCCCTGTTCGCGCCCATCGCCCTCGGGCTGCTGTCCTCGATCCCCGGGTCGGGGCGGCAGCGGGCCGAAGTGATGCTGAAGGCGCTGCCGGTGGGCCTGCTGCTGGTCACGCTGGGGACGGCGCTGGCGGTACGGACCTGGGCGGCGGTGCTCGGGATGCTCGTCATCGGCTTCATGCTGGCCTTCGCGGCGGTCGCCGGACCACGGCCCGCCGGGGCGGCTCCGGGACTGCAGCTCTTCTACATCCTGGCCTGCTTCCCGCCGTACGCCCCGGACACCCTGGGGCTGCGGCTGGCCGGGCTCACCGCGGGCGTCCTGCTGCTCGCGGCGTGCGAGCGCTTCCTGCTGCCCGAGCCGGCGGACGTGTCGTACCGGGAGAGCCTCGCGGAGGCCGTGGCGATCGCGGGTGCCGCGGCCCGGGGGAACTCCGGTGCCTCGCCCGAGTCCCTCCGCGAGGCCGGCGCCCGCCTGCGGTTCTCCTACCTCCCGGCCGCCGAACGCCCCGCCGGGCCGGGCCGTAAGGACCGCGCCCTCGCCCAGGCGGGCTCCGCGGCCCGCCGGCTGCTCGAACAGCTGGCCCATCTGACCGAAACGGGCGTCCTGCCCGCGAGCGGGCTCCCCTCTGCGGACACCACCGCACCACCCGGGCGCGTGGCGGGTACGGACCCCGGGCCGGACGGTGACGCGGGGTCCGGGCTGATGCTGCGGCAGGTGGCCGCCCTGTGCAAGCGGATGGCGGCGGCGTTGCGGGCGGGGCGTGCGGGTGTGGCGGGTCCGGACCGGATGGACGAGGCGGTGCGTGGCTTTCAGCAGCTGCGCGTCCGGCAGGCGACCGGGCCCGCTGCCGAGGTGCCGCCCGTGCCCGTCCTGCGCCGGCAGGCCGCGCTGGTGGCCGTCGCCGAGTCCGCGCGGATGCTGGAGGCGTCCGTACGGGTCGGCCTGGACGGCAGGCGCACGGCGCCGATTCCGCCGCAGGGGCTGTTCTGGTACGCCGACGCGCCCACCGCCGTCCTCTGGTACCGCCGTATCGCCGGCAACATGACCCTGCATTCGGTGCAGTTCCAGAACGCCGTCCGGATCGCGCTCGGTCTGGGCGCGGCCCGGCTGGTCGCCGGTTCGCTCGATCTGGCGCACGGCTTCTGGGTGCTGCTCGCCGTGCTGACGCTGAGCAGGACCACGGTCGGGGAGACCTGGGCGGCGATCCGCCAGGCGGTGGCCGGCACCCTCGTCGGCGCGGTCGCGGCGGGTGCCCTGCTCGTCGGCCTCGGCGGCCACACCGTCGCGTTCGCCGTGCTGCTCGCGCCCGGCATGCTGGTCGCCTTCGCCCTCGGGCCACTGCTCGGCATCGCCTGGGCCCAGGGCCTGTTCACCCTGGTGGTGGCGACCGCGTTCGCCCAGATCGCGCCGGCCTCCTGGCAGCTGGCGGAGGAGCGGATCGTGGACGTGCTGGCCGGCAGCGCGGTCGGTCTGCTGTGCGGGCTGCTGGCCTGGCCCGCCGGGGCCCGGCGGGAGGTACGCAAGGCCATGGCCGGGCTGCTCCGCGCCACGGGTCCGCTGATCACCGGCACCGCCGCCGCCGTCACGACCGCCCCACCGGGCTCCGTGCCTCCCCCGACGACCCTCGTCGCCCTGAACCGGCTGCGGCTCGCGGAGGCCGCGTACGCCCAGTTCCGCAGCGAACCGGCCGGCAGCACGCCCGCCCGCGCCGACTGGCACGCGGTGCTCATCGTCGCGAACCACGTCCTGGTCGGCGCCCACTGGCTCCCTCGCTTCGATCTGCCCGAGGTGGCCCTGCCGGCCGGCGCCGCCGACCGGGCCTGTTCCACCGCCGGCCGGGCGGCGGCGACCGCCGACCGGCTCGCCTCGCTGTGCGGCGGCGAGAGACCACCGCCGTTGCCGCCGCCGGGCCCGGCGCCCGCGCCGCCCGGTGGCCGGCCGCTGCCCGCGCTGGTGGACCTCGAACTCTGGCTGGACGGTGTGGCGGCCCAGCTCAGGGGCCTCGACGGCGCGATCCCGGGCACGTTCCGCAGCACCGGCGGGGACACGGCACCGCGCGGCGGAGGCGACGACACGGCACGCTCCGTGCCCGGCCCCGGCGGACCCGGCTCTTAGGGTGCGCCTTATGCCTCGTAGTCGTAGGAGTCCCGGCGCCGTCCTGCGGCCCCCGTCCCCGCGCCGGGGGTGGGTCTGGTGGCTGCCGTTGATCGCGGTGGCCGTCGATCTGATCGCGGAGTTCGCCGTCAGGGGCAGGGAGCCGGTGAGCTTCATGCTCATCGCCGTACCGCCGCTCGCCGCCGCGACGCGCGGGCCGCGGGGCACCGCGCTGTCCACCGTCGTGTGCCTGGGACTCCAGATGTGGATGGCGGCCATACGGCCGGGGCACTTCGGCGAGCAGCACCATGTGGCCGTCTACTCCGCCACGCTCGTCATCGGGATCGCCAGCGTCGCCCTCTCCTGGCAGCGTGAGCGGACCAGGCTGCATCTGGTCCGTGCCCATTCGGTCGCGGAGGCGATGCAGCGGGTCCTGCTGCGGCCGGTGCCGGGCCGGCTCGGGCCGGTACGGGCCGCCGCGTACTACGAGGCCGGGGAGGGCGGCACCCTCGTCGGCGGCGATCTGTACGACGTGTGCGAGACGCCGTTCGGGGTGCGGGCGATCATCGGTGACGTGCGGGGCAAGGGGCTGGACGCGGTGCAGACGGTCGCGGCCGTGCTGGGCAGCTTCCGGGTGTCCGCGCACGAGTGGCGAAGTCTGAGCAGTCTCGCCGAACGCCTGGAACTCAGCATCGCCCGCAACAGCCCCGGCGGTGACGACGGGGACCCGGAGCTGTTCGTGACCGCGCTCGTGCTGGAGTTCCCGCCGGAGGGCGGCGAGGTGCGGATCGTCGACCGCGGCCATCCCTCGCCGATCGTCGTGGGCCCGCTCGGCGCCCGGCGGCTGGTCACGGCGCCCGGGCTGCCGCTGGGTCTGGGCGCGCTGTCTCCCGACGGGGACGACACGACGGTGCATCCGCTGGATCCCGGAGAGGTCCTCGTCGTCCACACGGACGGGGTGAGCGAGGCCCGTGACGCGAAGGGTGTCTTCTATCCGGTTCTGGAGCGGCTCGGCGAACGGTTCGGTGGTGAGCCGTCACCGGACCCCGAGACCGTCGTCTCGTTCGTACGGTCCGACACGGAACGCTGGTCGGCGGAGTCGGACGCCGACGACCAGGCCGTTCTCGCCCTGACGCTGACCGGCGCGGCCCCGCGGCAGCGTCCCCGGCTCGACTGAGCGGCCCGATTTCCGTCCGGTGATGCGAGCGGGGAGGCTGTGGAGGAAGCTGGGGTCACCGCCCCGCGAGGGGAGGAGGTGATCGTGTGGCTGCCGATCGTCGGGACTGGCTACAGGACCGCCGCGGACTCCGCACGGCCGACACCGGCGGCCCCGGCCCCTGGCCTTTGGAGGACGACCTGCGGGGAACCTCGGCCGGTGTCGGCGTTCTCGGCGCGGACCTTCGCTATCGCTTCGCCAACCCGGCCTACTGCCGGATCACCGGGGAGGCTCCGGCGGACCTCGCGGGCCGCTCCCCGAGCGCGCTCGCGGAGCGGTACATCGGTAGGCCCTCGCTGCTGGCCGAGGTGCTCGCGGACGGGGTGCCGCGTACCTGGGTCACCGGCCCGGGCGGCCGCTGCCACACGACCTGCCTCCGGCTGGAGAACCGGGGAACCGTCACCGGCGTCCTGTGCATCGTGATCGAGACCCCCGTGCCCGGGCTCTACGAGGAGCTCGAGCTGGCCCGTGCCCGGCTCGCCGCGGCGGACGAGGCCGTGGAGCGGATCGGGACCTCCCTCGACGAGGTCGCGACGTGCCGGGAACTGGCCGAGTTCCTCGGCCCGCGCCTCGCGGAGGCCGCTGCCGTCGACGTGCTCCCTCCCCCGGTGAAGAGCGGTGCGCCGCCGCCGACGCCCACTGCCTCGGCGATGCGGCGCACCGCCGGGACCGGGGACGTGGAGCTGCTCGACGACGACGGCCGGCGCCGTCCGCGGACGGAGTCGGCCCTCGTGCGTGCCGTCGAGACCCGGCTGCCCGCGACGGAGCACGGCGACGGGGACCGGGTCACGGTGCTGGCCGTGCCGCTGACCGCGGCACCGGACCGGGGCGGCGCGGTCGGCCCGCTGATCGGCGTGGTGCTGCTGGCCCGGGTGGGCTCGCCGTTCAGCGAGAACGAGATCGCCATCACGCGGCACGCGGCACGGCGCGCGGCCGTGAGCATCGCGCACGCCCGTGAGTTCGCGACGGAGCAGGGCAAGGCGGTCGAGCTGCAGCGCGCCCTGCTGACCGAGCCCGGCAAGCCCCACCCCAACCTGCAGTTCGCGACGCGCTATCTGCCGGTCGGCAGCAGCAATCTGGTCGGCGGCGACTGGTTCGAGACGGTACGGCTCCACTACGGCCGGACGCTGCTCGTCATGGGCGATGTGATGGGGCACGGCGTCGAGGCGGCCGTCGAGATGAACACGTACCGGTCGATGCTCCGTGACGTCGCCGCGGCCGATCTGCCGCCGCACCGGGTGCTGCGCCAGCTCGACCTCGCCATCGCCGACACCATGGCGAGGCCGGCGACGTGTCTGCTGGTGCGGGTCGACCCGGCCCGCGGGCTCGGTTCGTTCTCCAGTGCCGGGCATCTGCCGCCGGTCGTCTTCACCGCGACCGGATCGGCGGAGCTCGTCGACGTACCGGCCGGGCCTCCGCTCGGCACCGGTCTCGGGGGGTACGAACTCGTCACGCGCGAACTCACCCCCGAGGACACCCTCCTGCTGTACACGGACGGGCTGGTCGAACGGCGCGACGAGGACATCGACGTGTCGCTGGAGCGGCTGACGTCGGTGCGGCTGCCGTGCACCGCGCCGATGGAGGAGATGGTCGACGCGGTGGTCAGGGAGCTGGACGCGGAGCACGCCGAGGACGATGTCGCGCTGCTCGCCGCCCGCATCCGCCGTCGCCGCCCGCAGGGCTCGGAGGAACAGCCCGTCCAGGGCCACAACCGCTAGGTCAATACAGCTGGGCCGTGTCTGAGGGTGTCCCTGGACCTGCTCCGTGGCAGCCGGTGTCACGGTCGGTCAGCGCGGTTGTCGTGGTCCCGCGACGAGGAGGCTACGGGCCGCCGGACACCGTGGCCTCGGACGCGGGCCGGGTGCCCGTCAGGCGCAGCAGCAGGAGTGCCACGTCGTCGGCGCGCTCGTGCGTCTGGGCGGTGTGAGCGACGAGGCTGTCCGCCACCTCCTCCAGGGGGCCCGCGCCGACGTCGGCGAGATGCGTCCCGAGATCGGCCAGTTCCTCCTCCAGGTCGGTGTCGGGCAGTTCGATGAGGCCGTCGGTGTAGAGGGTGAGGACGGAGCCGGGCGGCAGCGGGACCTCGGTCGCCGGGTAGCGGGAGGCGCGGTCGACGCCGAGGACCGGGCCGCCGGCGACGTCGAGGACCCGGACGGATCCGTCCGGCGCACGCAGCAGCGGATGCGGATGGCCCGCCCGGGCGACCAGGGCGCGGTGGTGCTCCAGGTCGAGTTGTACGTACACACAGCTGACGAACAGGTCGGCGTCGAGGTCCAGTAGCAGCCGGTTGGTACCGGCCATGACCTCGCCCGGAGGCTGTCCGACCGCCGTGAACGCGCGAATGGCGGTACGGACCTGTCCCATCAGCCCGGCCGCGGCCACGTTGTGGCCCTGGACGTCTCCGACGACGGCGGCAGGACCGGTGCGGTTGCCGGTGCCGTCGCCGGTGCCATTGCCGGTGCCGTCGCCGCGGATCAGGTCGTAGAAGTCGCCGCCGATCTCCATTCCGCGGGTGGCCGGCAGATAGCGGGCGGCGTGTTCGAGCCCGGGCACGTCCGGCAGGGAGCGCGGCATCAGCGCGGACTGGAGACCATGCGCCAGTCGGTGCTTGGCGTCGTACAGCCGGGCCCGCTCCAGGGCCTGGGCGATGAGGCTGACGAGACTGGTGAGCACGGCGCGGTTGTCGGGCGGGAAGCGGTGCGGCTCCGCGTAGCCGAGGACGCAGGCGCCCACCGTACGGCCGGACGCGATGAGCGGCAGATACGCCCAGGCCGCCATGCCGTCGCGGGTGTTCTGGCGGGCGGGGTAGACCTGCTCCAGGTCCCGCCGGGACTCGAAGAACGACGGCACTCCCGTGACCAGTGCCTGCGCCCCCGGGGTGTGGGCGCTCAGCGGCATCCCGTGGAAGCGCTCCACGATGTGCGGGTCGTCGTAGCCGCGGTGGCCGATGACGCTCAGCCGGCCGGCCTCGGGGGCGAGGATGACCAGCGCCTGGCAGCCCACGGCGGGCATGAACTCGGCGCCTGCCATCTCGATGACGTCGTCGACGCCGACGGCTTCCGTCAGTCCGCTGGCCAGGCTGAGGACATGGGAGATGGCCACGAGCCGGGTGGGGGCCGGCTCGAGGGCGTGCCCTCCGGTGCCCCCGGCGGTACGGGCGGGGGTGACGCGCACGGAGATGCCCGTGGTGCTGGGGTGGAGGCGGAACGAGAGCCAGTCGCGGGGCGGCCGCAGCGCCACGAACGAACTGGCCTGCTGGCTGATCAGGGCGGCACGGTAGCGGTCCTCGTACACCGGGTCGTTCAGCCAGGGCAGCGCCCCCCACAGCTGTCTGCCGAGCAGCTCGCGCCGGGCCAGCCCGAGCAGCTCCGCACCTGCGGGGTTGACGAAGGTGATCCGGCCGTTGAGGTCGAGGGAGCACAGTCCCTCGGGGATGCGGTCGAGCAGTTGCAGGGCCTCGGCCGCGTTCGAGCCGCCGGTGAGGGCCTGGTCACCCAGGATGTCGGGCTCCGAGCGGAAGGGACGGCCCCGTTCGCTGACCCGTTGCAGGCGCAGCGCGAGCCGCTCGCAGGCGGCGGCGAGATGCTCCCGTTCCCACGCGGAGAGTTCGGGCGGGTGCGAGCCCGGCCAGGTCACGAACACCGCCCCGTACACGGTGTCGTCGGTGGCCACCGGCAGTGCGGCGAGGGCGAAGGGGTAGGGCAGGACCACCGCGATCCGGGGGTAGCGGGCGGCCATCTCCTCCTCGCCGCCGACCCAGACGAGGCGTCGCTCCCGTGCCGCGTCGGCGACGGGTAGCGGCGCGTTGATGCCGACCCGCTCCCAGGGTGCGGCGAAGGCCCTGGGAAGGCCCGCCATGACGGCCATCTCCAGTGCCGTGCCGTCGGGGGCGAGCAGATACACCGCTCCGGCGACCGCGCCGACCTCGTCCATCGCCCCGGCCAGCGCCAGCGAGAGCAGCGGCTGCCGGCTCTCCCCGCCGGCTCCCGGACCGGGTGGGGGCGCGGGCGTGCCGGAGAGGGGCGGGTCGGTCACGGCCGGCTCACCTCCTCCGCGTCCGTGCGGCTGGTCGAGGAAGACGCCTCACGTCGCCGGCGCCGGGGACGTCGGCGTCTTCGCGGGTGGGACGACGATGTCCGGCAGCGAGGGGACGATCGGCTGCTCCTCCTGGGGCGGTGGTCCGTCGGACCGGGGCTGGGTGTCGGGGGCGGGCTCCTGCTTCTCGGCCGGGCTCGACGCGGGCGGCTGCGGCGGTGAGGCGGGCGGCTCGCTCTTCGTGGTGCCGTCCGTGGCGGTGCGCCCGGGCGTGGTGTCCTCCGCCGGCGTACGCGGCGACGGGGAGCCGGCCGGGCTGTCGGTGGGCGGGCTCTTCGGCGACGGGCTCACCGACCCGGGGCTGTCCGTCCCCGGGCTCCGGGACTCCGGCCGCTCGGAGGTCGTGGAGCCGGTGGGTCCGGTGGGGCTCGCGGACGTCGGTGCGGCCGGGACGAGGACCGGAGTCGACGGATCACGGGGCGGCGGCGCCGGTTTGTCCTTCGCGACGTCGTCCCCGGGCTCCCGGGCGATGTAGCCGTCGTCCTTCGCGTCGTAGACGACGAAGACCTCGACGTTCTCCGGTGCCGGGGTGACGGCCACGGTGTCGGCCGCGTCGTACCCGGGCCAGCTGTCGCCGGTCCGCTCGGCGGGCCCTTTGACGAACACGGGCGGCAGCAGAGGGTTGCCGCAGGCACAGCGCACGCGCGGCACGCCCCGGTCGTCGACGAGGACGGCGGTACCGGCCTGCAGTACGGCCTGGTACGGGGTGGCGGCACCGTCCTCGTACCGGTGGTTGGTGACCCGGGTGTCCATGCGCAGGGTGACGGGGGTCAGGGAGCGCAGATGGCCGGGGACCCCGGCCGGTTCGATGCCGAGGACCGAGGCGAAGGCGCGGTTCCTGTCCGGCTGCTCGGTGAGGCTTCGGATCTGCTGCTCGGTGTCGCAGCTGGCGAGCTTCTGGGTGCCGCCGTAGAGACCGGGGGTCGCGCCGTCGACTCCGCGGGTGACGTTGCCGCCGGCCGGGGAGGGGGAGGCGGGCGACGCGGGCAGTTTGGCGCGCGGCTGCGGTGTCGCGGGCACCTTCGCCGAGGACGGGGTGAAGGGGGCGGGTCCGGCCTCTGCCGCGGCCTGCAGATACACCTCGCTGCCGGATTGGCCGCCGGGGCGGGTGAGGACGATGGCGAGCGCCGCGGCGGCGACCACCACCGCCGTGATCGACGCGATCCTGGGTACGGAACGCCACCAGGGGCCCGCGCCGCCCCGGCCGCCGCCCTCGCCGCCCGTCGGGCCCGGCCGCCCCGGACGGCCTCGCCCGCTCCCTGCGCCTCCGCCGCTTCCTGCGCCGCCGCCCGGCGGCGGTGGCGGCGGCGCCGCCTCCCCGCCCGAGAGCGGGCCGGAGGGAGGTCCTGCGGGTGATCGCCCTGACGGCGGTTGCGCGCTCACGGGCCCTACTTCCCAGACGTACCGGACTTCCGTCTTCCGTCCGCCGGCTTCCGGAGGTCCCGGGTTTCCCAGCCGTCCCAGAGATCGAGGGTGGTTTCGAGATCGAGGGGGTTCCCCCAATTGTGTGCCCCGCCTCGGCGCGGCACGCAAGCCGGGCCCTGGCCGGGACCGGTCGGACCTTCCGGCGCGCGGCCGTCGTCCGCGCTGCTTACCGTGGCACCGTGAGCCAGCACGGAGCCACCTCGCCGGGTCGCGCCGCACATGCCGTACGCGACTGGCGCGACGCGCTGGTGGCCGTCGTCGCGGGCTTCGCCGCCATGCTCGCCGTGGCCGCGCTGGGCCTGTGGGCGGCGGGCGGAACCGGCCTTCCCGAGAACGCGTTCCCGCAGGTCGTCGCCGCCCTGGTCGTCATGGCGGCCGGTGGCTCCGTGGGGCTCGCTGGCGACGCGGGTTTCGTGGCCCGGTCGCAGGCCGAACTCACGGTCGTGCCGCTGTCTGTGAGCCTCGTGGGTGCCCTGGTGACGGCTTGGCTGTTCCTGCGGCCGCTGCGTCACCGCGCCGTCGCCAGGACCCGTGAGCTGCTCGGCCGGTTCGCCCGGCTCGCGGTGCTGTGGCTGGCGGCGCTGGCGGGGCTGGCAGCGGCGGCCGGGAAGACGTTCCCGGTCTCGCTCGGGGAGGACTCCCTGCTGAGCGACCTCGGCGAGTTCCTCGACGCGTCCCCCGAGGTCGGCTTCCGCGCGGACGTGGGGCCCACCCTCCTCTACGGCCTGCTGTGGCTGATCGGGGTGATCGCGGTCGCCCTCATGGTGTCCAGGAAGGCCCCGCTGCCGGCGCGGCTGGTGCGGTTCCAGGAGTCGGTGCGCCCGGCCGCGTACGCGATGGTCTGGCTGCTGCTGGCGTACGTCGTCCTCGGGCTGTGCGCCGGGATCGTGGTCGCGGCGACCCACGGGCACCCCGACCGGACCTTCGCGATGATGCTGCTCGGCCTGCCGAATCTCGTCTGGCTCGCGCTCACCCTCGGCCTCGGCGCGTCCTGGGAGGGCAAGGTGGAAGGGCCCTTCGGACTGCCGATGCCGCAGGTGCTGGACGCCGTACTGCGCGGCGAGAACACCTCGACGCTGAGCGTCTCCACGCTCGCCGAACAGGACGGACGCGCCTGGTGGCTGGTGGTGATCGCTGCGGTGCTGGTGCCGGCCGCGGCGTTCCTGATGGCGGTGCGCTCCCCCGCGCGGACCCGGCCCTGGCAGCACGCCCTGCACATGGGTGTGGCGCTGGCCCTCACGATGCTCGTCGTGTGTCTGACCGGCCGGGTCGCGGCACGGTACGGGCTGTCGCTGATCGGTGTCGGCGATCTGGGAGGGCTCGGCGGCGAGGTGGCGCTGGAGCCGCGGCTGTGGGCCGCGGTGGGCATCGGTCTGGGCTGGGGGGTCGTCGCCGGGCTGCTCGGTTCGCTGCTGGCCGCTCCGGTACGGCGCCGAGGCGAGGTCGCTCCGTAGCGACGTCCATCCGGGGCGATGAACCCCCGCGCAGCGAGGTCCTTCCGCGACGCAGAACCTCACCGCAGCGAGGTCCATCCGGGGCGATGAACCCCTCCCTGGCGTCCCTCCGTGGCCGTGAGCCCCTCCGCAGCGCCGCGCGGCCACGCGCCGGTCACCCGGAGAGGCCTCTGCCGGCCCCGGACCCGGACCCGGGTTCCGTGACCCGCCCCGGCGGCGCGGGTGCCGACGGGCGGCCGGGCTCGGTGGCCCGCCGGGGTGTGTCCGCGGGCGCCTCGCGCGTGGTGCTCGGGGGCGCCGTGGTGGCGAACGGGGCCAGCCTGGCGCCGTCGCAGTACACCCAGCGCTCGTGCTCGGCGTCGTACAGCCAGAGCGCCTCCCCGTCGACGACGACGCCCAGCCGCATCCCCTGGGTACGCCTGCGGAAGGTCTCCCCGTCGCAGCGGCCCGTCGCGAGCTCCTGCGCCGCCCGGCGGTACTGCGACAGCACCTCCTCCGCGCGGGCGAGCAGCGGCTGCGGGTCGGCCGTGCGGTCGAGCGGCTGCCCGGCGGACGGCGGTGCCTTCGGTACGGCGATGAGCAGGCGCCCGTCGACCCAGGCCGACCAGCCGTTGGCGCACAGGACGCGTCCCCACTCGCCCCGCCGGTCGACGAGCTCGACCGGCAGGAACGGGTCGAGCGGCGCGCTGGGACTGCCGACGTCGGGGCTCTCCCAGGTCGGCATGCCCTCGCCCGGGACGACATGCGTGGGCCGGAAGCCGGGCACCGCGGTCTCGGTCATCGTCGCCGCCGCTACTTCCGCATGACCGCGGGCTCGTGGCGCCGCAGCAGCTGGGCGATGACGAACCACAGGACGGCGCAGAACACCAGCATCACGCCCATGTTCGGCAGCCACACCCCCAGGGAGTGCCGGAACAGCGGATCGGCGGTGTCCGGCCCCGGCACGATCCGGGCGATGTCGACGGTGCCCGCCATGGCGGCGAAGGCCCACCGCGCCGGCACCAGCCACGCCAGCTGCTCCATGCCCGCGACACCGTTCAGCTTCAGCAGCGCACCGCAGAAGACGATCTGGACCATCGTGAGGAGGACCAGCAGGGGCATGGTGACCTCCTCCTTGGGCACGAGCGCGGAGATCACCAGGCCGATCATCATCGACGTGAACGACAGCAGCGCGACGGCCACGGTGATCTCGATGAGCGGGGGCAGCAGGACGCCCCGCCCGTCGGGCGCGTTCAGGTCGACGCCGAAGAGGCCGACGAGGGTGAGGACGACGGCCTGGGCGACCGTGACCACGCCCAGCACCACCACCTTGGACGTCAGATAGGCGGATCTGGACAGGCCGACGGCGCGTTCGCGCCGGTAGATGACGCGTTCCTTGACGAGTTCGCGTACCGCGTTCGCCGCTCCGGTCAGGACCCCGCCGACGCACAGCACGAGCAGGGCGTCCAGCGCGGTCTCCTGGGTGAATCTGCTGCCCGCCAGTCCCCGGGCCATCAGCCCCATCCCGAACGGCAGCGCGATCATGATGATGATGAAGGTGCGGTCGGCGCTCAGCACGGAGGCGTAGCGCCGGACCAGGGTGCTCAGCTGGGCGAACCAGCTCTGCGACTTGGGCGGCGGCGCGGCGTCCAGGGGCCTGCGGTCCTGGCCGGACCGGGGCTGCGGGGTGACGTCGATGAACTGGCGGTGGTACGGGGAGGCCCGGAACTCCCGTGCCCAGTCCCGGTCGTGGTCGTTCTCGAACGCCTCGAACGCCTCGGGCCACTGCTCGAAGCCGAAGAAGCCGAGGGCGTCCTCGGGTGCGCCGAAGTAGGCGATCCGGCCGCCGGGCGCCATCACCAGCAGCCGGTCGCACACGTCGAGGCTGAGCACGCTGTGGGTGACGACGATGACGGTCCGGCCGTCGTCGGCGAGCCCGCGGAGCATGTGCATCACCGAGCGGTCCATTCCCGGGTCGAGACCGGAGGTGGGCTCGTCCAGGAACAGCAGCGACGGCTTCGTCAGCAGTTCCAGGGCCACGCTGACGCGTTTGCGCTGGCCGCCGGAGAGGCTGTGGATGGGCTGGTCCGCACGCTGCTCCAGGCCCAGTTCGCGGATGACCTCCGTCACGCGCGCCTCGCGTTCCGCGGGTGCGGTGTCCTCGGGGAAGCGCAGTTCGGCGGCGTACATGAGGGCCCGGCGGACGGTGAGCTGGACGTGCAGGATGTCGTCCTGAGGTACGAGTCCGATGCGCCGGCGCAGTTCGGCGTAGTCGCGGTACAGGTCGCGCCCGTCGTAGACGACGGTGCCGTGCTCGGCGGGGCGCAGTCCGGTGAGCGCGTTCAGCAGCGTGGACTTCCCGGCGCCGCTGGGGCCCACGACGGCGAGCAGGCACTTCTCGCCGACGGGGAACGACACGTGGTCGAGGAGGACCTTGCGGCCGTCGTCCACGGTGACGGCGAGGTCCTGCACATCGAGCGAGACCTCGCCGGAGTCCACGAACTCCTGCAGTTCGTCGCCGACGAGGCGGAACGTGGAGTGGCCGATGCCGACGATGTCCCCGGCCGAGAGCCCGGCCCGGGTGACGGGCTGTCCGTCGAGGTAGGTGCCGTTGTGACTGCCGAGGTCGACGATCTCGTACGTGCCGTCGACATGGGCCCGCAGCTCGGCGTGGCGGCGCGAGACGATGAGGTCGTCGATGACGATGTCGTTGTCGGTGGCGCGGCCGATGCGGACGGTGCGGGTGGGCAGCGGGCGCACCGTGGTCGGCTGCCGGAGGGTGCTGGTGGCGGGGGGCGGCGGCGTGGCCCGGGGCGGGGCGGGTGCTTCGGGCGGGGGCGCCGGCTCGGGCGGTTCGGGTTCCGTGCCGACCAGAACGGCGCGCGGGCCGTCCTGGGGGTTGCCGAACCGGAGGACGCTGCCGGGGCCCACCCCCCATTCGTGGATGCGGCGGCCGTCCGCGTAGGTCCCGTTGGTGCTGTTCTCGTCCTCCAGCGTCCAGTGGTCCGCCACCGTGCGCAGGACGGCGTGGTGCCAGGACACCCGGGCGTCCTCGATGACGATGTCGCTCAGGGGGTCACGGCCGACGTGATACGTCCTGCCCGGGCTCATGAGCGTCGAGCCCCTGTCGGTTTCCATGACCAGCTCGGGCGCGGTCGGCGCTGCGGGCCGCTCAGCCATGCGTCGATTTTAACTTTCGCGCCCTTTGCCCGCCCGGTGTCGCCCGCGCGGTCCCGCCCGCCCGGTGCCTCCCGCCCGGTGTTTCCCGCGCGGGGCCGGGGTCAGGCGACGGACCCGATGATCTGCGCCGGTACGCGCGGCTCGTCGTGGTGGATCGGCGTGTGGGCGCCGGTCAGCGAGACCCCGCTGCCGCCTCGCCGGCCGGCGACGATCTCGGCCGCGATCGACAGCGCCGTCTCCTCGGGGGTCCGGGCGCCCAGGTCGAGTCCGATCGGCGAGCGCAGCCGGGCGAGTTCCCGTTCGGTGACGCCCGCCTCGCGCAGCCGTGCGTTGCGGTCCTCGTGGGTGCGCCGGGAGCCCATGGCCCCGACGTAGGCGACGGGCAGCCGCAGTGCCCGTTCGAGCAGGGGGATGTCGAACTTGGCGTCGTGGGTGAGGACGCACAGCACCGTACGGCCGTCGACGTCGGTCGACTCCAGGTAGCGGTGCGGCCATTCGACGACGATCTCGTCCGCGTCGGGAAAGCGGAGCCGGGTCGCGAAGACGGGGCGGGCGTCGCACACGGTCACGTGGTAGCCGAGGAACTTCCCGACGCGGACCAGTGCGGACGCGAAGTCGATCGCCCCGAAGACGATCATGCGGGGGGCGGGGACGCTGGACTCGACGAGCAGGGTCAGGGGCCGCCCGCAGCGCGAGCCGTCCGCGCCGATGAGGACGGTGCCGGTACGGCCGGCGTCGAGCATCGCGCGGGCCTCGCCCGCGGCCGTGCGGTCCAGTTCCGGGTGGCCGCCGAGGGTTCCTTCGTACGAGCCGTCGGCACGGACGAGCAGGGCGCGGCCCAGCACGTCGGCCGGCCCGTCGGTGATCCTCGCGACCGCCGCCGCCTCCCCTTGGGCAGCGGCGGTGAGCGCGGCGGCGAGAACGTCCCTCGCGGGAGAGTCCGCGCGGACCGGGGTGACGAGGATGTCGATGATCCCGCCGCAGGTCAGGCCCACGGCGAAGGCGTCCTCGTCGCTGTAGCCGAAGCGTTCGAGCACGGTCTCGCCGTCCTCGATCGCCTGCCGGCACAGGTCGTAGACCGCGCCCTCCACGCATCCGCCGGAGACCGAGCCGATCGCCGTGCCGTCGCTGTCGACGGCGAGCGCGGCTCCCGGCAGGCGGGGCGCGCTGCCGCCGACGGCCACCACGGTGGCCACGGCGAAGTCACGGCCCTGTCCGACCCACCGGTGCAGCTCGTCGGCGATGTCCAGCATGTCGGTCTCCTCCGGGGATCGGGGATGCGTGGAGGGCTCGGCGGAGTCAGTGGACTCCCAGCCAGCCTTCTATCGGGTTGAGTGCGAAGAACACGATGAAGATCGCGGTCAGCGCCCACATGAAGCCGCCCACTTCCCGGGACTTGCCCTGGGCCGCCTTGATGGCGACGTACGCGATCACACCGGCCGCCACGCCCGGGGTGATGCTGTACGTGAACGGCATCAGCACGACGGTGAGGAAGACCGGGACGGCGACCGCACGGTCGCCCCAGTCCACGTGCTTGGCGTTCTGCATCATCATCGCGCCGATGACGACCAGGGCCGCGGAGGCGACCTGGGGCGGCACGATCGCGGTGAGCGGCGTGAAGAAGAGGCAGGCCGCGAAGAACAGTCCGGTGACGACCGAGGCGAGCCCGGTCCTCGCGCCCTCGCCGACGCCGGTGGCCGACTCGACGAACACGGTCTGGCCCGAGCCGCCCGCGACACCGCCGATCGCACCGCCGGCCCCGTCGATGAACAGCGCCTTGGACAGGCCGGGCATCCGGCCGCGCTCGTCGGCGAGCTTGGCCTCGGTGCCGACACCGATGATGGTGGCCATGGCGTCGAAGAAGCCGGCCAGGACGAGCGTGAAGACGATGAAGCCGACGGTCATCGCGCCGACGTCGCCCCAGCCGCCGAACTCGACGTGCCCGAAGAGCGAGAAGTCGGGCATGGAGACCGCGCCGCCGCCGAGCTCCGGCGGGGCCATGTTCCAGGCCTTGGCGTCGAGTCCGGCCACGTTGTGCACGACGACCGCGACGACCGTGCCCACGACGATGCCGATCAGGATCGCCCCGGGTACGGCGCGGGCCTGCAGCATGAAGATCAGCAGCAGGGTGAGGCAGAAGATCAGTACGGGCCAGCCGGCCAGCTCGCCGCCGGCGCCGAGGGTCACGGGCGGTCCGAACTCGGAGCCCTTGCCGACGAAGCCCGCCTTGACCAGGCCGATCAGGGCGATGAAGAGGCCGATGCCCATCGTGATGCCGTGCTTGAGCGGCAGCGGGATCGCGTTCATGATCAGCTCACGCAGTCCGGTGACCACCAGGAGGCAGATCACCAGGCCGTAGACCACGCACATGGCCATGGCCTGCGGCCAGGTCATCTGCGGGACGACCTGCGAGGCGAGCACACCGGAGACGCTCAGTCCGGCCGCGAGGGCGAGCGGGACCTTGCCGAAGAAGCCCATCAGCAGGGTGCTCGCGGCGGCCGCGAAGGCGGTCGCGGTGATGAGTCCCGGTTGGCTCAGGACGTTGCCGGCAACGTCCTTGCCGTTGAGGATCAGCGGGTTGAGCAGGAGGATGTACGCCATCGCCATGAAGGTGGTGATGCCGCCGCGCACTTCCCGCGCGACCGTCGATCCTCGTTCGGATATGTGAAAGTACCGGTCGAGCCAGGACCGTCCGGCGGGAACGCGCGAGCCGGGGCCCGCGTCCTCCGCGGTGGTCCTCGGCTCCACTGACGACTGGGTCATGATGCCTACTCCCAAGGTTCACAGGGGCACCCGCACCGGACGTGAATACTGCGCCGGGCCGCGGGATTTGGGATTCTTCGTTGGCTGCACGACCCGGGGGACGGCCCGAGACGAACGGGTCTGCAGAGCGGGGAACCCACGGGGTTCGTCACTGCAGTTCTTCCGGTGTTGCTGTGCGGGATCCTCGGGGGCTCTCGCCTCCCGGGACCCCCGGCCCGGGGGCCGGGGGGACAGGATCCCCCCGGCCGCGGGAGGCTAGGTGCCGGTGAGGTGTTCGGGGCGTACCGGCGTCCTGTCGAGCTCCAGACCCGTCGCGTTCCGGATCGCCGCGAGGACGGCCGGGGTGGACGACAGGGTCGGGGCCTCGCCGATGCCACGCAGCCCGTACGGGGCGTGGTCGTCGGCGAGTTCGAGCACATCGACCGGGATGGTCGGGGTGTCGAGGATCGTGGGGATCAGATAGTCCGTGAAGGACGGGTTGCGCACCTTCGCGGTCTTCGGGTCGACGATGATCTCCTCCATGACCGCCACACCCAGGCCCTGGGTGGTGCCGCCCTGGATCTGGCCGACGACGGACAGCGGGTTGAGCGCCTTGCCGACGTCCTGGGCGCAGGCCAGCTCGACGACCTTCACCAGGCCGAGTTCGGTGTCCACCTCGACGACCGCGCGGTGCGCGGCGAACGAGTACTGGACGTGGCCGTTGCCCTGGCCGGTGCGCAGGTCGAAGGCCTCGGTCGGACGGTGCCGCCACTCGGCCTCGACCTCGACCGCCTCGTCCTCCAGCACGTCCACCAGGTCGCAGAGCACCTCGCCGCCGTCGGTGACGACCTTGCCGCCTTCGAGCAGCAGCTCGGCGGTGGCCCAGGCGGGGTGGTACGAGCCGAACTTCCGGCGGCCGATCTCCAGGACCTTCTCGCGGACCAGCTCGCAGGAGTTCTTCACCGCGCCGCCGGTGACGTAGGTCTGGCGGGAGGCGGAGGTGGAGCCGGCGGAGCCGACCTGGGTGTCGGCGGGGTGGATGGTCACCTGGGTCACGCCGAGTTCGGTGCGGGCGATCTGGGCGTGCACGGTGACACCGCCCTGGCCGACCTCCGCCATCGCGGTGTGCACGGTCGCGACCGGCTCTCCGCCCACGACCTCCATGCGCACCCTGGCGGTGGAGTAGTCGTCGAAGCCCTCGGAGAAGCCGACGTTCTTGATGCCGACCGCGTAGCCGACGCCGCGGACGACGCCCTCGCCGTGCGTGGTGTTGGACAGACCGCCGGGCAGGGCGCGTACGTCCGCCGCGCCGCCGGCGACCTCCCACTGGCGCTCCGGGGGCAGCGGGCGGGACTTGACGCGGCGCAGCAGTTCGGCGACGGGGGCCGGTGAGTCGACCGGCTGGCCGGTCGGCATGATCGTGCCCTGCTCCATGGCGTTCAGCTGCCGGAACTCGACCGGGTCGATGCCGAGCTTCGCGGCCAGCTTGTCCATCTGCGCCTCGTAGGCGAAGCACGCCTGGACCGCGCCGAAGCCGCGCATCGCGCCGCAGGGCGGGTTGTTGGTGTAGAGCGCGATCGCCTCGATGTCGACGTCGTCGACGACGTACGGGCCGACGGAGAGCGACGAGGCGTTGCCGACGACCGCCGGGGACGCCGACGCGTAGGCGCCGCCGTCCAGGACGATCCGGCACGTCATGTGCGTGAGCTTGCCGTCCTTGGTGGCGCCGTGCTCGTAGTGGAGCTTCGCCGGGTGGCGGTGGACGTGCCCGAAGAAGGACTCGAACCGGTTGTAGACGATCTTGACCGGCTTGCCGGTGCGCAGCGCCAGCAGACAGGCGTGGATCTGCATCGACAGGTCCTCCCGGCCGCCGAAGGCACCGCCGACGCCGGAGAGCGTCATGCGGATCTTCTCCTCGGGCAGGCCGAGGACGGGGGCGATCTGGCGGAGGTCGGAGTGCAGCCACTGGGTGGCGACGTACAGGTCGACGCCGCCGTCCTCGGCGGGCACGGCGAGGCCGGACTCCGGGCCGAGGAACGCCTGGTCCTGCATGCCGAAGGTGTACTCGCCCTCGACGATGACGTCGGCGCGCTCGCGGGCCCTCGCCACGTCGCCGCGCACGATCGGCTGCCGGTGCACGATGTTGGGGTGCGGGACATGGCCGATGTGGTGGTCGTCGCGGCCCTCGTGGACCAGGATCGCGCCGGGCGCGGTGGCCGAGGCCTCGTCGGTGATGACGGGCAGCTCGACGTAGTCGATCTTGATCTTGGCGGCGGCGCGGCGGGCCGTCTCGGGGTGGTCGGCGGCGACGAGGGCCACCGGCTCGCCGTGGTGGCGGACCTTCCCGTGCGCGAGGACCGGCGTGTCCTGGATCTCCAGGCCGTAGTTCTTCATCTCCGTCGGCAGGTCGTCGTAGGTGAGGACCGCGTGGACGCCGGGCATGGCCAGGGCCTCGGAGATGTCGATCGACCTGATCTCGGCGTGCGCGACGGTGGAGCGGAGCGTCTGGCCCCACAGCATGTCCTCGTGCCACATGTCCGAGGAGTACGCGAACTCGCCGGTGACCTTGAGGGTGCCGTCGGGGCGGAGCGTGGACTCGCCGATGCCGCCCTTGGTCTGCGACCCCTGGGTGACCTTGGTGGGCGTGCCCGCGGGAGTGGTGGTGACTCGTGGATGGAGCGCCATGGTGGTCAGACCGCCTCTTCCTGACGGGCGGCCGCGAGGCGGACCGCGTCGAGGATCTTCTCGTAACCGGTGCAGCGGCAGAGGTTGCCTGACAGCGCCTCGCGGATGTCCGCGTCGGACGGGGAGGCGTTGTGCTCCAGCAGCTCGTCGGCGGCGACCAGCAGACCCGGGGTGCAGAAGCCGCACTGCACGGCGCCGGCGTCGATGAACGCCTGCTGGATCGGGGAGAGTTCGGCGCCCTCGCCGGTCTGCGAGTCGGTGCCCTTGGCGGACCACTGCCGGGCCTCCTGGAGCGGGGTGCCGCAGGCGCCCGTGGCGCATCCGCCGTGACCGTGCTCGGCGCGCTGCCTGGCGAAGTCCGCCAGGCCCTCGACGGTGACGACCTCGCGGCCCTCGACCTGACCGGCGGCCACCAGGCACGAACACACCGGCACGCCGTCGAGACGGACCGTGCAGGAGCCGCACTCGCCCTGCTCGCAGGCGTTCTTGGAGCCGGGCAGGCCCAGGCGCTCGCGGAGCACGTACAGGAGGCTCTCGCCCTCCCAGACGTCGTCGGCCTCCTGCTGACGGCCGTTGACCGTGAAGTTGACTCGCATGATCAGGCAGCTCCTTCAAGCGTGCGGCCGGTGCCGCGGTACTGCTCCCAGGTCCAGCCGAGGGTGCGGCGGGCCATGATGCCGACCGCGTGACGGCGGTACCTGGCGGTGCCTCGGACGTCGTCGATCGGGTTGCAGGCGGCGGAGGCGAGATCCGCGAACTGCTTGGCGATCGAGGGGGTGATGATCTTGCCGCTGTCCCAGAAGCCGCCCTCCTCCAGCGCGGCGTTCAGGAACTCCTCGGCCGCCTTGGCGCGCACCGGGGTGGGCGCGGCCGAGCCGATGCCGGTCTTCACCGTGCGGGTCTCGGGGTGCAGGGCGATACCGAAGGCGCACACCGCGATCACCATCGCGTTGCGGGTACCGACCTTCGAGTACTGCTGGGGGCCGTCGGCCTTCTTGATGTGGATGGTCTTGATCAGCTCGTCCGGGGCGAGCGCGTTGCGCTTCACTCCGGTGTAGAACTCGTCGATCGGGATGAAGCGTGCGCCTCGTACCGACTCCACCTCGACCTCGGCGCCGGCGGCCAGCAGGGCCGGGTGGGCGTCACCGGCGGGGGACGCGGTGCCGAGGTTGCCGCCGACGCCGCCGCGGTTGCGGATCTGCGGGGAGGCGACGGTGTGCGAGGCGAGGGCCAGGCCGGGCAGCTCCGTGCGCAGGTTCTCCATGATCCGGGTGTACGGGACGGAGGCGCCCAGGCGGACGTTCTCCTCGCCGACTTCCCATTCGCTCAGCTCGGTGATCCGGTTCAGGTCCAGGAGGTACTCGGGCCGACGGTGGTCGAAGTTGATCTCGACCATGATGTCGGTGCCACCCGCGATGGGCACAGCGGTGGGGTGCTCTGCCTTGGCGGCGAGCGCCTCCTCCCAGCCGGCGGGGCGAAGGAAGTCCATGAGTGGCTCTCTTCTACGTGATTCGGTCGTTCACTGGGGCCCGGGGACGGCCGGCCCTGGCGGGGATGTTCATGTCCTGTTAACGCGGTGTGGCCCAAGTACACAAGCACCGCCCCGCCCGGTGCAGTCACCGAAAACATGAAGGAGTTGGCTGGTCGCCATCCTTGTCTTGTAGATTCGAACGAAAGGCGGGGGTCGGCAACCCCTTCTTGTTCCTCCGGAAACCAACGGCACATCCCTCAGCACAGTCCAACGGCAACAACGAGACAGATCGGCGGCGACGAGATGCGGCTGCGCGCACTGCTGGAGACCGACGCGCTGGGACTGCGGCTGCTCGGCGGCGACGACGAGCTGGACCGCACCGTCCGTGGCGTGATGACGACCGATCTACGCGACCCGAGCCGCTATCTCTCGGGCGGGGAACTCGTTCTCACCGGGCTCGCCTGGCGGCACAGCGCCGATGACTCCGAGCCTTTTGTCCGTATTCTCGCAAGCGCGGGGGTCGCCGGGCTCGCGGCCGGCGAGGCGGAGCTCGGGGACGTCCCCGAGGACCTGGTGAAGGCGTGCGTACAGCACCGGCTGCCGCTGTTCGCGGTCAACGAGGACGTTGCGTTCGCGACCATCACCGAGCATGTGGTGCGTCAGGTGTCCGGCGAGCGGGCCGGGGACCTGGCCGCCGTCGTCGACCGGCACCGCCGGCTGATGACCTCAGGGCCGGCAGGCGGCGGGCCCGAGGTCGTTCTCGACCTCCTGGGCTCCGACCTGGACCTTCGCGCCTGGGTCCTGTCCCCCACCGGCCGGCAGATCGCGGGCGCCGGCGAGCCGCTGCCGGACGGTGTCAGCGCCGCACTGGCCGCCGAGCATCTGGCCGCGAGCCGTACCGGACGGCGCGGACCGCATCGCGCCACGGTGGAGGCCGCACCCGGTGTCACGTATTCGCTGTTCCCGATCCGGAACACCGGCCGTGGCGCGGCGCCGGCGTCCCGTGACGTCCGGGAGACCGTGCTGTCGGACTGGCTGCTGGCCGTGGAGGCGGACGCCTCCGACTGGCCCGCGGCCCGGCTCGATCTGCTGCAGGGCGTCACCCAGCTGATCGCGGTCGAGCGGGACCGGCGGGAAGCGGCCCGCACGGTACGGCGCCGGCTCGCCCAGGAGGTGCTGGAGCTCGTCTCGGCGGGCGCGCCGCCGGCGGAGATCGCCGCCCGGCTCAGGGTCGCCGCGCCGGTGCTCGTGCCGGGCCTCGGCACGGCGCCGCACTGGCAGGTCGTCGTGGCGCGCGTCGAGTGGGAGCAGGAGGGCGGCACGGCCCCGGTCGAGGCCGGCCCCGTCACCCAGTCGCTGCTGGAGGAGATCCTGGTCGACCCGGCGTCGGCGGGCTCGGAATCCGCCGACCGCATCGCCGTGGCGCACACCGGGGACGAGGCGATCGCCCTGGTGCCGCTGCCCGCGGTCACCGTCACCGCCGACGCGGAGCTGCTCGACGGCCCGCCCGACGACACCGCCGACACCGGACTGCACGCGGACGCCCTGCTCGCCGCCGTGCGCGGCCCGCTGTCCGCGGGGCTCGACGGCGACGGCCGGCTCACCGTCGGCGTCAGCGCCGCCGTCCACTCGGCGGAGGGCCTGCGCGGCGCGCTGGAGGAGGCACGGCACGCGCGCCGGGTCGCCGCGGCCCGCCCCGGCCGGGTCTGCGCGGCCGGCCACCACGAGCTCGCGTCGCACGTCCTGCTGCTGCCGTTCGTCCCCGACGACGTCCGCCGGGCCTTCACGGCACGGCTCCTGGACCCGCTGCGCGACTACGACCGCCGCCACCGTGCCGAGTTGATCCCGACGCTCGAGGCGTTCCTGGACTGCGACGGCTCGTGGACCCGCTGCGCCACCCGGCTCCATCTGCATGTGAACACGCTGCGGTACCGGGTTGGCCGGATCGAGCAGCTGACGGGCCGGGACCTGTCGCGGCTGGAGGACAAGCTGGACTTCTTCCTGGCCCTGAGGATGAGCTGAGCCGAACACCCGTCAAACGGCGTACACACTTTCACCCGAACGGAAGGGAAATGACCGGCGGGCCCGGATCGCGCCGGAATCCCACCGGCGTACGCCCGCCAAACCCCCGGCGATTGTGAATTGATTCACCAGAACCCTTGGCCCGGCAGGCGGATCCGTGCTGAGATTCCGTCTGACTCAACAGCACAATGGCGCGCTCGGGGAGGGCAATGTGGCGCATACCGCCATGTCTGGTACCGGAACCACTGCAGGTGACGATCCCCTCCAGACCGCGGTATGGCGGCTGCGCTCGCGTGGCTGTTGGACCGATGCGGCAGCCCTGCTCGCCCCTCACTCCACGTCCCCCGCGCTCACCCTGCAGCGCGCGACGCTCCTCGTCGAACGCTGCCTGTTCACCGGCAAGGGCTGGGCGGACGCGGAGGACGCCCTGCGCGCGGCGGAGGCGGTGGCGGGTGACGACGACGAGCGTGGTGCGGCCGCGTGTGAGCGCGGTCAACTCGCGTACGCCTCCACCGTGCTGAGCGTCCGTGACCGGGCCGACGAGGCCCGCGCCGCTCTCGGCCGGGCGGCGGCGCTGCTCGCCCCGGCCGCGCCCGGCCGGCCCCTCCTCGACTTCCGCCGCGGCCTGATCGCCGAGCATCTCGCCGACTCCCCGCAGGCCGCCCGCGCCGCCTACCGCCGCGCCCACGCCGGCGCCATCGCGCACGGCGACACCCTGCTGCTGTCGTTCACCTGGCGCCACCTCGCCGCTCTCGCCCTGCGCGACGGCGAACTCGCCGAAGCCCGGCACGGGTTCACCGAATCGCTCCGCATCCGCGAGGACCTCGGCTATCTGATCGGTACGGCCCCGGCCCTGGCCGCACTCGCCGACACCGAACCGGAGCCCGAGGCGGGCCGTCTGCGCGCCGAGGCGACCCGCCTCTTCCGGCTTCTGGGCGGCGTACCGACCTGGCTGGCGGAGCAGTTGGCACCACCGGCCCCGGCGGCCTGACGGGGCCGCCTCCGCCGACGCGTTCGCCCCGGACGGCCGCGGGAGTGCGGGGGTGCGGGGTGACGGGGGTGCTCAGCGCGACGACGCCGACTCCCGCCGCCGCTCTCGCGATACGGCGGATCACGCGCCGGGAGCGAGCAGTTGGGCGCCGGGCGGCACAGGGGCCGTGCCTGACGCGCGTCGACGGCGAGGACGGGGCGCGGCCGAGGGGCCGGTACGGAAGCACGGGATGTCCCGCCGCGGCCGGTGGTTCCCGCCGGTCTCGCGAGACGGCCGACCAAGCGCCGGGAGGCGAGCGGCCGGGCTCGCCCGGGCGTCACGGGTCACGAGTCACGGGTCACGGGTCACGGGCAACGGGTCACGGGTCACGGGTCACGGGTCACGGGTCACGGGTCACGGGTCACGGGTCACGGGTCACGGGTCACGGGCAACGAGTCACGGGTCACATGTCACGGGGAGTGTGATGCCGGGATCAGCGTGTGGACAGCGGAGTGGTCGTGGGGCGGGCCGTCAGGCGGATCAGGGTCTCGTCCGTGCCGATGACCACCGAGCGGTCCCCCGGGATCGCCACGGCGCGGACGGGTGGGCCCGGGCGGAAGGGCAGCGCCTCGTCCGTGCCGAGGCGGCGGAGTTCCACCAGTCCGTCGGCCCACGCGACCGCCAGCTCCCGTCCCCGGCCCGCGAGGGCGGTGACGGGGCAGTCCCGCTCCGCGAGCGGGGCGTTCTCCGGCGGACCGCCCGGGGTCCAGAGGCGGACCGTGCCGTCCACGCCGCCGCTGCAGACCAACGGCGCGGGGCCGTCGGCCACCGCCAGGGCGGTGACGCGGCCGCGGTGGGCGGCGGCCTGGTGCACGCCGTCGTAGCCGAAGGCGTGCAGCGATCCGTGCCGGTCGCCGACCAGGACGAGACGGTCGGTGGCGGCCAGCGCCGTGCCCGGGTGCTTGCGCAGCGTGGCGGCGACCGCCTCGGTCAGGGCCGTGTCGCCGTGCGTGTGCAGGCGTCCCCGCTCGTCCAGCATCACCAGCGTCCCGTCGGGCAGCGGCGCGAGCGCCGTGATACGGACGGGCATGGCGGCGGTGCCCGGCGCGGGCGTGGCGTCGGCCGGACGCAGGGAACGGATCGTGCGGCGCTGGTCGGCGACGAGCAGATGGTCCGACCAGCGACCGGTGCCCTGGGCCAGCGCGGCCACGGGTCCGGGCCAGGCAGGGGCGACATCGCCCCGCACCCGGGTCCAGTCGACCTGCCACGGGGCGTCGGTGGCCAGGGCGTTCAGAGCGGGCCGCAGCCGTGGGTCCGCGTCGTCGCCGAGGGCGGTGAGCAGGACCAGGGCGCGCTCGGCCGCCGACTGGTCGCGGATCAGGGACTGTCCGGCCCGGAACCAGGCCGTGCGCAGACCACCGTGGCCGGACGGCCCGTCCGGGTCGTCCGCCGCGTGCTCGTACGCGGCCGTCACCCGGGAGGGATCGGCGGCGCACACCGCGCCGGGGTCGGCCAGGTCCACAGGCCGGGCGTCGACCGGCTCGGCGTCGACCGGCTCGGCGTCGACCGGCCGCGGGTCATCCGGCGCCGGGTCATCCGTCCCGGTGGCGCCGGGCGCGCCGTCGCGTCCTGTGACGAGCCGGATGTGGCCCAGATCCCGTAGCGCGTGGACGAGTTCGGTGATCGCCGCGGGATCGTGGGCGGCGTCCAGGTCGGGCAGCACGACCACGCTCGGGCGGGCGAGCGCCGTCAGGGCGCCGACCAGC
Organism: Streptomyces sp. NPDC091376; assembly: GCF_044757085.1. Lineage (NCBI taxonomy): Bacteria > Bacillati > Actinomycetota > Actinomycetes > Kitasatosporales > Streptomycetaceae > Streptomyces > Streptomyces sp. NPDC091376. Next base: position 194,777 of record NZ_JBIVUF010000013.1, on the reverse strand, counting down.
TCGCCCGGGTTCCGCGCCACCACACCGAGCCGGTTGGCCAGGGTCCACACCGCGCCCCGCACGCTCTGGCCCGTGAGCGGGACGACCGCGTCCGGCAACGGCCCGGCCTCAGCGGTCCGCGCCGGTGAAGTGCTCCCGTACGAGGGAGTTCACCACGGCCAGGTCCTGCGCCATGAGCGCCTCCAGGAGCGCGGAGTGTTCGGCGGCGTCCGCCAGCAGGTCCGCGCGGCGCGTGGCCGGGGCACTCATCAGGGGCCACTGGGAGCGGCGGTGGAGGTCGTCGGCCACGGCGAGGAGCTGGTCGTTGCCCGCGAGCGAGAGGACCGCGCGGTGGAAGGCGCGGTCCGACTCCGCGTAGCCGGCGCGGTCGCCGGTGGCCGCGGCGGCCGCGGTCGCCTCGGCCAGCGGGACCAGTTCGGCCCAGTGGGCGGCCGGAACGGTCCGGGCGAGGCGGAGCATCACCGGGACCTCGATGAGGGCACGGACCTCGGCGAGTTCGGCGAGTTCCCGGGCACTGCGCACGATGACGCGGAAGCCGCGGTTCGGCATGGTCTCCACCGCGCCTTCGAGGGCGAGCTGCTGCATCGCCTCCCGCACGGGGGTGGCGGAGACGCCGAACCGTTCACCGAGGGCAGGGCCGGAGTAGACCTCGCCGGGCCGCAGCTCGCCGCTGACGAGGGCCGCGCGCAGGGCGTCCAGTATCTGGCCGCGTACGGAGTGGCGGCGGACGACGGCTCCGGGGGCGGGCGGCTCGCTGTGGGTGTGCTCGCCCCGGGCCTGCGCGCCGGGCGGCTGCTCCTCACGCACCCGGGCGGCCGGCAGCTGCTCGTCGCGCGTCTGCCCCGGGATCGCGGCGGGAGCCGTCTGCGCCCGGGTCTGCCCGGGGACGCGGGCGGACGCGTACGGCTGTGCCGCGGCGGGGCCGCGTGCTCTGCCCTGCTCCACTCGGGTCCTCCTCCGGCCGTGTACGGGACCCGGCTCGCTCGGTACGGGTCCTGCGTGCACGATAGGCGGACAAGGACACAGTTCAAACACGGATCGCATCGGGTAAGGTAAGGCTAACCTGCTAACGATCGCGATTCGGTGGTCCCCGCATGACGGTCCCCGCTGTCCTCACCAGCTCGCGGCCTGCCCTTCCGCCCGCCGCCGGCACCACGCCCGTCACGGACGCGTACGAGCGTCTGTCGACGGCGTTTCCGGGTCTGCACGTCCAGGAGCTGGCGGACGGCGAGCAGGTGCCGCGCGGCGGCGGCTGGGTCGCGGCGGCCGATCTCGCGGCCGGCGGCCCCGCCCTGGACGCGTTCCTGGCGTGGGACAACGCGCAGGTGCTCCGGGACTACGGGCAGCAGGCCCGGCCGGACGTCGTCGCCAGCTTCGGCCTCCACCGGTACGCGTGGCCGGCGTGCCTGCTGATCACGGTGCCGTGGTTCCTGGCCCGCCGGGTCCCCCGGGTCCCCGTCGAGGACGTCGCCGTCCAGCGGGCCCTCGGCCGGATGACGGTCCGCGTCCGCTCCTTCGCCTGCCTTCCCGGCGACCCTGCCGCACAGCTGCCCGGCGCCCGGGTCGTCCCGGACGAGGAAGCGCTGCGCGCCGAGGTGCGCGACGCCCTCGCCGAGCACCTCGGACCGGTGCTCGACGGCTTCGGCCCGCGGATGCGGCGCGGCCGGCGCGCCCTGTGGGGCATGGCCACGGACGAGATCGTCGAGGGCCTCTGGTACATCGCGGACCAGCTCGGCGAGGAGCGGCGCGCGATGACGGAACTGGCGGCGCTGCTGCCCGGCACCACCAAGCCCTACGTCGGCACGGCCGGGTTCCGCGAGCTGACCGGTCCCGCCGGGGAGGCGCTGCCCACCCGCGACCGGGCCAGCTGCTGCCTCTTCTACACCCTGCGGCCCGAGGACACCTGCGGCACCTGTCCTCGTACGTGCGACGCCGACCGCGTCCGACGGCTCATCGCCACATAGGCACCGCGGGCGCGCGGGACCTACGGAGCCCGTTGGCGGCACGCCGCTCGTCCCGGTGACGCGATCGATGACGTAATCGAACTCAAATCCCGCTCCCTGCAGACGCGTTCGAGTGAAACGCCCCTATTCGTAGGCGCTGGAGCGCCCTTGGGGTCCTCTTGCCGGGAAAGCCCCTGTGCGCAACGGGACTTCGGCCAGGATGGCGCGCGAACCGTCCACCGCGATGCAGATGCAAGGGACAGCGCATGAGACTGACCGACATATCGCTCGACTGGCTGCTTCCGGGCGGCGTGATGCTCGCGGGGGTCGTGGCGGCGGTGGCGGTGCTCGCGCGCGGCAGGCGCGCCGCCGGTGGCGGCGGTTCCGTGGCCGAGGACTCCTGGGAGCGCAGCGAGGAACGGCGCAGGCGCAAAGAGGCCGTCTACGGCACCGCGTCCTACCTCCTCCTCTTCTGCTGTGCCGCGGTCGCCGCGGCGCTCTCCTTCCACGGGCTGGTCGGCTTCGGCCGGCAGAACCTGAACCTCTCCGGCGGCTGGGAGTACCTGGTCCCGTTCGGCCTGGACGGCGCCGCCATGTTCTGTTCGGTGCTCGCGGTGCGCGAGGCCAGCCACGGCGACGCCGCACTGGGCTCTCGCATACTGGTCTGGATGTTCGCCGGCGCGGCCGCCTGGTTCAACTGGGTCCACGCGCCCCGCGGTCTCGGCCACGACGGCGCCCCCCACTTCTTCGCCGGCATGTCGCTGTCGGCGGCCGTGCTCTTCGACCGCGCCCTGAAGCAGACCCGCCGGGCCGCGCTGCGCGAACAGGGCCTGGTGCCCCGTCCGCTGCCGCAGATCCGGGTCGTACGGTGGCTGCGCGCACCCCGCGAGACGTTCGGCGCCTGGTCGCTGATGCTGCTCGAAGGCGTACGCACGCTGGACGAGGCGGTCGAGGAGGTCCGCGAGGACCGGCGGGAGAAGGAGCAGGACCGGGTGCGCAGGCGCGACCACGAGAAGCTGGAGCGCGCCCGTATCCGGGCCATCAGCCGGCAGCACCGGGCCTGGGGGCTCGGTCGCGGCGGACGCCAGGTGGAGGTCACCACCGTGAGCGGGCCCGTGGCGGGCTCCGCCGCGGCCGTGGAGACCGCCGCCGAGCCCGCCACGGCGGATCCCGGCCGGCTGCCGTCGCGCGCCCGCCCCTCCCTTCAGGCCGTGAACAACCTCCAGACCGTGAAGGGCACCGAGCCGGTCAGCGTCGACCTCACCGCCGAGGACGACACCCAGGCACTGCCACGCCTCGACTCACTGGAGCAGAAGCTCAAGCACCTGGAGCAGCAGTTCGGCTGACGCCCGAGCGGCGTTCCCAGCCGGCGTTCCCGGCCGACGCACGACCCGCGCACGACGGGCGCACGACCGACGTTCCGCCACGGCGGGCGGACGGGCCCCACGGGGACAGGGTCCCTGAGGGTCAGGTCCGCCCGCCGTGCAGTTCGAACCACACCACCTTGCCGAGTCCGAGCGCACGCACTCCCCACGCGTCCGCGAGGCTCTGGACCAGGATCAGTCCCCTGCCGTGTGTGCTCTCGTCGGGCGCGGCCGCCGCGGGCGGCTCGACCTCGCCGGTCGTGAAGTCCCGTACCTCCACCCGGAGTCCGGCCGGTGCGACCGTGGCCGTCACGACCGCGCCCTCGCCCGTGTGGACCAGGGCGTTGGTCACCAGCTCACTGGTCAGCAGCTCCGCCACCTCGGCAGAGCCCGGTTCGCCCCAGTGCCCGAGCAAGGCCCGCAGGGCGCTGCGCACTTCCGGTACCGCCCTGAGGTCCGCGCGCCGCACGCTGCGCCGCAACTGCGCGGCCCCGGACCCCTCCTGACGCCTCGTCATCATCCCCCACCGCACGTCGGAACGGTCCTTTCCGTCTCGTCGTCCCGCACCTGCTCGCACAGGTGCTCCCGAAATGCATGCCCCGCCCCCGTGCCGCCAACGCCTGCCGGTGCACACTGAGTCACAGGCGCGGTACGTTCCGCAGGTTCGAGCGGGCCATCTGGACCATCCGGCCGACGCCGCCGTCCAGCACGATCTTGCTGGCGGAGAGCGCGAAGCCGGTCACCATCTCGGCCCTGATCCTCGGCGGGATGGACAGCGCGTTCGGGTCGGTGACCACGTCGACGAGCGCCGGGCCCTTGTGCGCGAAGGCGTCCTTGAGGGCGCCGGCGAGCTGCTTGGGCTTCTCCACGCGCACGCCGTAGGCGCCCGCGGCCCGGGCGATCGCGGAGAAGTCCGGGTTGTGGTTCGTGGTCCCGTGCGGCGGCAGACCCGCGACCAGCATCTCCAGCTCCACCATGCTCAGGGAGGAGTTGTTGAAGAGCACGACCTTCACCGGCAGGTCGTACTGCACCAGGGTGAGGAAGTCCCCCATCAGCATGGCGAATCCGCCGTCGCCCGACATCGAGACGACCTGGCGGTCACGGGCGGTGAACTGCGCGCCGATGGCCTGGGGCAGGGCGTTGGCCATCGAGCCGTGGCTGAAGGAGCCGATGATGCGGCGCCGCCCGTTCGGGGTGATGTAGCGGGCCGCCCACACGTTGCACATGCCGGTGTCGACGGTGAACACGGCATCGTCGTCGGCGAGTTCGTCGAGGACGGAGGCGACGTACTCCGGATGGATGGGGGTGTGCTTCTCGACCCTGCGGGTGTAGGCCTTGATCACGCCTTCCAGCGCCTCGGCGTGCTTCTTCAGCATCCTGTCGAGGAAGCGCCGGTCGTTCTTGAGCCGCACCCTCGGGGTGAGGCAGCGCAGCGTCTCGCGCACATCGCCCCAGACGGCGAGGTCCAGCTTGGAGCGCCGGCCGAGGTTCTCCGGCCGGACGTCGACCTGCGCGATCCTGACGTCGTCGGGAAGGAAGGCGTTGTACGGGAAGTCCGTGCCGAGCAGGATCAGCAGATCGCACTCATGGGTGGCCTCGTACGCGGCGCCGTAGCCGAGCAGTCCGCTCATGCCGACGTCGTAGGGGTTGTCGTACTGGATCCACTCCTTGCCGCGGAGCGCATGGCCGACGGGTGACTTGACGCGCTCCGCGAACTGCATGACCTCGTGGTGCGCGCCGGCGGTCCCGCTGCCGCAGAAGAGCGTGACGCGCTCCGCCTCGTCGATCATCCGGGCCAGGGCGTCGATCTCCGTGTCGCCGGGGCGGACCGTGGGGCGACTGGTCACGAGGGCGTGCTCGATGGACTTCTCCGGGGCCGGCCGGGAGGCGATGTCACCGGGGAGCGCGACGACGCTGACGCCGCTGCGGCCGATGGCCTGCTGGACGGCGGTCTGCAGCAGCCGCGGCATCTGCTGCGGGTTGGAGATCAGCTCGCTGTAGTGGCTGCACTCACGGAACAGCTGGTCGGGGTGGGTCTCCTGGAAGTAGCCGAGCCCGATCTCGGACGACGGGATGTGGGAGGCCAGGGCGAGGACCGGGGCCATGGAGCGGTGGGCGTCGTAGAGGCCGTTGATGAGGTGCAGATTGCCGGGCCCGCAGGAGCCTGCGCAGCCGGCGAGCCGGCCCGAGATCTGCGCCTCGGCACCGGCCGCGAAGGCCGCGGTCTCCTCGTGGCGGACCTGGATCCACTCGATGGCGTCGTTGCGGCGGATGGCGTCGACGACGGGGTTGAGGCTGTCGCCGACGACTCCGTACAGCCGCTGCACGCCCGCGCGTACGAGGATGTCGACGAACTGCTCTGCGACGTTCTGCTTGGCCATGGATCCATCTATCCACGGTCCGGCCGATCACGCCTGCGGGGTTACGCCTCCCAGACGGCGCAGGCCGTGCGGTCGTCGGCGTACCCCTTGACGCGGAGCTGGGTGTCGGCGAGATACGCGGCGAGACCGGGCGGCTCGGCGCCGGCCCAGCGCTGCGCGAGTTCGCCGGCGAGCGCGGGTTCGCCGCGCAGCGGCTCGGCGAGGCCGGTGCTGCACAGCAGGAGGGTGTCGCCCGGGCGGGCCACGGAGGCGCGGAAGCGGAAGGGCTCGGCGGGTGGCGGGACGGGCGGGTCGATGTGCGGTGCGGGGGCCGTGGTGATGCCGAGGTCCATCGTGAGCCGGTCGCCGCCGGGGGTCTCGGGGGGCGGGGAGCCGTAGCCGACGACGGGCTCGCCGGCGGCGGAGTCCGGGACGCGCGGCTCGATGTCCTGCCAGCCGCCGTCGCGGAGCCGGAAGAGCCCACCGGCGCCGACGCCGAAGAACACGCGGGTGCGGCAGGCCGGGTCGGCGGACAGCAGCAGGCAGCGCAGGTTCGCCGTGTACGTCTCGGGCGACAGGCCCAGTTCGGTGGCGCGGGCGCGGAGCTTGCCGAAGGAGCGGTCGGTGAGCCGGTGCAGCCCGGACTTGAGGTCGCCGCGGCGACCGCCCCTGATGTCGTCGGCGAGCCGCGCGTGGCTGCGGCCGACGGCGCCGGCGATCCAGCGGCAGGCGTCTGCCGCGGCGAGGTGGGCGCTCTCGGTGGCCCGCGCACCGGTGGCCACGGCCACCATCACCAGCGCGCCCTCGCCGGCGCCGAACCGTGCCGTGAGCAGCGCGTCGCGGCGGTGCTCGCCCCGGTAGCGCGCCGAGTCACCGCGCACGGACGCGGCCCGCAGCGTGAACGTGCCGTACCGCGCCCCATCCAGCACGGTGTCCGCGACGAGTTCCTCGAGCTCCTGCGGCCGTGCGACGGGCAGTGCGGTGGGCTCGGCGTCGTACGTCGGCGGCCGGTCCCCGACGTACCCGGGCCGGGGCCGGGGCACGCTCACGCCCTGCTGGGGACGTCCCGCTGCCGGTCCGGCAGGCTTCGGCTCCGCACCGGGCACGGCCGGCCGCCCGGCACCCGCGCCACCGGGCTCCGGACCCGTGAGCCGCGGCCGCCCACCGGCACCGGCACCAGCACCAGCACCAGCACCAGCACCAGCACCAGCACTGGCACCGGCCGCAGGCGGCGCACCCGCCCCCGCCGCCGGGGGGCCCGCTTCTGGGATCGGGTGGGCAGCGTGCGGGGTGGTGCTCGGCGTCGCCTCGGCGGGACCTCCTCCCGCGGGCGGGGCGCCGTCCGGTGGTGGCGGGGCGCCGGGCGCGGCGGCGGAGCTCGGCGCGCGTTCCCACGGGGCGCCGCCCTGCTGCGGGGACGGGTCCCACCAGGCGCGGGGGCCCTGGTCCGGTGGCGGTGGGGCGCCCACGGTGTCCGTCGCGGAGTCGAAGCGGTCGTCGAGTGTGTCGCCCGCCGCGGAGGCGGGGCCGGTGTCCGGGGCGGACTCGTCGTACAGCCGGTGCCACCAGTCGTCGCCGGCGGCGGGCTTCTCCCCCTGCTGACTCATGCCCGTATTTTCCACCGCACGGGGCGCACGAAAACGGAGCATTGCGAAAAATCAGTTTCCGGACCGGTGCCCGGACATGAGTCCGCCGGGTGGCCCCACCCCCCACGGGAAGGACACCCGGCGGACGTTCGGGTGGTCAGCGCACGTCGTACGCGCGCACCACTGTCTGGGTGACGGAGTTGCCGTTCGCGTCGGTGAGTTCGGTCCTGAGGGTCACGGGCGCGCCGCTCCTGCCGGCGTGGTCCACGCTCGCCGTCCAGGCGCCGCCCTGCCGTGACGTCCTCGCCTCGGTCCAGGTCGTGCCGCCGTCGTACGAGTAGGACAGCTCGGCCGAGACGAGCGCGCCCGGGGTGTACCCCGCGTGCCCCGACGCCCGGAGCGTGAGCTTCTGGCCGTCGGCCGCCGGGAGGGTCTTGAGTTCGTCCTCGGGAAGCCCGATCACCGGGAAGAGGACGGGGATGCCCTGAGAGTACGCGGTCTCGTCGCGTGCGGAACGGAACGTCCAGACGGTGGACACCTCCGTCGACCGCTTCCAGACCGCCGCGGGCTGCCCGACCTTCATGGTGTTCAGGGTGAGTTCGTAGGCCGCGTCGTCCGCGGGGACCTCGAAGACCCCGAACGGGTAGGGCGAGCTGCCGATCTCCTCGCCGTTCCGCTCGAGCGTCATGTTGCCGATGTCGCCGAACGATCCGGCCTGGCCCGCGTGTTCGCCGTCGCCCCAGAACGCGGTCGCCACACCGATCAGATCGCCCTGCCGCTCGGCGACGAGCACGGGCTCGCCGGTGGCGGGGTCGCGCGGGGCGGACGGTGCGACGACACCGCCGTACCACGACTCGCCGCGCCGCTGGCCGCTCTTGTACGTGTGCGGGGCGCCCTCCATGAACTCCCCCCAGGGGAAGCTGCTGGAGACCGTCTGCGCGTAGGTGGTGTCCCCGGCCGTGTGGTACTCGGTGCGCCTGCCCGGCGCGGAGACCACGTCGACGAGTCCGCCGAGGTAGATCCGCTGGCCGCTGCCGGGCCGCACCGCGGACACGCTGTCGAGGTAGTCGGCGGGTGTGCCCATCGCGCGGTACGTGGCCTCGGTGGCGCCGAGCTTCGCGTCGCGGACCCGGTAGGTGCGATCGGAGGTGACCGGTCCGTCCTCCGGGAAGGCGAGGTTGTAGACGTGCGGGCTCTTCGCCGTGGCCTTCCAGCGCAGGGTGACGGGTCCGGCCGCGAGGCGTGTCAGCAGTCCGGCGGCCTCGTCGGACGGCACGGACAGTGCGGGCAGCTGGGCGCCGAGGAATCCGGCGGACGGGTACCAGGTGCCGGGCGCGGCGCGGTGGGCGATCAGCGCGACGGCGCCGGCGGCCTTGGCGTCCTGGGCCTGCCGGCCGACCACGGTGCTGTCGTCGGCGACCCGGACGAGAACGACACGGTCCTTGGCGCCGGCGGCGGCGAGTTCCTCCGGCGTACCGGATCCGGCGTCCACGAGCCGCGCCGAGCCCGTGCCGTCGAGGTTGGCCGCGCCGAATCCGGAGGTCAGCGGGTGCAGCACGGGGCCGCCGGTCACGGCGAGTTCACCGATCTGCGGGGCGTAGCGGCGCCAGTAGCTGCCGAATTCGAAGTCGCCGTCGGTGGCGCGTCCGTCGACGAAGGCGTAGTACCTCTGGATCTGGCGGCCGCCGGTGATCGTGCCGGCGTGCAGCCAGGTGTCGTCCCAGGAGCGGGCGAAGGCGAGGGTGCCGGCGCGGTCCTCGCCCGGCTTGTCGGTCTCGACCCGCAGCCGGTGGGCCTTGCGGGCGTCCAGGACGACCGTCGTGTCCTTCGTCAGCTCCAGTTGCGGGCGGCCGAGGTAGGCGACGCTGTCCTGTCCGTCCGCGGTGCCGGTGACGGCGGCGAAGGCGGAGAGGAGGTACGAGCCGGGACGCAGCCGGTAGATCTGGTCGGTGGCGCCGTCGTTGAAGCGGCGCTCACCGGTGGCGGTGTCGGTGCCGACGACGTCGAGGGACGACGCGCCGGCGGCGGGCCTGCCCGAGCGGTCGACGAGCTTGACGCGCAGGGTGACGGTCTGCGGTTCGACGTACAGCGAGAACGGGATGGAGACGCCGGTTCCGCCGCGCACGGTGGCGAGGATCCGGCCGGTGACGTCGCCGTACTGGGCGCGGTCGAGGCGGGCGGCGGGGTCCAGGGTCAGGGGGACCTCGACCGTCGCGCCGGCGGGGACGGTGACGGAGCGCGCGCCCAGCCGGGCGACGGTGGAGCGGATGCGTGAGCCGTCGTTGCCGGTGACCTTCTCGACGGCGAGGTCCAGCTTCACGGGCGCGGCCGCGTGGTTGGTGTAGGGCAGCGTGACGGTGGTGCGGTCGCTGGTGTCCTGGGGCCAGTTGAAGGTGCCGCCCTGGACGGCGGGGGCGCCGGTGACGGTGGTGTCGAGGGCGGCCTTGACGTCGAGGCGGCCCGCGCCGCTCTCGCGAACGTCGCCGGGGATCGTGGCCTTCGCCGACGACACGAGCGCGGCCTTGAGCTGCTGGGCGGTCCAGTCGGGGTGGCGCTGCTTGAGGACGGCGGCGGCGCCCGCGACATGCGGGGTGGCCATCGACGTACCGGACATCGACCGGTACGCGTGGACGCCGCGGCCGCCCGCCGCGGCGGCGGAGATGTCGACGCCGGGCGCGGCGATCTCGGGCTTGAGGGTGTGCGAGACGACGGCCGGGCCGCGGCTGGAGAAGCTCGCGGTGGCGTCGTCACGGTCCACGGCGCCGACGGTCAGGACAGCGGGCGTGCAGCCGGGCGAGGAGACGGTGTTGAGCGCGGGCCCCGAATTGCCGGCCGCGACGACGAACAAGGTGCCCGTGCTCTGGGCGAGTTGCTCGGCGGCGACGCTCATCGGGTCGGTGCAGTCGGTCGGGACCTGGCTGCCGAGACTCATGGAGACGACGTCGGCCTTCTGGTCGACCGCCCACTGCATGCCGGCGATGATCCAGGACGTGGCGCCGCTGCCGTAGTCGTTGAGGACCTTGCCGTTGAGGAGTTCGGCGCCCGGGGCGACGCCCTTCTTCCTGCCGCCGCTCGCGGCGCCGGAGCCGCCGACGGTGGAGATGGTGTGGGTGCCGTGGCCCTGGCGGTCGCCGGCGTCCGCGGAGTCGGTGAAGTTCTCCTGGGCGGTGATACGGCCCTCGAGGTCGGGGTGCGCGGCGTCCGCGCCGGTGTCGAGGACGGCGACCTTGGTGCCCTTGCCGTCGTAGCCGGCGGCCCATGCCTCGGGGGCGCGGACCTGCGCCGTCGAACGGTCGAGCGTGGCATGCACCTTGCGGTCGAGCCAGAGTTTGGTCAGCCCGGCGGCGGCGCGGGAGCGGGGGCTCGTGACGTCGGCCCAGAATCCGGCGGCCTGCTTCTTGTCGGCCTTCAGCGCGACACCGTCCACGGCGTCCAGGACGAGGGAGCGCTCGGCGCCGCGGGGCGTCGCCGGGGCGGAGCGGGCGACGTCGCTGCCGTAGACGGCGATCAGCGGCAGGGAGGCGCTGTGCGCGTCGTCGTAGCCCTGGCGGATCAGCCCGGTGACGTTGAACAGTTCCTGGTCGACCCGGCCGGCGGCGAGCGCGGCGGCCGCGCCCTCGGGGTAGACGTACAGGTCCTTGCCCGACTGCCGGGTCTGCAACAGCGGTACGGAGCCGTCCTCGCGCGGCAGGGCCGCGGCGGCGGGGCTCGCCGTGCCGGCGCCGGCCACCACGACGCGGTCTCCCGTGACGAGCGTGACGGCGACGGACCGCGCCTCGGCGGCGGTCGCCGCCCGGCTGCCCGTCAGGGGTCCGCTGTCTGCCGTTCCGTCCCGCGGCCCGGCGGCCGCGGACGGACCGACCGCGGTGGCGGCCAGGACGGCGGCGGTGGCCGCACCCATGACCGTGCGCATTGTCGGACGCATCGCTCTCCCCAGTCGATTCCGGATCACACATCGGCAAATGCCGCATGTCCGGTGGCTATTGGTGCTGCGGTGGCGGCCACCTTGGCAGAGCGGAGGATGGTGCAGGGATGATGTGCGCGGCGGGTTTACGCCGTGGCCGGTTTCCGCCACGATCATGTCCGCCGTAGGGTGAATCACCAGGTCCGGGGAGGGGTCAGGGGTGCTGGGAGCGATAGGTCTCGACGCGAGACAGGAGTCGGCGTACCGCGCGCTGGTGGCGCTCGGCGCCGCGGAGGTCACCGATCTGGCGCACCGGCTCGCGCTCGCGGAACCGGAGACCGAGCGGGCGCTGCGCGTGCTGGAACAGCACGGGCTGGCCGCGCAGTCGTCCGCCAGGGCGGGCCGCTGGGTGGCGGCTCCGCCCGGTGTCGCCCTGGGCGCGCTGCTCACCCAGCACCGTCATGAGCTGGAGCAGGCGGAGCTGGCGGCGGCGTTGCTCGCCGAGGAGTACCGGGCGGAGTCCGCGGAACCGGCGGTGCACGACCTGGTCGAGGTGGTCACCGGTGCGAGCGCGGTGGCGCACCGCTTTCTGCAGCTCCAGCTGGGCGCGACGGACGAGGTGTGCGCGCTGGTCAACGGGAAGCCGGTCGCGGTGTCGGGCATGGACAACGAGGCGGAGGAGGCGGCGGCCCGGCGGGGGGTGGCGTACCGCATCGTCATCGAGCGCGAGGTGCTGACGCTGCCGACCGGGGTCACCGAGGTCGCGGCGTCGCTCGGCCGCGACGAGCTGGTCCGCGTCGTGGACCGGGTGCCGACCAAACTCGTCGTCGCGGACCGGACGCTGGCGATGGTCCCGCTGAGCGGACGGGGCTCGGAACCCGCGGCGCTGGTGGTGCACGCGAGCGGACTGCTGGAATCGCTGATGGGACTGTTCGAGGCGGTGTGGCGGGAGGCACTGCCACTGCGGCTGGGTGCGGGCGCCGAGGTGACCGAGGATGAGGCAGCGGGCCCGGACTCCGCGGATCTGGAGATCCTCTCGCTGCTGCTGGCGGGGATGACGGACGCGAGCGTGGCCAAGCAACTGGATCTCGGGCTGCGGACCGTGCAGCGACGGGTGAAGGGGCTGATGGAGCTGACCGGTGTGACGACCAGGCTGCAGCTCGGATGGCACGCGTACGAGAAGGGCTGGGTGGCACGCTCCACGCACGGGGCCCGCGCCACGACACCTGGCGGCGCGCGGAACGACCCGTGACGCCAGGGTGTGCGCGGTAGCCCGCGAGGCGGCACCGGAAGACGCACGAGGCCCGGCGCCACGGACGCAGCCGGGTGCACGCGACACGCCGGCCGGCGCCGGCCCGCGGAACGACCCGCGCCACGGGGGCGTGCGCGGTAGCCCGCGAGGCAGGCACCGGTAGACGCACGAGGCCCGGCGCCACGGACGCAGCCGGGTGCACGCGACACGCCGGCCGGCGCCGGCCCGCGGAACGACCCGCGCCACGGGGGCGTGTGCGGTAGCCCGCGAGGCGGCACCAGAAGACGCACGAGGCCCGGCGCCACGGACGCAGCCGGGTGCACGCGACACGGCAGCCGACGGCGGCCGGCGGTGGCCGGCCACGGAAGGGCCCGTGGCACGAGGCCGAGACCGGCAGGTCCAGGTCCCCGCACCCGCAGGCGCACGGCGCCCGGGCCCGTGGGCACGCCGGGCCCGGCCCGGCGAGCAGCCCGGCGCCCGGTCGGGCCCGCGCGGGGGCCGTGAGGCAACTCGCCCTGTTGGGCCGGTGTTGACCCGGCTTCAGCCCCGACGGCAACGGACCCGGTACACGTCGGATCTCTCCCTCTCTCTTGACGCCCAACTCCCCCTTCCCTACCTTCCGTCAGGGAATAGCTCCGATGTATGGGAGATGACGTCATGGTCAACCCGTCCAGAAGATCCGTTCTCGCCGGCGGTACGGCGGCCGCGGCCGGCGCCGCGCTCGTCGGGCCGGGCATCACGTCCCCACCGGCGCGGGCCGCGGAGCCCGTGACCGACGGCGGCGCACCGGGCGCCGCGGCCGCCGGGCCCCGCGAGGACATCTGGCGCACGGTCCTGGACGACGCCGACCTCGTCTGGCAGCGGATGCCGACGACCTGGTACGAAGGCCCGTACCTCGGCAACGGCCTGCTCGGCTCCGGGATCTACGCCGAGCCCGGCGCGACCGCGAAAGCCGTACGCTTCAACGTCCAGCACTCCGAAGTGCAGGACCAGCGCCCCGAGTTCGGTTCCCTCTTCGGTCTCGCCCGGCTGCCCATCGGGCACTTCACCCTGGAACCCGTCGGCGCCATCACCGGTATCGACTGGCGGCTCGGTCTGCGCGACGCCGAACTGACCGGCACTCTCACCACCACCGCCGGCACACTGCGGCTGCGCGCCTTCGTCCACACCACTGCCACGGTGCTCGCCGTGGAGATCGAACCGAGCTCGGGTGAGCGGGACTTCCGCTGGGTCTTCCATCCGGCCGAGGCGATCAGCCCGCGCGCCGCGTTCCACCCGCGGCCCGACGGCTACCAGGCCAATCCCCCGGCCGTGATCGAGCGGCACGGCGAACTGACGGCCGCCGTACAGCCGTTGCTCGCGGGCGGGCAGCACGTCACGGCCTGGGGCGAGACCATCCGTGGCCGGCGGCGCACCCTGTGCGTGTCCGTCGCGCACTCCTTCCCGGGGACGACGGCGCGCGAGCGGGCACTGAAGTCCGTACGGAGCGCGTCGGCGGTGCCGTACGACGTCCTCGCGCTGCCGCACCGCGGCTGGTGGCAGCGCTACTACCGCAGGAGTTTCCTGTCGCTGCCGGACGCACGGCTGCAGCGGTTCTACTGGATCCAGCTGTACAAGACGGCGTCCGCTGCCCGGCGCGACGCACCCGTGATGGCGACCTGCGGCCCCTGGCTGGAGCCCACCCCGTGGCCCGCCGCCTGGTGGAACCTCAACGTCCAGCTGGAGTACTGGCTGATCCACGGCTCGAACCATCTCGAACTCGACGCCGTCACCCGGGCGCTCGGCGAGTACCGGGACCAGCTGACCGCCGAGGTGGCCCCCGCGTACCGGGGCGACAGCGCCGGTGTCCCGCGCACCACCGACATCCGTCTGCGCAACGGCCCGAACACCCCCACGAGCAACGGCTACGGCGTCGGCATCCCCGGCCGGAACCCGCCCACCCCGGAGGTCGGCAACCTCGTCTGGGCCCTGCACAACGTCTGGCTGTCCTACCGCCACACCATGGACCGGGCGGTCCTGCGCGACACCCTCTTCCCGCTGCTGCGCAAGGCCGTCAACTACTACCTGCACTTCCTCACCCCGGGCGCGGACGGCAGGCTCCATCTGCCGGCGACGTTCTCGCCCGAGTACGGCGTGGACGCACCGGACTGCAACTACGACCTGATGCTGCTGCGCTGGGGCTGCCGCACCCTCCTCGACTCGGCGCGCGAACTGGGCGTCGAGGACCCGCTGTCCGGCCGCTGGGAGGAGGTGCTCGCGAAGCTGGTCCCCTATCCGGTGGACGCCAACGGCTACATGATCGGCGCCGGGGTCCCCTTCGCGAAGTCCCACCGTCACTACTCCCATCTCCTCGCGGTCTACCCGCTGTACGAGATCACGGGCCGCACGGCCGAGGAGCGGGCGCTGATCGAGACGTCGCTGAACCACTGGGTGAGCTTCGAGGGGGCGCTGCAGGGCTATACGTTCACGGGCGCCACGTCGATGTCCGCGCTGCTCGGCAAGGGCGAGGACGCGCTCAGGTACCTGGGCGAGCTGATGCGCCGCTTCATCCGGCCGAACACGATGTACAAGGAGTCCGGTCCGGTCATCGAGACACCGCTGTCGGCGGCCCAGTCGGTGCACGACATGGTCTGCCAGTCCTGGGGCGACGTCATCCGCGTCTTCCCCGCGGTCCCGGACGCCTGGCGGGACCTGACGGTCCACGACTTCCGCACACAGGGCGCGTTCCTGCTGAGCGCGGTGCGCCAGGACGGCGTGACGCGGTGGGTGCGGCTGGTCAGCGAGGCGGGCGCGCCGTGCGTCGTGCGCCATGGGATCGAAGGACCGGTCGACGTACGGGACGGGCGGGGGCGCCCGGTGCCGTACGAGGACGCGGGTGAGGGGACCGTGCGCATCGCGCTGCGCCGTGGCGACTCGGCGCTGATCACCGCGCGCGGCGACCGCCCGGATCCGGTCGTCCGGCCGGTCACGCCGAACGCGCCGGCGGCGCCCTGGGGCCTGCCGGCGTGAGTGCGGCCCGCGGTGGTCCGTCATCGGTCCTACGTCCCGTCCCGGTCCGGTGCGGGACCCGCGCCCGATGCGGACGCGGCGTACGGGCGTGATGCTGGCCGTATGACCGAATTCAGCGAGGCGGAGCGGGCGTATCTGAGGACGCAGAGGCTCGGGCGGATGGCGACCGTCGACCCCGAGGGCCGCCCCCAGGCCAACCCGGTCGGCTTCTTCCCGCAGGACGACGGCACGATCCTGATCGGCGGGCTGGCCATGGGGAAGACGAAGAAGTGGCGCAATCTGTCGGCGAACCCGAAGGTCGCGCTCGTCGTCGACGACATCGTGAGCGAGCGGCCGTGGCGGGTGCGCGGGGTCGACATCCGGGGGGAGGCGGAGCTGCTGACCGGGCCGCACGCGCTGGGGCCGCACTTCAGCGAGGAGGTCATCCGCATCCATCCGCGGAAGATCCACAGCTGGGGTCTGGAGGAGCCCTCTCCCTAGGTGTACCGATCTGGAGCCCTCTGCCCTGGGACGGCCGATCAGTGGCCGGCGGCTTCGAGATGGCGGACGGCGTAGGAGCGCCACGGCCGCCAGGCGTCGTCGCCGGCCACGGAGCCGGCCCCGGTGTCGGGCCCGCCGCCAGGGGAGGTGTCGGGCTCGAAGTCAGGCCCGCCGTCAGGGGCGACGTCCGGGTCGCCGAGAGCGCGCATCCGGATGAGCGCGGCGGTCCGGGGGGACACGCCGGGCACCGCGAGCAGGGCACGCTCGGCCTCGTCGCGGTCGGCGCCGGGATCGAGCCGTACCCGCCCGTCGGCGAGCGCGGCCGCGAGCGGCCCTGCGACGGGATGGTCCGTCAGCGTCCGCGGTTCGGGGAAGAGATGGGTGAGCCCGCCGCTGGGCCGGTCCAGGATCTTGCCGTACGTCTCGACCAGCCGCGCGGACTCCTCGGCACCGACGAGCGTCCGGATCGCGAACTCCTCGGGCTCGGCGGTACCGGGTGAACGCAGCCCGGGGCGGGCGGCGACGAGCGGCGCGAGCGCCGGGTCGGCGGACAGGCGCTCCGTCACGGCGTACGGGTCGGCGTCCAGGTCGAACAGACGGCGCAGCCGCTGGACGGCGGTGGTGAGATCGCGCAGATCGGCCGGATGGATCCGGGCCTCCAGCCACGGCCCGGCCGACCGCTCGTCCACGGCGGCGATCCCGGATCCGTGCGGCAGCCGCAGCGTGCGGCGGTACGTGCGCGCGCCGGGCGCGCCGACGACCTCCTCGACACGGTCCGTGGCCTCCCGCGCGAGCAGGTCGAAGACCTCCCGGGCCGCGTACGGGCCGCGGTGGGCGAGCCGCAGCGGGATCGCGGCGGCGCTCGCGGCGCGCTTCGTCCCGGCATCGGCGCGCAGTTCGCTCGGCGTACGGGCGTAGATCTGCCGGATCGTGTCGTTGAACTGGCGCACGCTGGCGAACCCGGACGCGAACGCGATCTCGGTGACCGGCAGCCCGGTCGTCTGCAGCAGCACCCGCGCCGTGTGCGACCGCTGGGCCCGCGCGAGCGCGACGGGCCCGGCCCCCAGCTCCGCGTTCAGCTGCCGCTGCACCTGCCGGGCGCTGTAGCCGAGCCGCTCCGCGAGCCCCGGCACGCCTTCGCGGTCCACGACCCCGTCGCCGATCATCCGCACGGCCCGGCCGACGACGTCGGCCCGTACGTTCCACTCGGCCGACCCGGGCACCGCGTCCGGCCTGCACCGCCGGCAGGCCCGGAAGCCACGCCCCTGCGCGGCCGCGGCGGTCGGGAAGAACCGGACGTTCTCCCGCTTGGGCGTCACGGCCGGGCAGCTGGGGCGGCAGTAGATCCCGGTCGTCCGGACGGCGAAGAAGAACTCTCCGTCGAACCGGGCGTCGCGGCTGCTGACGGCTTCGTACCTGGTGTCCTCGTCCCTCACCCGTCCAGTGTCCGCCCGCGCCCGGCACGGTTCCGGCGGATTTCGGACACCGTGTCCGTCAGGGGCCCGGTGGCCCTGCGGCCGTCGCCGGCGGGACCGGAGGGTCCGGTCCCGCCGACAACGGCGGCGTGGCGTCCCCGGAGGGCGGGAGCCCCTGGGGAGACGTCAGCGCACGCGGCCGCGCTTGGCCTGGGCCGCCGCGCGGCCCTCGGCGTGCTTCTGCTTCCAGTCGCGGCGGATCTCCGCGCGCAGGCGGGCGTCGGTCTTCGCGACGATGCGCTGGTTCTCGCGCAGGAGCTTGCGATAGCTGTCCAGACGGCGCTCGGGCAGGGAGCCGTCCGCGACGGCGGCGAGAACGGCACAGCCGGGCTCCGCCTCATGGGCGCAGTC
Source organism: Streptomyces sp. NPDC091376 (assembly GCF_044757085.1). NCBI lineage: Bacteria > Bacillati > Actinomycetota > Actinomycetes > Kitasatosporales > Streptomycetaceae > Streptomyces > Streptomyces sp. NPDC091376. Next base: position 177,053 of record NZ_JBIVUF010000013.1, on the reverse strand, counting down.
GTGAAAGCGACAGTCCCCGGCCAGGTCCTCGATCTCCGAGAAGACCTGCCCGACGCCGCTCCCGGCGTCGAAGAGCCCGACCCCGCGCAGACCGGGTGTGTCGATCAGGACACCGCCGCCGGGGAGCACGAGCAGGTTGCGGGTCGTCGTGGTGTGGCGGCCCTTGCCGTCGACCTCGCGCGCCGCCTGCACCTCCATGACGTCCTCGCCGAGCAGCGTGTTCGCCAGCGTGGACTTTCCGGCACCGGAGACGCCGAGCAGCACGCTCGTACCCCCGGCCACGACCGCGGCGAGCACGTCCGTGCCCTCACCGGTCAGCGAGCTGACCGGCAGCACCTGCACACCGGGCGCCACGGTCTCCACGTCCTGGACGAGATACGACCGCCCGGTCACGTCCGGCACCAGGTCCGCCTTGGTGAGCACGACGATCGGCTGCGCGCCGCTCTCCCAGGACAGCGCCAGGAACCGCTCGATCCGCCCGAGGTCGAGTTCACCGGCGAGCGAGACCGCGATGATCACGTGGTCGACGTTGGCGGCGAGGATCTGGCCCTCGGACCGCTGCGAGGAGGTGGAGCGCACGAACGCGGTACGCCGCGGCAGATACGTCCGCACGTAGCGCGGGCTGCCGGCCGCGTCGACGGCCGCCCAGTCCCCGGTGCAGATCACCCGGAGCGGATCGTGGGGCGTCACGAACGCCGTGTCGGCGCGGACGGTCCCCGCCGCGGTGACGACGTCGCACTGTCCGCGGTCGACCCGTACGACCCGCCCAGGTACGAGGCCCTGTTCGGCATGTGGTGCGAACGCGGCGGCGAGCGCCTCGTCCCAGCCGTACGGCGCGAGGGGATGTGACGGCGAAGCAGAAGAGGCGGAAGCCGAAGAAGCGGAATCCGAAGAAGAGAAAGAAGAGAGAGACAAGGGGAACCCTTCACACGGGTGGCCCCGGCGCACGCACACCGGCGTGCGAGGAAAGGAAGGTCAGCCGGAGACCACGGAAATGGGAACGAAGATCTTCTGGTTCTGGGCGGCGCCCATCGCAATGACCGTCATCAACGTCCTCACCTCCGGTTCCTCTTCTGGTTCTGCGCCGCGGGTCTCTTCACCGCGGCGACGCCACCTTAACCCGCCACCGCGCTCGCGCCAACGTGTTTTCCGCACCGTCCGGGTGTGCCGTCGCCAGGCGTGCAGTGGCGACGGTCCTGATTCTGTTGAAGGGTGTGAGGGAGTGGCTTCCGGCCCCGGGATGTGAATGAGGTGAGCGGCCTTGGCGGCCACAGCGTGTGGGGTGCAGGGCACGCCCTGCTGGGTGAGCCTGACGACACAGGACATGAACGCCGCCCAGGCCTTCTACGGTGAGGTGTTCGGCTGGGAGTTCGAGCCCGGCCTCCAGGGACAGGGCTATGTCGTCGCCCACGCCGACGGGGAACCGGTCGCGGGCCTGGTGGAGTCCACGCAGACCATGGGTGTCCGGCTGCCCGTCGCCTGGACGGCGTACTTCGTCGCGGACAGCGCGGACGCGGTGGCCGCACGCGTACGGGAGCGCGGTGGCACCGTCGCCGTGGGGCCGATCGCGTTCGGCCGGGGACGGATGGCATGGGCCGCCGACCCGGTGGACGCGGCGTTCTGCATCTGGGAGGGTCCGGTGGACGCCGGATGGTACGCGGGACGCGGAAGCGGCGCCGCGGCATGGCTGGAGCTCCATACGAGGGACCCGTTCGCCTCCGCCCTGTTCTACGGCGAGGTGTTCGAATGGGACACCCAGGGGCCCGAGGTCATCGATGTGCGCTATGAGCACGACCGGGTGATCCTGCGGGCGGGCGGGCGCACCGTGGCAGGCCTGTACGGCGGCGTTCAGGATTCACCGGATCCCGCCATTCGGCCCAAGTGGCACGTCCACTTCTGCCGCACCGACGTCGACGCCGCAGCCGCCCGGGCCGCCGCCGCGCACGGCACGGTCGTCACTCCACCGCACGACTCGCCGCTCGGGCGGACGGCGACGCTGCGTGACCCCGAGGGCGGTCTGTTCCATCTGTCGTCCGCCGAGGACGACGCTCCCAGTTGACCTGGAGCGCACTCGAAGATCCATCATCCCTCTCGGCAGAGTCGAGCGGCTCATCGTCGACGACCGATGAGCGAACACGAGGGGGACCACCCATGCGCTACCGCACGATCGGTCAGGATCCGGCGACCCGCCGGGAGGTGAGCGTGCTGAGCCTCGGCGCGATGCGCTTCGGCACGAGCACCGACGAGGCGACGTCGTTCGCGATTCTCGACCGCTACGCCGAGGCCGGCGGCACGTTCATCGACACGTCCAACAACTACGCGTTCTGGGTCGGCGGTACGCAGGGCGGGGAGAGCGAGGAACTGCTCGGACGGTGGCGCCGCAGCCGCGGCGTCGGCGACGGCATCACCATCGCGACCAAGCTCGGCGCCCGGCCCAACACGCCCACGAGCACCTTCTCCCACGACATCGAGGGGCTGTCGGCCACGGTCATCCGTGAGTCGGCGGAGCGCAGCCGTGAGCGGCTCGGGGTGGACCGGCTGGATCTGCTGTACGCGCACGTGGAGGACCGCGACGTGCCGGTGCGCGAGACCGTGGAGGCGTTCGCGGGGCTCGTCGCCGACGGCACGGCCGGGCTGCTGGGAGTGAGCAACCACTGGGCGTGGCGCGTGGAGCGGGCGAGGAACGTGGCCGCGGCGGCGGGGCTGCCCGGCTACGAGGTCCTCCAGTACCACCACAGCTATCTGCGCCGCCGCACCGACCTGCCGACGCTGCGTTCGCCCGACGGCGAACTGGGCACGGCCGCCGGGGATCTGCTCGGCTATGTACGGGCCGAGCCGTCGCTGACGCTGGTCGCGTACTCCCCGCTGCTCGGCGGCGCGTACACGCGTGACGACAAGCCGCTGGACCCGGGCCTCGACCACGCGGGCACTCCCGCCCGTCTCGAAGCCCTGCGGGCGGTGTCCAAGGAGACCGGCGCGACGCCGAACCAGGTCGTCCTGTCCTGGCTGATCGGCGGTGAGATCCCGGTGATTCCGCTGGTCGGCGCGTCGTCGGTGGCGCAACTGGAGGAGAGCCTGGCGGCGGTGGACCTGGACCTGACCCCGGAGCAGCGCGCCCGGCTGGACGAGGCACGCTGACGCGCCCGCCCTCGCCCACCCACGCCCGCCCACGCGACGGCGTTTGCGTTTCCGTTTGCGTTCGAGAGCACTTCAAGGTCTAGCGTCGAAGCATGAGCATTCCTCAGCACAAGATCGGCTCGGGGTTCGGAGCCCGGAGCACCACGCTGGACGTTCTGCAGGGCATCGACCTCACCGGCCGGCTCGCCATCGTCACGGGCGGGTACTCGGGCCTCGGGCTGGAGACGACACGGGCGCTGGCCGGCGCCGGGGCCCGTGTCGTCGTACCCGCGCGCCGGCGCGCGGTCGCCGAGGAAGCGGTCGCGGGCATCGAGGGCGACGTGGAGGTCGACGAACTGGACCTCTCCGACCTGGAGAGCGTCCGCGGTTTCGCCGGACGTTTCCTTGCCTCCGGCCGCGGCATCGACATGATGGTCAACAACGCGGGCGTCATGGCCAGCCCCGAGAGGCGCGTCGGGCCCGGCTGGGAGGCCCAGTTCGCGACCAACCACCTCGGCCACCACGCCCTCGTCAACCGGCTCTGGCCGGCCATCGAGGACGGCGGCGCCCGCGTCGTCTCGCTGTCCTCCCGGGGCCATCAGCTCTCCGGCATTCGCTGGGACGACGTGCACTTCGCCCGCGGCTACGACAAGTGGCAGGCGTACGGGCAGGCCAAGACGGCCAATGTGCTGTTCGCCGTACGGCTCGACGCACTGGGCCGGGACGCCGGAGTACGGGCCTTCGCCGTCCATCCCGGCCAGATCCTCACCGAACTGGCGCGTCATCTCTCCACGGAGGAGATGCTCGGTCGCGGCTGGATCGACGAGCAGGGCCGTCCGGTGGGCACGGCTTTCAAGACGCCCGAGCAGGGCGCGGCGACGCAGGTGTGGGCGGCCACCTCCCCGCGACTGGCGGGCCTCGGCGGCGTCTACTGCGAGGACTGCGACATCGCCGAGCCGCTGACCGACGATGCGGACGAGCTGACCAGCGGCGTACGCGGATACGCGACCGATCCCGGACAGGCGGAGCGCCTGTGGGAGCTGTCGGCGGAGCTCACCGGCGTCGACGCCTTCGCCGCGGGGCGCTAGCCGACACCGGTAGCAGGCAGTCCGTAGCCCGGAGCCCGTAGCCGGCGGACAACCCGTGATTCATCGGATCAATAACGGCTTCGGCGCTCCGATCGCGCCGGAAAACTCGGACAGAAGGGTGTCGCGTCCTCTCATAGGTCTGATAAATATGCGGATCACGTGGCCCGCGCGCGGACGAACGCGGGCTCGCGATGCCGACGCGGGGCGACAAGGGGCAGGGGCGACGACGGGATGCTCAGCACCGAACTGGGGCGCAGCGGCTGTCCGGTGACCGGGCTGTCCTTCGGGGCGGCCGGCATCGGCAATCTCTACAGGGCCGTGCCCGAGGAGACGGCGGCGGCCGCCGTCGATGCCGCCTGGGACGCGGGTGTGCGCTACTTCGACACGGCCCCGCACTACGGTCTCGGGCTGTCCGAGCGGCGGCTCGGGGCCGCGCTGCGGGAACGGCCACGGGACGGGTTCACCCTGTCCACGAAGGTGGGGCGGATCCTGGAACCCGTCGAGCGGCACGGCGACGGCCCCGCCGACGACCTCGCCGACGACCTCGCCCACGGCTTCGCGACCCCCGCGACGCACCGCCGCCGCTGGGACTTCAGCGCGGACGGGGTGCGGCGCAGCATCGAGGACAGCCTGCGGCGGCTCGGTCTGGACCGGATCGACATCGTCTATCTCCACGACCCCGACGACCACGCCGAGCAGGCGTTCCGCGAGGCCTATCCGGCGCTGGAGCGACTGCGCGCGGAGGGCACCGTACGGGCGATCGGCGCCGGCATGAACCAGGCCGGGATGCTCGCGCGCTTCCTCCGCGACACGGACGCCGATGTGGTGCTGTGCGCGGGCCGGTTCACCCTCCTCGACCAGCGCGCCGCCCAGCAGCTGCTGCCGCTGGCCGCGGCGCGCGGCCGCAGCGTCGTCATCGGCGGTGTGTTCAACTCGGGCCTGCTGGCCGACCCTAAGCCCGGCGCCACCTACGACTACCGGCCCGCGGACGCGCGGGTGCTGGAACGGGCGCTGCGCGTGAAGGCCGTGACCGAACGGCACGGGGTCCCGCTGCGGGCCGCGGCGCTGGCCTTCCCGTTCCGGCATCCGGCGGTGGCGAGCGTGCTCGTGGGGGCGTGTTCCCCGTACGAGATCGAGGACGCGGCGGCGATGCTGGCCGTTCCCGTACCCGAGGAGCTGTGGACGGAGCTGGAGGAGGAAGGGCTGGTGCAGCCGGTATGAGAGTCGCCCTGCACACGAGGGTCCGCGCCGACCGGATCGGGGAGTACGAGGCGGCGCACCGGGAGGTGCCCGCGGAGCTGCGGGCGGCGATCCGTGCCGCAGGGGCCTCCTCGTGGACGATCTGGCGCAGCGGCACCGACCTGTTCCACGTCATCGACTGCGCGGACTACGCCCGGCTGCTCGCCGAACTGGAGGGCCTGCCGGTGAACATCGCGTGGCAGGCGCGGATGGCGGAGCTGCTGGACGTGGTGCACGACTACTCCGCCGAGGGTGCCGGGGCCGGGCTCCCGGTCGTCTGGGAGCTGTGACCGTCATGCGGATCGTCGACGCCCATCACCATGTATGGGACCTGTCCGTGCGCGACCAGGACTGGATCGGCCCGGAACTCGCCACGATCCGGCGGGACTTCCTCCTCCCCGAGCTGTGTGCGGAGACGGCGGCGGCCGGGGTGCACGCGACGGTCCTCGTCCAGACGGTGCCGGTGGCACAGGAGACTCCCGAGTTCCTCGCTCTCGCCGCCGCCGACGACGGTCCGGTCGCGGGTGTGGTCGGCTGGACGGACCTGACCGCGCCGGACGTCGCCGGCGCCCTGGCCGCGCTGCGTGAACTCCCCGGCGGGGAACGGCTCGTCGGCATCCGCCATCCGGTGCAGGGCGAGCCGGACCCCGGCTGGCTGCTCCGGGACGACGTGCGGCGCGGGCTGTCCGCGGTCGCGGAGGCCGGGCTGGTGTACGACCTGCTGGTCCGGCCGCATCAGCTGGACGCGGCGGTGCGGACGGCCGCCGCCCATCCCGGGCTGACGTTCGTCCTCGACCATCTGGGCAAGCCGCCGATCGCGACCGGCGGGCGGGAGCCGTGGGGGGCCGCGGTGCGCGCGCTGGCGGCGCTGCCGAACACCGTCTGCAAGCTGTCCGGGATGGTCACCGAGGCGGACTGGACGACCTGGACGGTGGGCGGTCTGCGGCCGTACGCGGACACGGTGCTGGAGGCGTTCGGGCCGGCCCGGACGATGTACGGCTCCGACTGGCCGGTGTGCCGGCTGGCTTCCTCGTACGCCGGCGTACTGGCCTGCGCGCGTACGCTGACCGAGCGACTGGCACGGGACGAGCAGGCCCAGGTGTTCGCCGGGACGGCCGACCGCGTCTACGGGCTCGGGGGCGCCTGAGCCGCCTTCTCCAGCACGTCGACGAGCGTCGGGAGATGGCTGCCCTCGACGTTCTTCACCGAGGTGACGAGGGTGACCGGCCCGCCGCGGGCGAGGGCGAGCAGCCGCTCCAGGGCTTCCGCGGCCGGGCCCTGTTCGAGCTCCTGGCGGTAGCGCGCGTCGAACTCCCCGTACCGGGAGGCGTCCTTGTGGTACCAGGTGCGCAACTCACCGGAGGGAGCCACCTCCTTGAGCCATTCCTCGACCGCCGCCCGCTCCTTGGAGACCCCTCTGGGCCAGAGCCTGTCGACGAGGACGCGGGTGCCGTCGTCGGGCCGGGGATCGTCGTAGACCCTGCGCACGGTGATGGTGACCATGCCGTCAGCCTGGTGGGGTGCCGCGGTCGGCGCAAGCGCGCGACCCTCCCATTTCGTCGCCTTGACGATAAGCGGCGGTCACCGATATCGTCGCAGTGACGAAAACAAGGGGGTTGTTCCATGGCCGACATCACCAGGCGCTTCGGCTGGCGCCATCTGCGCTCCGCACCCACCGTCCATGTCCGCCACCACCGGCGCGGCCGGCTCGTCCACGACGGCCCCGGCCTCAGCTTCTGGTTCCGGGCGCTGACCGCGGCCGTGTCCGAAGTACCGGTCGACGACCGGGAGCTGGCCGTCACGTTCCACGCCAGGACGTCCGACTTCCAGGACGTGTCGGTGCAGGCGACGGTGACGTACCGGATCAGCGAACCCGCCACCGCCGCCGCCCGCCTGGACTTCTCCGTCGACCCGGACACCGGCGTCTGGCGCGGCGCCCCGCTGGAGCAGATCTCCACGCTGCTCACCGGGACCGCCCAGCAGCACGCGCTCGACGTCCTGGCCCGCACGCCGCTGTCGGCGGCGCTGGCCGACGGCGTCACCGCCGTACGGGAGAGGATCTCCGCCGGTCTCGGCGGCGAGCCGCGGCTCGGCGCCACCGGCATCGAGGTGGTGGCCGTACGCGTCATCGCCCTGCGCCCAGAACCCGAGGTCGAACGGGCGTTGCGCACCCCGGCCCGTGAGCAGATCCAGCAGGAGGCCGACCGCGCGACCTACGAGCGCCGTGCCGTCGCCGTGGAGCGGGAACGGGCCATCGCCGAGAACGAGCTCGCCAGCCGGATCGAGCTGGCCCGCAGGGAGGAGCGGCTCGTCGAGCAGAAGGGCACCAACGCCCGGCGGGAGGCGGAGGAGAGCGCCGCTGCCGACGCCGTACGCGCCGAGGCCGAAGCCACTCGCACGGTACGGCTCGCCAAGGCCGAGGCCACGGCGGCCCGCGAGGTCGGCGAGGCGCGCGCCGGGGCCCAGGCCGCCTGGCTGCGCGTGCACGCCGAGACCGACCCGGCGACGCTGCACGCACTGGCGGTCAGCCGCCTCGCGGAGAACCTGCCGCGCGTCGACAGCATCACCCTCTCCCCCGACGTCCTCACCGGACTGCTCGCCCGGCTGGGCGGTTCGGGAACGGCCACGGGGACGGGGACGGGGACGGCGTGAGCCTGGCACCGCGCGCGGTGCTCGTGCACCGCACCACCGAGTACGAAGAGCTGCTCGCCCGGCACGGCACCCACGGCCAGGCCGAGTTCTTCCTCTCCTCGCGCGGCCGCAGCATCCAGGACGTGGCCGAACGGCACCACCGCACCCGGCGGACGCTGGCGGAGGTGTCGGCGGCCGTGCCGGTGCAGTGGCGGCAGACGCGGGTGGAGCGCGCGGACCTCGACCGGTTCCTGTTCGCACCCGAGGACGTGGTCGTCGTGGCCGGCCAGGACGGGCTCGTCGCCAACACGGCGAAGTACCTGACCGGGCAGCCGGTGGTGGGGATCGACACCGATCCCGGGCGCAATCCCGGGGTGCTCGTACGCCACCGGGCGGCAGACACCGCCCGGCTGCTGCGGGCCGCCGTCGCCCGCGGCGCCACGGCCGAGGAGCTGACCATGGTCGAGGCCGTCGCCGACGACACCCAGCGCCTCGTCGCGCTCAACGAGATCTACCTCGGCCGGCCGGACCACCAGACGTCCCGGTACCGGATCGGTGTCGACGACGGGCCCGGCGGGACGGAGCCACAGGCGTCCTCCGGCGTCCTCGTCGGCACGGGGACCGGAGCCACCGGCTGGCTGCGTTCGCTGTGGCGCGAGCGCGGCAGCCGCCGGCCGCTGCCCGCACCGGCCGAGGCCATGCTCCTCTGGTTCGTGCGGGAGGCCTGGCCCTCCCCCGCCACCGGAACGTCGCTGGTGGAGGGAGTGCTGCCGGCCGGGCGGCACCTTCGGCTCACGGTGGAGTCCGAGCGGCTGGTCGCCTTCGGCGACGGGATGGAGTCCGACGCACTGGAGCTGACCTGGGGTCAGACGGTCGCGGTGGGGGTGTCGGACACCTCCCTGCGACTGCTCGTCTGAGCCCTCGCACCGACGGCTACGGGCAATCGGTGCGTACCGGCGTCCGCGCCGGCGACCACGGGCGGATGTCGTCGTCTCAGCGGCTGCCCGGGTCGAACGACATGACCGTCCTGTCCCTCTCCCGCCAGGAGCCGCACGGCTGGAAGCCGCCGCCCCACGTCCGGTCCCAGTGAGCGCGCCGGGGCCGGCCGCCGCCCGGTGTGGCCCGGGCGGCGGCCCGGCGGTGGGCGAGGATGGTCAGGACCGCCATGAGCGCGGCCAGTTCCTCGTCATCCGGTGCACCGTGCACGATGCGCAGATCCACGTCCATGACCGCCTCACCAGCGCACCGGAAGGGTCTTGGGCCCGCGGATCAGCGCGCCCTCCTCCCAGGCGATCTCCTCGGGCGGCACCGCGAGCGCGAGCCGCGGATAGCGGTCCAGCAGCGTCGCGATCATCACCTCGGACTCCATCCGGGCCAGCATCGCGCCGACGCAGTGGTGCGGCCCGAACCCGAACGACAGATGCGTCACGGCCTCACGTCCGAGGTCGAGCGTGTGCGGGTCGGTGAAGACCGCCGGGTCCCGGTTCGCGGAGAGGTACGAGCAGTAGACCGCCTCGCCCGCCCTGATGCGTACGCCGCCGACCTCCAGGTCCTCGGTCGCGATCCGCGGCAGGCCCACACCGTTGCGGTGCGGGATGTAGCGCAGCAGTTCTTCGACGGCCTGCGGCAGCATGCGGGGCTCGGCCCGCAGCCTCGCGAGCTGCTCGGGGTGGGTGAGCAGCGCGTACACCATGTTCGCGCTGTTGTTGCGCACCGCGTGCGCCCCGCTGACGAGGATCGCCGTCGCCAGCGACACGGCCTCGTCGTCGCTGATCTCGGCGTCCTTGACGGCGGCCGCGAGGACTCCCGCGAGATCCTCCCCCGGCTCGGTGCGCCGCCGGTCGAGGAGCCCGACGACGACGTCACGGACCGTGGCCCTGGCCTCCTCGCTGCGGGCCGGGGCCTGGCGCGGCGCCATGATGACGTTCGCCCAGGAGGTCATCCCGGCGCGTTCGCCCTCGGGCAGCCCGAGCAGATCGCAGACGACCGACAGCGGAAAGGGCCCGTGCAGATGCTGCATCAGATCGCCCGGGGGACCATTCCGCTCCATCCCGTCCAGCAGGGACTCGGCCCTTCGCCGGGCCATCGGCCACAGCCGCTCCATGCTCCTGCCGGTGAAGGCCCGGGCGACGACACGGCGCAGAGTGTTCAGATGCGGGGGGTCCGTGTAGTTGAGGGCGGCGTGCTTCGCGGCGATGGCGTGCGGCGAGCCGCTCGTCACCTCGCGCTCCGCCAGGGCCCGGCGGCTGAGCCGCGGGTCGGACGTGACCTGCTTGACGTCGTCGTAGCGCGTCACGAGCCAGGCGGTCCCCTCACCGAACGGAAGCCGGATACGGGCGACGGGCTCCTCGCGCAGCAGGGTGGTCAGAAGCGGGTCGAAGTCCAGCGCCTTCAGATCGTCGAGGCTCCAGAAGAGGGCGCCCTCGTCGCCCACCTCACCCACCTCGCCCACGTCCTCCTTCGGGCCGGCTTCGGCCGATCGCCCCCGCGGACCGGGCCCGGCCGGGTCCTCCCGCGAGCCGGCCCCCGTCGAGTCCTCCTGCGCACCGGGGCCGGGCGCGGCCACCGTCTCGGGTTCTGACGTCATGGCGTTCAACTCCCAACGTTCAACGCTGTACGCGCACACCCGGCACCGATCACGCCGAGTGAGCGGCCCGGGCGGCATCCAGCGGGTTCGACATCCCTTCCCGATCGCCGGCCCGTCGGCCCGGCACCGGCGCGGCATCACCCGGACAGCCCAGCGGCAAGGGCTTTCCTCGGCGGGCGCGAACGGGTGACGTCCCTGATCCTTTAGAAGGAAACGCGAGAGAAGGGCGCACCATCATGGCCACTCTGTGCAGACCGGCAGTGTCCGTACCCGAGCACGTGATCACCATGGAGCAGACCCTTGACCTGGCGCGGTCCGTCCACGCGGACCATCCACAACTGGATCTGGCGCTGCGTCTGATCCGGAACACCGGCGTGGAGAAGAGGCATCTTCTGCAACCGATCGAGGAGACGCTGAAACATCCCGGTTTCGAACAGCGCAACGCCGTGTACGAATACGAGGCGAAGGCCCGGGTCCCCGGGGTCATCGAGCAGGCGCTGGACGACGCGGGACTCCGGCCCGTCGACATAGACGTCATCATTTACGTGTCGTGCACCGGCTTCATGATGCCGTCGCTGACGGCCTGGCTGATCAACACGATGGGCTTTCGCACCGACGCGCGCCAGGTGCCGATCGCCCAGCTCGGCTGTGCGGCCGGGGGCGCGGCGGTCAACCGGGCGCACGACTTCTGCACCGCCTACCCGGAGGCGAACGCGCTCGTCGTAGCCTGCGAGTTCTGCTCGTTGTGCTACCAGCCCACCGATCTGGACGTCGGCAATCTGCTCTCCAACGGGCTCTTCGGCGACGGTCTCGCCGCCGTCGTGGTGCGCGGCCGGGGCGGCCATGGCGTCGTGCTGGAGCGCAACGGCTCCTTTCTCGTCCGGGACACCGAGGACTGGATCGCCTACGACGTCCGCTCCACCGGATTCCACTTCAAGCTGGACCGGCGGGTGCCAGGCACCATGGAACCGCTGGCTCCGGCGCTCAAGGACCTCGCGGCGGAACACGGCTGGGACGCCGCCTCGCTGGACTTCTACATCATCCACGCGGGCGGGCCACGCATCCTCGACGACCTCGGCAAGTATCTCGGGGTGGCCCCCGAGGCGTTCCGCTTCAGCCGGGCCACGCTCACCCAGTACGGCAACATCGCCAGCGCGGTCGTGCTGGACGCCCTGCGCAGGCTCTTCGACGAGGGGGCCCCGGACGACATGGCGCGGGGCATCCTCGCCGGCTTCGGCCCGGGCATCACCGCGGAGATGTCGCTGGGCCGCTGGAGCACGCCCGAAGGTGCCCTCGCCCGCGAAGGGGCGCTGGCGACGGAGAGGAGGTGAGCCGGCCATGCGGAACGAGACCACCAAGGGGCCCGGGGTCACTGAGGCAGGCTGCCCGGCGAGGGCGTCCGGGGCAGGGACCACGACGACCGCTCCGACCGCTTCGGCCACGACGACCACCTCGGCCCTTCCGGCCACGGCCGGCGCGGCCGACGGCGGCCCGCCGGTGCGCTTCTGGCCGGTGAGTGACCTGACCGGGGTGGACTTCGACCCGGACCTCGCCGCGCTGATGCGGGAGGGTCCACTGACCCGGATCCGGCTCCCCAACGGCCGGGGCTGGGCCTGGCTGGCGACACGCTACGACGACGTGCGGATGGTGACGAACGATCCGCGCTTCAGCCGCAAGGCGGTCGTCGGGAACGATGTCACGCGCCTGGCACCGCACTTCATACCCGTGGACGGGGCGGTCGGCTTCGAGGACCCGCCCGACCACACCCGGCTGCGCCGCTCCGTCGCGGCCGCGTTCACCACCCGCGCGATGGACCGGCTGCGCGGGCGGGCCCAGGACATGCTCGACGGACTCGTCGACGGTGTCCTGCACGACGGACCGCCCGCCGATCTCGTCGGGCGTGTCCTCTCGCCGTTCCCGCTGGCCGTCGTCTGCGAACTCATGGGCGTACCCGCCAGGGACCGGCCGAGGATGCACGAGTGGACCGCCCTCATCCTGTCCTCCTCCCACGGCGCGGAGCGCAGCGAGCAGGCCAGGACCGCGATGTGCGACTACTTCGCCGAACTGCTGAAGCAGCGTCGGGGCACCGGCGGTGAGGATGTGACCGGGCTGCTCGGGACGGCCGTCGCGGACGGTGAGATCACCGAGTCGGAGGCGGTCGGACTGGCGCTGCTCGTCCAGATCGGCGGCGAGGCGGTCACCAACAACACCGGAAACATGGCGTACATCCTCCTCACCCGCCCCGAACTGCACGCCCGGCTGCGCCGGGAGCCGGGGCTGCGGACCTCGGCCATGGACGAACTGCTGCGCTGGATACCGCACCGCAACGGCGTCGGACTGTGCCGGATCGCGACGGAGGACCTGACCGTCGCCGGCCAGGACGTCAGGAAGGGCGAGGCCGTCTACGTGTCGTATCTGGCGGCCAACCGCGACCCGGACGTCTTCCCGGACCCCGAGGAGATCCGCCTCGACCGGAGCCCCAACCCGCATGTGGCGTTCGGCTACGGTCCGCACTACTGCATCGGCGGCCTGCTCGCCCGGCTGGAGACGGAACTGATCTTCTCCGCCCTGATCGACCGGTTCCCGGGGATGCGGCTCGCCGTGCCGTCGGAGGAACTCCACTGGCGGCCCGGCGCACTCATCCGCGGCCCCGAAGGATTGCCGGTGATCTGGTGACCGCGCACGTCAGGACGCCGGACGGGCTGCTCGTGCCGAAGGGTCACGGCCGTACGCTGCGCGCGGCGGCCCAGCAGGTGACGTTCAAGGTCACCGGTGACATGTCACGTGTGTCGTCCAGCTTCGAAGTCGTCGTCCCTCCCGGGTTCGACGTCGGGGCACATGTGCACGCGCGGAGCGAGGAGCTCTTCTACGTACTCGAAGGAGAGCTGGACATGCTCGCCTTCGAGCCGCGCGTGCGCACCGGCGACGACTGGCGGCACTGGGAGTCCCGGTCGGGCCGGCGCTCCGTCCGCGCCGGTCCCGGCACGGTCGTCGTCGTGCCGCCCGGCTGTCCGCACGCCTTCGCCAACCGGACCGGCGAATCGGCGAGGATGTTCTTCCAGGCCTCGCCCCCGCCCGACCACGAGCGGTACTTCGAGGAACTGATCGAGATCCTCGACGCGGGCGGCCCGCCCGATCACGGGGCGATCGCCGAACTGCGGGCGCGCTACGACATCGAGCAGCTCACGCCGCTGCGCCACGAGGCGTGACGCCCGCCCTTCGCGCCGTCCCGTCGTGCCCGCCGTGCCGTCCCGCCGGTCATGATGTGCCGGCGGTGTGAAGTCCCGTCACCAGGCCGAACAGTTCCGCCTCGTTGCCGGCCAGGCCCGCGTCCTCGAGGGCCTGGTCGGCCTCGGCCATGGGGGCGGTGAGCAGCAGGGGCGGCGGGGCCGCAGCACCGGGTGGTGCGGCGAGCGCGGCGCGCACGGCACCCAGCAGGCGCAAGTACGCCTGGGCGGCGGCACGTTCACGGGACGTCATGACAACGGTGGTACTCATCGGTCGGCCATTCCCCTCGGGTCGTCTCGGTCGTCTCGGCGGTCTCAGTGGTCTTGCCGGTCTCGGGTCCTTTCGCACCGTCCCGGCCCTGCGGGGCCATATGTGACGGTGCACCCGACAGCCTGCCTCACGGCACTGACAACGCCCCTCCCGATCCGTCCGCGTACGACACCTTCCAGCCGGTCCGACCAGTCGGTATGTTCCGGAGTGCCGACACGACGTAGTCCAACGGAGCACGGAGGGGTCATGACCGACACCGGGGCACGGATCGAGGGCCATTGCGACGCGCGGTTCTCCGCGGTCCGCACCGCTTTCGAGGAGAACTTCCGTGAACGCGGCGAGCTGGGTGCCGCCGTCGCCGTCCGGTCCGGCGGGGAGACCGTCGTCGACCTGTGGGGCGGCTGGGCCGACGCCGCCCGCAGCCGGCCGTGGCAGCGGGACACCGTGGTCAACGTGTGGTCGACGACCAAGGGAGCGACCGCGCTGTGCGCGCATCTCCTGGCCGACCGAGGTCTGCTCGACCTGGACGCCCCGGTCGCCTCGTACTGGCCGGAGTTCGCCGCCGCCGGCAAGGACACCCTTCCCGTCCGCCACCTCCTCTCGCACCGCGCGGGACTCGCCGCTCTGCGTGAGCCGCACACGCTCGCCCAACTGTGCGACTGGGAGCTGACGGTGTCCCGGCTGGCCGCGACGGAGCCCTGGTGGGAGCCGGGGACCCGGTCCGGCTACCACGCGATGACGTACGGCTTCCTGGTCGGCGAGGTGGTGCGGCGCGTCACGGGACTGCTGCCCGGCGAGTTCCTGCACCGGGAGGTGACGGGGCCGAACGGCATCGACTTCACGATCGGGCTTCCCGAGAAGGAGTCCGGCCGCGCCGCCGAACTGGTGCATCCTCCGGTCGCGGCGAACAGCGAACAGGCCGCGGCGTTCGCGCAGTTGCAGCCGGTCGCGGTCGCCGCGCTCACCAACCCCGTCGTCGGCGCGGCCGGGGCGAACACCCCGGAGTGGCGGGCGGCCGAGATCCCGGCGGCCAACGGCCACGGCACCGCCCGCGCGGTCGCCGAGCTGTACGGCGTCTTCGCCTCGGGCGGTCTGCTCGGAGAGCACCGCGTGCTGTCCGCGGCGGCCGCCGAGCGGGTCCGCGAGGGCCAGGGCGCCTGCCGGGACCTCGTCCTCGGCGCGGGCTTCGCCCATGAGACCGAGATCGGACTGGGCCTGTGGCTGAGCGGCCCGAACGGGTCGTACGGACCCAACCCGCGCGCCTTCGGCCATGACGGCTACGGCGGTTCCTGTGGGCTCGCGGACCCGGAGGCGGGCGTGTCGATGGGGTACGTCATGAACCGCATGGGGTCACGCATCGCCGACGATCCGCGCAAGATGGCCCTGGTCGACGCGGTGTACAGCGCCATGTGACACCGTGACGCATCCCCGGGCGGTCACGGGGCGGCGGGCAGGGTCACCTCGAAGCGGCAGCCGCCGGTCACATTGTGCACGTCGGCGCGACCTGCGTGGGCCTCGACGATGCCCCGGACGATCGCCAGCCCGAGGCCCGCCCCGGCCGGAGGGGTCCGGGCCTGGCTGCCGCGCCATCCGGTGTCGAAGACACGGGGCAGGTCCTCCTCAGGGATGCCGCCGCAGCCGTCGGTCACGGACAGCACGACGCTGTTCCGGCGTCGTTCCGCGGCGACCGCGACCGTGCCGTCCGCCGGGGTCCGCCGGATCGCGTTGACGAGCAGATTGGCCAGGACTCGGGTCATCTCCTTGCCGTCCACCTGGACGGGGACCGGCTCCACCCGGTCCCCCACGAGCCGTACGCCGTGCTCACGGGCGAGCGGGTCCGCGCCCGCCAGTGCCTCGCCGACCAGGTCGTACACGGACATCCGGGTGGGGCTGAGCGCGAGCGCGCCGGCGTGGATCCGGGACAGTTCGAAGAGGTCCCCGACCATGCTGTTGAGCCGCTCGACCTCGGCGCGGATCTGCCGGAAGTACCGCTCGGGGTCCTGGACGACGCCGTCCTCCAGCGCCTCCGACATGGCGCGCAGCCCGGCGAGCGGGGTGCGCAGATCGTGCGAGATCCAGGCGACGAGCTCCCGCCGGGAGGTCTCCAGCGCCCGCTCCCGTTCCCGGGACGCGGCGAGCTTCGCGCTCGTGGCGGCGAGTTCCCTGCTCAGCTCGGCGAGTTCGGCCGTGGCCTCGCCGTCGGGCGCGGCGAAGCTGCCGTCCTCGCCGAACGTACGGGCGGCGAGGGCGAGTTCGCGGCTGCGGGCGACGACCCAGCGGCCGAGGAGCAGCGCGGTGGCGAGCGACACGACCGCGGCCATCGCGACGACGGTGGTGACGACCGTCAGGTCGTGCGCGGACAGGAACATCGCCTGGGCGACCGCGAGGGTCCCGGCGAGCATCGCGACGACGGTGACGGCGGCGACGACCGTCAGCGACACGGCGACCGACCGGTGGCGCAGCAGGCGCAGGACGAGGGCACCGGCCAGCCCGGCGGAGGCCGCGCCGAGGAAGGCGAGGAGCACGATGAGGAGGAAGTCACGCATGACGTGTCACACCCCGTCCGTCGGTTCGGGTGCGCCGAACACCGCCGGTGCTGGTGCTGGTGCTGGTGCGTCGAAGCGGTAGCCGACGCCCCAGACGGTCTGGATCAGGCGTGGTCTGGCGGGATCGTCCTCGATCTTGCCGCGCAGCCGTCGGACGTGGACGGTGACGGTCGACAGGTCCCCGAACTCCCAGCCCCACACGTCGTGCATCAGCTGTTCGCGGGCGATGGCCTGTCCGCGGTGGCGCATGAGATGGGCGAGGAGGTCGAACTCCCTCAGCGTGAGGGCGAGTTCGCCGCCGTCCTTGGTGACGCGGCGGGCCGTCGGGTCGACGCTGATCCCCGCACAGCTGAGCACGGGTCCGGCGGTCCGCCCCTCGTCCCGCGCCCGGCTGCGGCGCAGCACGGACTCGACGCGCAGCACCAGTTCACGCGGGCTGAACGGCTTGGTGACGTAGTCGTCCGCGCCGACTTCGAGACCCAGGATGCGGTCGTCCTCGTCCCCGCGCGCGGTCAGCATGATCACCGGCACGGGCCCCTGGCCGCGCAGCCTGCGGCAGACCTCGAGGCCGTCCATGCCGGGCAGCATCAGGTCCAGCACCACCAGGTCCGGCCACAGCTGCCCGGCGGACCGCAGGGCCTCGGGCCCGTCCTCCGCGCGGTTGACCGCGAAGCCCGCGCGTTCCAGGTAGCCGGCGACCACTTCGGCGACGGTCGGATCGTCGTCGACGACGAGGATGTTCTGCATGGCTCCAGTCTGGTCCGCGAGGGCCGGCGACTGCGCGCGGGGACCCTTACGAATCGATGACGGCGAGCCGGGCGAGCTCCCCGGCGCCCGTCCGTGACCGTGTGCGTGCGGTGTCCGATTCCTTCAAGACGCCGTACCACCGCCCTTCCTACGGTGGCTCCATGACTCCACGACTCGATGCCGTCGGCCTGGTCGTCTCCGACATGGCCGCCTCACTCGCCTTCTACCGCCGCCTCGGCCTGGACTTCGCGGAAGGGGCCGAGTCCGCGCCGCATGTCGAGGCCGTGCTGCCCGGCGGGCCGCGCGTGCTCTTCGACACCGAGGAGACGATCCGGTCCTTCGATCCCGGCTGGACCCGGCCCGAGGGCGGGGACCGTGTCGGGCTCGCCTTCCTCTGCGACAGTCCCGCCGAGGTGGACAAGGTGTACGAAGAGCTGGTCGCGGCAGGCCATCGTGGCCACCTGGGGCCGTGGGACGCGTTCTGGGGGCAGCGCTACGCGATCGTGCTCGACCCGGACGGTGCCGGGGTCTCCCTGTTCGCGGACGCGGAGCCGGCGGCCAGTTCGGCGTAGCGGCCGAGGGTGAGCCCGGTCAGGTCCCGCATCTCGCGTGCGAGGTGTGCCTGGTCGGCGCAGCCCGCGGCGAGGGCGGCCTCGGCATGGGAGGTCCCGGCCCGTACGAGGGTGAGGGCGCGTTGCAGTCGCAGGACCCGGGCGAGCGTCTTTGGGCCGTATCCGAAGGCGTCCAGGGATCTGCGGTGCAACTGGCGTGCGCCGAGCCCGACCGCGTCGGCGGTCGCCGCGACGGTCCCTCCGGCGTCGAGCCGCTGGACGACGGCCCGCAGCAACGGGTCGGGCCGGGGACCGTCCGCCGCGTACCGCAGGGCCACGGCCTCCAGCGCCGCGGCCCGGTCCGGCGCTGCGGTGACCCGTGCGGCCATCGCGCGCACACGGCCGGCGGGCCAGAGGCCGGCGAGTTCCACGCGGACGTCGCGCAGCTCGTGCGCGGGTACGCCGAAGAAGGCGGGGGCGGTGCCGGGGGCGAAGCGCAGCCCCGTGTACGAGGCGCCGGTGCCGTCGGACGGATGCGCGCGTGTGTCGGGTCCGGCGACGAGGAGCCGGCCGTCGCTCCACATCAGGTCCATGCAGCCGTCGGGCAGTACGGGAAGGCCCGGGCCGGGGCCGGGCTCGTTGCGCCAGACGACGGCCCCGTCCAGCGACGAGGCCCGTTCCTCGTACATGGTGTCGAGGCTAGAGCTTCTGGCTGCCGTTGTCGCGAGGATCCCGGCTGCCGTGGAACCGGGATTTCACGTCGTCCGGCGGCAGGAACTTGGACCAGCGTTCGGGGAACTCCGACGGCATGTCGCCGCTCCCTTCCCCTTCCTCGCCCTCCTCGCCTTCCTCCCCGTCCTCGCTCTCGCCTTCCGCGGCACGGGCGCGGGCGACCAGCTCGGCGGCGTGGGCGGCACGGACTCGCTGGTTGGCGGCGCGGGCGGCGGCGGTGGCGACCGAGGGCCAGACCCGGTCGATGGCGGCGTTCACGGCGGCGCCGACGAGCACCGCGAAGGCCGAGATGCCGATCCAGAGGAGTACGGCGATGGGGGCGGCGAGGGAGCCGTAGATGGTGGGGCCCTCGACGGTGCTGGTCAGGTAGATGCGGAGCAGGAAGCTGCCGAGCACCCACATGGCGAGGGCGACGAGCGCGCCCGGGATGTCCTCGGCCCACGGTGAGCGGACCGGCACGGACACGTGGTAGAGCGTGGTGAGGAAGGCGATGGACAGCAGGATCACCACGGGCCAGTACAGGACGCTGACGACTTCCGTGCCGAACGGCAGGAGTTCCACGAGGCGGTCGGGGCCCACGACCGCCAGCGGCAGCACGACCGCGCCGATCAGCAGCGCGACGAGGTAGAGCAGGAACGCCAGCAGCCGGGTGGCGACGATGCCGCGCTGGCCGTCGAGTCCGTACATCACGGTGATGGTGTCGACGAAGACGTTCACGGCCCGCGATCCGGACCACAGGGCGATCGCGAAGCCGAGCGAGATGACGTCGGGGCGGCCGCCGCGGGTGACGTCCTCCAGGAGGGGTTTGGCGATCTCGTTGACGCCGCGGTCGGACAGGACGGTGCCGGCGGCGCCGAGGATGTTCTCCTGGATGGAGGCGACGGTGGTGGTGCTGGTCCAGTCGTCGACGTAGCCGAGGAGCCCGAGGACGCCCAGCATCAGTGGTGGCAGCGACAGCAGGGTGAAGAACGCCGCCTCGGCCGCGAGCCCGAGGATCCGGTACTCGATGCACGAATTGACGGTGTCCTTCAGCAGCAGCCAGGCCAGTTTCCGCTTGGAGACGTTGCGGTAGAGGACTCGCGCCCGGTGGAGCCGGCCGGAGGGCCGCTCGGGTGTTTCGTTTGCTGCCTGCACCTCCTTACCGTATCGGCATGGAGACCAGCACCCACACCGTGACCAACCAGGCTCCGCCCCTGGTCGCGTACGACGTGTTCGCGGCGGACCGTGCGCTGACCGAGGCCGTGGAGCGGCACCTGGATCCGGGGCTGCTCGGTACGGCGCGTCAGGAGCTGTCCGAGCTCGGCCGCACCGCGGGTTCGGCGCAGGCCCAGCGGTGGGGAGCGCAGGCCGACGAGAACCCTCCGGTGCTCCGGACGCACGACCGGTACGGGCACCGGATCGACGAGGTGGACTTCCATCCGGCGTGGCACCGGCTGCTGGGCAAGGCGGTCACCTCGGGGCTGACGAACGCCTGGGGGCGGCCCGGCGGGCATGTGCGGCGCGCGGCCGGGTTCCTGGTCTGGTCGCAGGTGGAGTCCGGGCACGGCTGCCCGGTGTCGATGACGCATGCGGCGGTGCCTGCGCTGCGCACGGACCCGGCGCTGGCGGCCGAGTGGGAGCCGCGGCTGACGTCGCGGGTGTACGAGGACGGCCTGCGGCCGCCGGTCGATAAGGCCGGTGTGCTGTTCGGGATGGGCATGACCGAGAAGCAGGGCGGCAGCGACGTCCGGGCGAACACGACCCGGGCGGTGCCGCTGGCCGCGGCCGGGGAGTACGGGCTGACCGGGCACAAGTGGTTCTGCTCGGCGCCGATGAGCGACGCCTTCCTGGTGCTCGCGCAGGCTCCCGGCGGCCTCACGTGCTTCCTCGTGCCGCGGGTGCTGGACGACGGGACGCGCAACGTGTTCGCGATCCAGCGGCTCAAGGACAAGCTGGGCAACAGGTCGAACGCGTCGAGCGAGGTGGAGTTCGACGGGACGTGGGCGCGGCGGGTCGGCGAGGAGGGGCGCGGGGTGCGCACCATCATCGGGATGGTGTCGGCGACGCGCCTGGACTGCGTACTCGGTTCGGCGGCGCTGATGCGGCAGTCGGTGGCGCAGGCGGTCCACCACACCGCCCACCGCAACGCGTTCGGCGGCCCGCTGATCGACAAGCCGCTGATGCGGAACGTACTGGCCGATCTGGCGCTGGAGTCGGAGGCGGCGACGGTGCTGGCGATGCGGCTGGCGGCGGCGTACGACGCCGCTCAGGCCGGTGACGAGGCGGAGCGGGCGCTGCTGCGGCTCGCGGTGCCGGCCGCCAAGTACTGGGTGACCAAGCGGTGTACGCCGGTGGTGGCGGAGGCGCTGGAGTGCCTGGGCGGGAACGGCTACGTGGAGGAGTCCGGGATGCCGCGGCTGCTGCGGGAGTCTCCGCTGAACTCGATCTGGGAGGGATCGGGCAATGTGCAGGCCCTGGATGTGCTGCGGGCGCTGCGGGCGACGCCGGAGGCGCTGGACGCGTACCTCCGGGAGGTCGGGCGGGCGCGTGGCGCGGACCACCGGCTGGACGGCGCGATCAAGGGGATGCTGACGGAGCTGGCCGATCTGGAGTCCGTGGAGGTACGTGCGCGGCGGCTGGTCGAGCGGATGGCGCTGGTGCTCCAGGGGTCGCTGCTGGTGCGCTGGGCGCCGCCGGAGGTGGCGGACGCGTTCTGCGCGTCACGGCTGGGCGGGGACTGGGGGTCGGCGTTCGGGACGCTGCCGTACGGGCTGAACCTGGCGGCCGTCGTGGAGCGGGCGCGCGTACAGGTGTGAGGGCGGCTCGCGTACAGGTGCGGGGGCGGCTCGCGTACAGGTGCGGGGGCGGCGCGCGTACGGGTGCGGGGGCGGCGCGCGAGCCGGTGTGAACGGCGGCGCGCGAGCCGGCTGACGCGACCGTGCGCCCTTGGTGTGCGCCGGTGCGTTGACCTGCGAAAGCGGAGGGTGGTGCTGCGCCGACACGGCACCACCCTCCGCTCATGTCACCCTCACGCACAGGCTGGCCGTTGGCCAGAGTTGCAGACCGTTGCAGGAGATGTGCGAATCGGCTTCCGGGCGGGTGCGCGGGCGGCACGATGGGAGGCGGAGGGGCCGCGATGCGGCACGCACCGGTGCGTGGTGGGACGCGCACCGAGCAGAACCGATACGGCACGGCCGGCCCGCATCATTCGGCGCCGGCGACGGCGGGGGGTACCCGATGAGGAACACGGCTCTCGACATGGCACGGCTCAGCAGCATGGACGCCGGGCATGCGACGCGTCTGCTCCGCCAGGTACACGCCGCGACCCTGGCCGGCCGGCGCCCGCCGGTCGCGCCGCGCCCGGTCATCGACGCGTCCTGGCAGCGGATGCTCCGCCTGGGCGTGGACCCCGACAGTTCCACGGGCAGTGAGCTGCTGCAGCGTGAGGAGCTGGAGCACCGGCGGCGGGCGACCGTGCTCGGCGAGGTGATGCACACGCTCAGCGGCGGGCTCTCCGAGATCGCCGACGCGTCCGTGCAGATCATGGTGGTGACGGACGATCAGGGCCGGGTGCTGTGGCGGGAGGGGAACGCCGGAGTGATCCGGCAGGCCGACACCATCTGTCTCGAGGAGGGCGCGGCCTGGAGCGAGGACAGCGCCGGCACCAACGCCATCGGCACCGCCCTCGCCGCCCGGCGGCCGGTCCAGGTCCACTCGGCCGAGCACTTCGTGCACACGCTGCACAACTGGACCTGTGCGGCGGCGCCCGTGCACGACCCGCGCGACGGCCGGCTGCTGGGCATCGTCGACGTCAGCGGCCCGGCGTCCGGCTTCCACCCGGCGACGCTGGCGCTCGTCAACTCGGTGGCCCGGCTCGCGGAGGCGGATCTTCGCGAGCGTCATCTGCGGGTGGTCGAGCGGCTCCGGTCGGTCGCGGCGCCGATCCTGTGCCGGCTCGCCGGCCGGGCGCTGGCCGTCGACGTGCACGGCTGGACGGCGGCGGTCAGCGGTATGGCACCGGTGGACCGGCTGCCGCTGCCCAAGTCGTTCCGCGCGGGCCGGGTCTGGCTGCCGTCGCTGGGCATGTGCACCGTCGAGCCGCTGCCGGGCGGCTGGCTGGTCCGTCCCGACGAGTCCAGGGCCACGGAGACGGCGAGCCGTGTCGTCCTGGACCTGAGCCGCGCCCGCCGCTGGACGGTCGCGGTCAGCGGTCCCGCGGGCAGCTGGTCCCAGGAGCTGAGCCCGCGCCATGCCGAGCTGCTGTACGTGCTGGCGAGGCATCCGCAGGGGCGCACGGCCGCGGAGCTGGCGTCCGATGTGTTCGGTGACCCGACACGCACGGTGACGGTGCGCGCTGAAATGTCACGTGTGAGGCGCTACCTCTCCGGTGTGCTGGCCCACCGCCCGTACCGCTTCAGCGAGGAGGTCAGGGTGGAGGTGGTCCGTCCGGCCCGCCCGGATGACCTCCTGCCGCACTCCTCGGCCCCGGCGGTCGCCGCGGAGCGGACCGCGGGGTTCCAGGCCCTGTCAGGAGCATGATCCGCACGAGGGGCGCAGGGGCGTGCCCGCGGCTCCCGGCTTTTTGGAGCCGGGGCGCGGACGTGGTTCCCTGGCGGCCATGAGCATCACTGTGACCACGTGGTCCCTGGAGCAGACCTCGGCCGCCGATCTGCGTCCGGCCGCCGAGCCCGCGGGGGACGTGCGGATCGTGCGGGCCGAGGTGCCCTCGCCCGAGTTCAGCCGCTTCCTCTACACGGCGGTCGGCGGGGACATCCGCTGGACCGACCGGCTGGGTCTCACCCACGCACAGTGGCAGGAGACGCTGGACAGGCCGGGCGTGGAGACCTGGGTGGCGTACGAGAAGGGGACACCGGCCGGGTACGTCGAGCTGGAGGCGCAGGACGAGGGCGCCGTCGAGATCGTCTACTTCGGGCTGATCCCGGCTTTCCGCGGGCGGCGCATCGGTGGTCATCTGCTGTCGTTCGGCACCGCGCGGGCCTGGGACCTCGCGGACCGCTGGCCGGGACGGACCCCGACGAAGCGGGTGTGGCTGCACACCTGCTCCAAGGACGGCCCGCACGCGATGGACAACTACCTGCGCCGCGGCTTCACGCTGTGCGACACGAAGGTGGAGGACGAGCCCGAGGTGGAGACGCCCGGCCCCTGGCCCGGCGCCCGGGTCTGACCCGAGGCCCGCCCCGCGGCCGTGGGGCGGTGCGGGTGATCGAGGACACAGTGTCTCGCGATGCGGGACACTCTTGTCCATATTCTGGATGACGGTGGACTGGGTCCAAAGTCCCGTGACACGCTTCCGTCATGTCTCGAGCTGGAATTGCCTTGGTGAGTCGGCGTCACGTCGACCTCGGCCGCATGTCCAGCGCCATGTGTCCGGCGGGCTGACGCTACGGACAGCCGGGGCCCTCGGCCCCTAGCAGCCCACCACGACCTCAGACATCCCCTGCCTTCTGCGCACCGCGACGCCCTGCTCGTGCGCAGGTCAGAGCCGCCCTCCTGCAGTCCCGAAGGACGTACCTCCATGGCCGCCACCCCGGAACAGCCCGCCACCGCCACGCCCCGCCGCAAGGCCGGACGCCACCGCGGCGAGGGTCAGTGGGCCGTTGGCCACCTCACGCCGCTCAACGCCAACGAGCAGACCAAGAGGGACGACGACGGTCTCAATGTGCGGACACGCATTGAGACGATCTACGCCCATCGTGGTTTCGACTCCATCGACGGGGCCGACCTGCGTGGACGCATGCGCTGGTGGGGCCTCTACACCCAGCGCAAGCCCGGGATCGACGGCGGCAAGACCGCGATCCTGGAGCCGGAGGAGCTGGACGACAAGTACTTCATGCTGCGTGTCCGGATCGACGGCGGCCGGCTGACCACCGCGCAGCTGCGGGTCATCGGCGAGATCTCCGAGGAGTTCGCGCGCGGCACCGCCGACATCACCGACCGGCAGAACGTCCAGTACCACTGGATCCGGATCGAGGACGTGCCCGAGATCTGGAACCGGCTGGAGGCCGTCGGCCTGTCCACCACCGAGGCGTGCGGTGACACCCCCCGCGTCATCCTCGGCTCCCCCGTCGCCGGCATCGCCGAGGACGAGATCGTCGACGGCACCCCCGCCATCGACGAGATCCACCGCCGCATCGTGGGCAACAAGGACTTCTCCAACCTCCCCCGCAAGTTCAAGTCGGCGATCTCCGGCTCCCCGCTCCTGGACGTGGCGCACGAGATCAACGACGTCGCCTTCGTCGGCGTGAACCACCCCGAGCACGGTCCCGGCTTCGACCTCTGGGTCGGCGGCGGACTGTCCACCAACCCCAAGATCGGTGTCCGGCTCGGCGCCTGGGTGCCGCTGGACGAGGTCCCGGACGTCTACGAGGGCGTCATCTCGGTCTTCCGCGACTACGGCTACCGCCGGCTGCGCACCCGCGCCCGGCTGAAGTTCCTCGTCGCGGACTGGGGCGCGGAGAAGTTCCGCCAGGTGCTCCAGGACGAGTACCTGCAGCGCAAGCTCGTCGACGGCCCCGCGCCCGAGCAGCCCGTGCAGCGGTGGCGCGACCACGTCGGCGTCCACAAGCAGCAGGACGGGCGCTACTACGTCGGCTTCGCTCCACGCGTCGGCCGGGTCGACGGCACCACGCTGACCAAGATCGCCGAGGTGGCGGAGGCGCACGGCTCGGGCCGGGTGCGTACCACCGCGGAGCAGAAGATGCTGGTCCTCGACGTGGCCCAGCCGCAGGTCGAGTCGCTGGTCGCCGCTCTGGAGGCGCTGGACCTGCGGGTCGGTCCTTCCCCGTTCCGTCGGGGCACGATGGCCTGCACCGGTATCGAGTTCTGCAAGCTGGCCATCGTCGAGACCAAGGCCCGCGGCGCCTCGCTGATCGACGAACTCGAGCGCCGCCTCCCCGAGTTCGACGAGCCGATCACCATCAACATCAACGGCTGCCCGAACGCCTGCGCCCGTATCCAGGTCGCGGACATCGGTCTCAAGGGCCAGCTGGTGCTGGACGAGAACGGCGACCAGGTCGAGGGCTACCAGGTGCACCTGGGCGGCGCGCTGGGGCTGGAGGCCGGATTCGGCCGCAAGGTCCGCGGTCTGAAGGTCACTTCGGCCGAGCTGCCCGACTACATCGAGCGTGTCCTCAAGAACTTCCAGGCGGAGCGCGAGGACGGCGAGCGCTTCGCCGCCTGGGCGGCCCGTGCGTCGGAGGGGGCCCTCTCATGAGCGAGCGCGCGGCCCCCTTCTACTGCCCCTACTGCGGCGACGAGGACCTGCGCCCGAGCGAGCAAGGCCACGGCGCCTGGGAATGCGCGGCGTGCAATCGGGCCTTCCAGCTGAAGTTCCTCGGGCTTCTCGCCCGAGGAGTCCGGCGCGACGACGCGGGAGGGGAAGAGATATGACGGTGGTTCAGACGAGGGACGAACTGAAGTCCCTCGCCGAGCGGGCCGGCCGGGACCTCGAGGAGGCCTCGGCCCTCGACATCCTGAAGTGGGCGGCCGAGAACTTCGGCCCGCGGTTCTGCGTCACCTCCTCCATGGAGGACGCGGTCGTCGCCCACCTCGCCTCGCGTGCCCTGCCCGGCGTCGACGTCGTCTTCCTCGACACCGGCTACCACTTCCCCGAGACCATCGGCACCCGCGACGCGGTCGAGGCGGTGATGGACGTCAACGTCATCACGCTCACCCCACGCCGGTCGGTCGCGGAGCAGGACGCCGAGTACGGCCCGCGACTTCACGACCGCGACCCCGATCTGTGCTGCGCCCTGCGCAAGGTCCGGCCGCTGGAGGAGGGGCTGGCCGGGTACGACGCCTGGGCGACCGGGCTGCGCCGCGACGAGTCCCCCACCCGGGCGAACACCCCCGTCGTCGGCTGGGACGAGAAGCGGCAGAAGGTCAAGATCTCGCCGATCGCCCGCTGGACCCAGGCCGATGTGGACGGCTACGTCACCGAGCACGGGGTCCTCACCAACCCGCTGCTGATGGACGGTTACGCCTCCGTCGGCTGCGCCCCGTGCACCCGGCGGGTCGCGGCGGGCGAGGACGCCAGGGCCGGCCGGTGGGCCGGCCGCGGCAAGACCGAGTGCGGGCTGCACGGCTGATGACAACGACCGACGACGACCCGACGACCCTGAACCACCGGGAGAAGCACGTGACTGGGGCCACCATCTGGCTCACCGGGCTGCCGAGCGCGGGCAAGACCACCATCGCGTACGAGCTGGCCGGCCGGCTGCGCGACGAGGGCCACCGCGTCGAGGTGCTCGACGGGGACGAGATCCGCGAGTTCCTCTCGGCGGGCCTCGGATTCAGCCGCGAGGACCGGCACACCAACGTCCAGCGGATCGGCTTCGTCGCCGAACTGCTGGCGTCGAACGGTGTGCACGTCCTGGTGCCGGTGATCGCCCCGTACGCGGACAGCCGCGAAGCCGTCCGCAAGCGCCACGGCGCCGAGGGCACGCCCTATGTCGAGGTGCATGTGGCCACGCCGGTAGAGGTGTGCTCCGTACGCGATGTGAAGGGGCTCTACGCCAAGCAGGCCGCGGGCGAGATCAGTGGACTGACCGGCGTCGACGACCCGTACGAGGAGCCCGAGTCGCCGGATCTGCGGATCGAGTCGCACACCCAGACCGTGCAGGAGTCCGCGGCGTCGCTGTACGCGCTGCTCAGTGAAAGGGGACTGGCGTGACGACCAGTATCGATGTCGTGGGCGGGAGCACGGACAGCCCGTACGCGCTGACGCACCTGGACGCGCTGGAGTCCGAGGCGGTGCACATCTTCCGTGAGGTGGCGGGCGAGTTCGAGCGGCCGGTGATCCTGTTCTCCGGCGGCAAGGACTCCATCGTCATGCTGCATCTCGCGCTCAAGGCGTTCGCGCCCGCCACGGTGCCGTTCTCGCTGCTGCACGTGGACACGGGGCACAACTTCCCCGAGGTCATCGAGTACCGCGACAGTACGGTGTCACAGCACAATCTCAGGCTTCACGTGGCATCGGTGCAGGAGTACATCGACGCGGGCACGCTCCGCGAGCGCCCCGACGGCACCCGTAACCCGCTGCAGACCGTTCCGCTGACCGAGGCGATCCAGCAGCACCGCTTCGACGCCGTCTTCGGCGGTGGCCGCCGCGACGAGGAGAAGGCCAGGGCCAAGGAACGGGTGTTCTCGCTGCGGGACGAGTTCTCGCAGTGGGACCCGCGGCGCCAGCGCCCCGAGCTGTGGCAGCTCTACAACGGACGGCACGCACCCGGTGAGCACGTCCGCGTCTTCCCGCTGTCCAACTGGACCGAGCTGGACGTCTGGCAGTACATCCAGCGCGAGAAGATCGAACTGCCGCAGATCTACTTCGCCCACGAGCGGGAGGTCTTCGCCCGCAACGGCATGTGGCTCACGGCCGGCGACTGGGGCGGCCCGAAGGACGACGAGCCGGTCGAGACCCGGCTGATCCGCTACCGCACCGTCGGCGACATGTCCTGCACCGGCGCCGTCGACTCCGACGCGACGACGCTGGACGCCGTGATCGCCGAGATCGCCGCCTCCCGCCTCACCGAGCGGGGCGCCACCCGCGCCGACGACAAGCTGTCCGAGGCCGCCATGGAAGACCGCAAGCGCGAAGGGTACTTCTAACCATGACCAGCACAGTCGATCCGGCCGGACAGCTGGCCGAGCAGCTGTCGGCCACCACCCTCCTGCGCTTCGCCACCGCCGGGTCCGTCGACGACGGCAAGTCCACCCTGGTGGGCCGGCTGCTGCACGACTCCAAGAGCGTGCTCGCCGACCAGCTGGAGGCCGTCGAGCACGCGTCGCGCTCCCGCGGCCAGGAAGCCCCCGACCTGGCGCTGCTCACCGACGGTCTGCGGGCCGAGCGCGAGCAGGGCATCACGATCGACGTGGCGTACCGGTACTTCGCCACGCCGCGGCGCCGGTTCATCCTCGCCGACACCCCCGGGCATGTGCAGTACACCCGCAACATGGTCACGGGTGCCTCGACGGCCGAGCTGACCGTGATCCTGGTCGACGCCCGCAACGGCGTGGTCGAGCAGACCCGCCGGCACGCCGCGATCGCCGCGCTGCTGCGCGTCCCGCATGTCGTCCTCGCCGTCAACAAGATGGACCTCGTCGGCTACGAGGAGTCCTCGTTCGCCTCGATCGCCGAGGAGTTCACGGCGTACGCGAGCGAACTCGGCGTTCCCGAGATCACCGCGATCCCGATCTCCGCGCTCGCCGGCGACAACGTGGTGGACGCCTCCGCGAACATGGACTGGTACGGCGGCCCGACCGTCCTGGAGCACCTGGAGACGGTGCCCGTCAGCCACGACCTGACCGGCTGCCACGCCCGCTTCCCGGTGCAGTACGTGATCCGTCCGCAGACCGCCGAGCACCCCGACTACCGCGGCTACGCGGGGCAGATCGCCGCCGGCACGTTCCGCGTCGGTGAGAGCGTGACCGTACTGCCCTCGGGCCTGACCTCGAGGATCGCGGGGATCGACCTGCTCGGCAGCCCGGTGGACGTGGCCTGGACACCGCAGTCGGTCACGCTGCTGCTGCGGGACGACATCGACATCTCCCGTGGCGACATCGTCGTGCCGAGCGAGGACGCGCCCGCCACCACGCAGGACGTCGACGCCACCGTCTGCCACGTCGCCGACACCCCGCTCACGGTGGGCCAGCGGGTGCTGCTGAAGCACACCACCCGCACGGTCAAGGCGATCGTGAAGGACATCCCGTCGAGGCTGACGCTCGACGACCTCTCCCAGCACCCGGCTCCCGGGCGGCTGGAGGCCAACGACATCGGCCGGGTCCGGGTCCGTACCGCCGAGCCGCTCGCGCTCGACACGTACGCGGACTCCCGCCGTACCGGGTCGTTCCTGCTGATCGACCCGGCCGACGGTACGACCCTGGCGGCCGGCATGGCGGGCGAGGCCTTCGCCGCCGCCGAGGCCGGTCCCGTCCAAGGCGACGAGGGGTGGGACTTCTGATGACGATCGATGTGTACGCGACCTTCGCGAAGGAGGGCGGCCGGGTCGGCAGCGGCGTGCTCGGCGCGGGCTCGGGAGGTGTGACGCGATGTGTCCGATGACCGCCGCCTCGCGAACGCACCGACCGCACCACAGACGAAGACCCGGAAAAGCCGATCTCCCGGCCACGACCTGAGTTCGTGACCGCCGGGCCACCGAGAGGAACACCTCCCGTGCCTGCATCCCGTACGAGCCGTACGACCCGCACGACCCGTACCGCCGCCCTTCGCCGCAGCCTCGCCGCAGCCGCCGCCCTCCCCCTGCTGGCCGTGACGCTCACCGCCTGCGGCTACGGCTCCGAGGCCAAGGACGACCAGAGGACCCAGGTCGCCGCCGAGGGCAAGAAGCTCTCCGCGAGCAGCGTCCGCATCGGCTACTTCCCGAACCTCACCCACGCCACCGCCCTCGTCGGCATCCAGGAAGGCCTCATCCAGAAGGAGCTCGGCGGCACGCAGATCGAGCCGCAGACCTTCAACGCCGGCCCGTCCGAGATCGAGGCCCTGAACGGCGGCTCGCTCGACATCGGCTTCATCGGCCCCTCCCCGTCCATCAACGCGTACGTGAAGTCCAAGGGCCAGAACCTGCGGATCATCTCCGGGTCCGCCTCCGGCGGGGTGAAGCTCGTCGTCGACCCGGACAAGATCAAGACCCTGGACGACCTCAAGGGCAAGAGGATCGCCACTCCGCAGAAGGGGAACACGCAGGACGTCGCGTTCCTCAACTGGATCTCGGAGAAGGGCTGGAAGGTCGACGCCGAGAGCGGCAAGGGCGACGTCTCCGTCGTCCGCACGGACAACAAGGTCACCCCCGACGCCTACAAGTCGGGCTCGCTCGACGGCGCCTGGGTGCCCGAGCCGACGGCGTCGAAGCTGGTCTCCGAGGGTGCGAAGGTGCTTCTCGACGAGACCAGCCTGTGGCCGGAGAAGAAGTTCGTCATCACGAACATCATCGTGTCGCAGACGTTCCTGAAGGAGCACCCGGACGTCGTCGAGGCCGTGCTGCGCGGCACGGTGAAGACCAACGCCTGGATCAACGCCGAGCCCGCCGAGGCCAAGGCGTCGGCGAACGCCGCGCTCAAGGAGCTGGGCGGCAAGGCGCTGGCCGCCGAGGTGATCGACCCGGCGTGGCCGAGCATCCGGATCACGGACGACCCGCTGGCGGCCACGCTGAAGACCCAGTCCGAGTGGGCGGTCAAGGCGAAGCTGATCGAGCGGCCCGACCTGAAGGGCATCTACGACCTCACGCTCCTGAACAAGGTGCTGAAGGCCGAGGGCAGGCCCGAGGTGTCCGACGCCGGTCTCGGCGCCAAGTAACCCCGCAATCACCACAGTTCCCAGGAGGTGACGACCATGGCCACCACACTTGCCAAGGCTGACGTGGGCACCACGGCGGTGCAGCACGCCGCCCGGATCGAGCACGTCTCGAAGTCCTTCTCCGGTCCCGCCGGAACGCAGCTCGTCCTGGACGACATCAGTCTCGATGTCGCGCCCGGCGAGTTCGTCACCATCCTGGGAGCCTCGGGGTGCGGCAAGTCCACCCTGCTCAACCTGGTCGCCGGGCTGGACCGGCCGAGCGCCGGATCCATCGCCACACCCGGCGGGCGGCCCGCCCTGATGTTCCAGGAGCACGCCCTGTTCCCGTGGCTCACCGCGGGCAAGAACATCGAGCTGGCGCTGCGGCTGCGCGGCGTGCCCAAGTCCGAGCGCCGCGGGGAGGCCGAGCGGCTGCTGGAGCTGGTCCGGCTGAGCGGCGCGTACGGCAAGCGCGTCCACGAGCTGTCCGGCGGTATGCGTCAGCGGGTGGCGCTGGCCCGTGCGCTGGCGCAGGACAGCGACCTGCTGCTGATGGACGAGCCGTTCGCGGCGCTCGACGCCATCACACGTGACGTGCTGCACGGCGAGCTGACGCGGATCTGGGAGGAGGCCGGTGTGTCGGTCCTCTTCGTGACGCACAACGTGCGCGAGGCCGTGCGGCTGGCGCAGCGCGTGGTGCTGCTGTCCTCCCGCCCGGGCCGGGTGGCCCACGAGTGGACGGTGGACATCCCCCAGCCGCGCCGCATCGAGGACGCCGCCGTCGCGGAGCTGTCCATCGAGATCACCGAACAACTGCGTGGGGAGATCCGCCGCCATGGCCAGCACTGAAGTCCGCGACGACGCCGCGAGGAAGACGCCGGCGAAGGCGGACGACCTGGCCGGTCTCGAGGCCGGCCTGGACGCGCTCGACGCCGTCGAGATACGCCGTACGCCCGTCCGCGAGGTCCTCGTCAGGAAGGTCCTGCCACCGGTTGTGGCGATCGGCCTGGTGCTCGTCGTCTGGCAGGTCCTCGTCTCCGCGAAGGTGACGACCGAGGACAAGCTGCCGTCGCCGTCCTCGGTGTGGACGGGCCTGAGCGACATGTGGCTGCAGGGCACCCTGCTGGACGTCGTCTGGACCAGCGTGTCGCGCGGCCTGTTCGGGTTCCTGCTGGCCCTGGCCATCGGTACGCCGCTGGGTCTGCTGGTGGCCCGGGTGAGGTTCGTCCGTGCCGCGATCGGACCGATCCTGTCCGGCCTGCAGTCGCTGCCGTCGGTGGCGTGGGTGCCGCCGGCCGTCATCTGGCTCGGTCTGAACGACTCGATGATGTACGCGGTCATCCTGCTCGGCGCGGTGCCGTCGATCGCCAACGGGCTCGTCTCGGGTGTCGACCAGGTGCCGCCGCTGTTCCTGCGTGCCGGGCGGACCATGGGCGCCACCGGCCTGAGGGGCACCTGGCACATCGTCATGCCGGCCGCGCTGCCGGGCTATCTGGCCGGTCTGAAGCAGGGCTGGGCCTTCTCGTGGCGCTCGCTGATGGCGGCCGAGATCATCGCGTCCTCGCCGGAACTGGGTCTGGGGCTCGGCCAGTTGCTGGAGAACGGCCGCAACAACATCGACATGCCCGGGGTGTTCCTCGCGATCCTTCTCATCCTGATCGTCGGTATCGCCATCGACCTGATCGTCTTCAGCCCGCTGGAGCGCTGGGTGCTGCGCAGCCGCGGTCTGCTGGTCAAGAGCTGAGGATCCACTGATGCACGGGCCCGCTCTCCTCGTCATCGCCCACGGCAGCCGCGACCCGCGGCACGCCGCGACGGTGCACGCCCTCGTGCGGCGTCTGCGGTCGCCGCAGGGGTCCGGGGGGAAGCCGGAGCTGCGGGTGTCGACGGCGTTCCTCGACTTCAACGCGCCGTCCGTGCCGCAGGTACTGGAGCGGATGGCGAACGACGGCGTGCGGGAGGTGGTGGCGCTCCCGCTGCTGCTGACGCGGGCCTTCCACGCGAAGGCCGACATCCCGTCCGTGCTGAACGAGGCGAGGGCCCGCTACCCGAGGCTGCGGATCACCCAGGCCGATGTACTCGGTCCGTCCCCGCTGCTCCTGGACGCGGTGGAGCACCGGCTGTACGAGGCCGGGCTCACCCCGGCCGACAAGCGCTCGACCGGGGTCGTCCTGGCCTCGGCTGGCTCCTCCGACCCGGAGGCGATCGCAGTGATCGCTGATATGGCGCGGGAGCTGCGGCGCACCGGTTGGTGCGCCGTGCGACCTGCGTTCGCCTCCGCTGTGACCGCCGCGAGCCCGCCCCGTCCCGAGGACGCGGTACGGGCGCTGCGCGCCGAGGGTGTCGCCCGGGTGGCGGTGGCGCCGTACGTCATCGCCCCCGGCCGGCTCCCGGACCGTATCGCCGCCGGTGCGGGCGCGGCGGGCGCCGATGTCCTGGCCGGTGTCCTCGGCCCGTCGCCGGAGCTGGCACGGCTGCTGCTGGAGCGGTACGAGGAGGCGTCGGCCCTCGCGCCGGGTCTCGCCGCGGCGGGCTGAACGGGCGACGCGGGGGCGGCCGGCGCAGGAGGCCCCGGGTCCGGTCAGCGTCCGGTGTGCGGTGGGCGGACCTCCAGGAAGCGGCGGCGGGCCCGGCCGCGGTAGAGCAGCGCGTCCCAGCCGAGGCGGTCCAGCACGCGTGCGCATTCGGTGAGCGCGCTCTCCTCCTGGCCGGTGGCGCCGCTGCCGGGCGGGCCGAGCCATTCGACGGTGACGGTCCCCGGCTCCGCCTCCGCCGCCCGGACGCGGTAACCCGTCGCCACTCGCTTTCCGGTGGCGGTGTCGACCGCGGACGGCGTGATCCCGGCGGCCTCCAGCGCGAGGGCGACGGCCCGGACCGGCCGGCCGAGTTCCCAGGGTGCCGGACCCGTCTCCGGGTCGCCGGCGCCGGTGTGCGTCAGCCGGCGGATCTGCAGCAGGCCCTCGAACGCGACCCGCACCTCGGCGGCCCGGGTCCTCGCGTCGTCCGCGCCGGCTGCCCGTGGCGGTCCGTCCCCGTCGTCGTACATGGAACCGACGATAGGGCGCGGCACCGACAGCGAGGAGCGCGGGCGCGTTGGCCCGTTGGGAGGAGCGGTGACACGACCGTGGCGTTGCCGTGACAGCCGCGCCGCCTCGCGCGCGCACGATGGCTGCGAGGAGGCCGACATGTCGCTCTACTACCACAAGCGGATCACGATCATCCCGAGGCTGATGCATCTGCACATCGGCACGCACGGCTGGTCCCTGAGTCTGGGCACGCGCCGGGCCCGGGTCACCCGGAGCAGCGACGGGCGCAGCAGCGCTTCGGTGCGCCTGCCCGGTGGTTTCAGCTGGCGCCGGAGCTCCCGTCGGCACTGAACGGGGTGCCCTGGTGGAAGTACAGCCGCCAGCCGGCGTCGGTGCGCCGCCACAGTGAACTGCGGTGGGCTCGGCGGCCGCCCAGCTCGGTGACGAACGTCAGGTGCACGACGTCGGGGGCGAGCGGGGTGCCCGTCATCCCGGACGCGGTGATCGGGTCGAG
The DNA here is from genome assembly GCF_044757085.1 of Streptomyces sp. NPDC091376. Taxonomy (NCBI): domain Bacteria; kingdom Bacillati; phylum Actinomycetota; class Actinomycetes; order Kitasatosporales; family Streptomycetaceae; genus Streptomyces; species Streptomyces sp. NPDC091376. The sequence goes on along the minus strand of NZ_JBIVUF010000013.1, from coordinate 142,488 downwards.
GGCCCGGGAGCCCTCCTCGGCCAGCGCCGCGACGATCGCGTCACGGTCCCAGCGGCGGCCGGACACGCCGAACTCCAGGAACTCCGGGTGCAGCAGCCCGGCGAGGACGTCGGGCTCGGCCCGGACGGCGGGGTCGAGGAGGCGCAGTTCGCCCTCGATGGCGGCGTCCACCGCGGCGGCGTCGGCGATCTCCTCGGGGCTCACGCGCTCGCTCCGGTCATCTCGGCCAGCTTGACGACGGTGTTCCAGTTGCGGGTCGTGGCGATGACCCCTTTGGTCATGCGGGGCCGGGAGAGCATTTCGGCGAGTTTGGACCGGCCGAGTCCGTGGGGCGCGTAGAGATACAGCGCGCGTTCGCCGAGCCGGAACTCCTCCGGCAGGAACGCCGGCGCGTCGACGGAGTCGAACCGCTGTGGATCGATGTGCTCCGAGAAGTAGGTGACGTGCAGTTGCCTGCCCTCCAGTTCGGCCGCGGGGAAGGGGCAGTCCGCGACGACGGAGGCGAGATAGGGCGCGGCACGGACCAGGCAGTCGACGGTGAAGCCGAAATGTGCCTCGACGGCCTGCTCGATGCCCCGGGCGAGGGTGTCGTCGGCGTCGCCGGAGGCACTGGTGAAGACGGCGTTGCCGCTCTGCAGATAGGTACGGACGTCGCCGTGGCCGAGTCCGGTCAGCACCGTGCTCAGATCCGCCATGGGGACCCTGCGGTGGCCGCCGATGTTGATTCCGCGCAGCAGCGCCGCATATGCCTGCGTCTTCGCCATGGTCACACCATAGGACGGCCGCCGCGCCCCGTGGGGGAGGGCGCGGCGGCCGCCGCATGTTGCCGTCCGTCGTTGGCTACTCGACGACCTTCAGCAGCTTGTTGGGCGTGCCCTCGCTCGGGTTGGCGATCTTGTCGGGCGTGGCGCCGTCCGTCAGGGCCTTGGCGACCTGATCGGGGGTGGCGTCCTGGTGGGCGGCGAGGTAGACCGCGGCGGCGCCGACGACGTGCGGGGTCGCCATCGAGGTACCGGAGATGGTCTTGGTGCCCTCGTCGCTGTCGTTCCAGGCCGAGGTGATGTCCGAGCCCGGGGCGTAGATGTCCACGACCGAGCCGAAGTTGGAGAAGTCGGACTGCTGGTCGTCCTTGGTCGAGGAGGCGACGGTGATGGCCTCCTTGACGCGGGAGGGGGAGCCCTGGCCGGCGTCGCTGGACTCGTTGCCCGCGGCCACGCCGAAGGTCACGCCGGAGGCGATGGCCTTCTGTACGGCCTCGTCGAGCGCCGGGTCGGCGCCGCCGCCGAGGCTCATGTTGGCGACGGACGGGCCCTGGTGGTTCTTGGTGACCCAGTCGATACCGGCGACGACCTGCTCGGTGGTGCCCGAGCCGCTGTCGTCGAGCACGCGCACGGCGACGATCTTCGCCTTCTTGGCGACTCCGTGGGAGGCGCCGGCGATGGTGCCCGCCACGTGGGTGCCGTGGCCGTTGCCGTCGTCGGCGGTCTCGTCGTTGTCGATCGCGTCGAAGCCGTGGCTGGCGCGGCCCTCGAAGTCCTTGTGCGTGACGCGGACTCCGGTGTCGATGACGTACGCCGTGACGCCCTCGCCCGCGCCGTCGGGGTAGGTGTACTTGCTGTCGCCGGCGGTGTCGGCCTGGTCGATGCGGTCCAGGCCCCAGGACGGCGGGTTGTCCTGGGTGGCGTTGATGGTGAACTTCTTGTTCTGGACGACCTTGTCGACTGCCGGGTCGGCGGCGAGGCGCTTGGCCTCGGTCTCCGAAAGCCCGCTGGCGGAGAAGCCGTTGACGGCGGAGGTGTAGTTGCGCTGCAGCGTGCCGCCGTACTCCTTCGCCAGCGACTTGTTGTCGGCCTTCTCGTCCAGCAGGACGATGTAGCTTCCGGCGACGGCGCCTTCGGCGTTCGCTCCGTAGATCGTGCCCTCGGCGGGAGCCGTCGCGGCCCCGGCGAAGGAGGTTCCGAGTACGGTCACTCCGGCGGCGGCGGCCACGGCGGTTATCGCCGCGGTCAGCTTGATCCTGTTCGGGCGCTTGTGAGTTGCCATGAAGAGGGGGTCTCCTCGTCATCAATTTGTGGGGGGAATGGCCACCGGGAGAAAAATCTCCGGCGGTTGACTCGAAACCCTGACCGATTGACGCGCCCAGATCAAGACCTTCACGCAGCTGTGACTTGATCAACAAGAGTTTGTCATACGAAATCGGCCAGCACTCCACAAGTCGGACTCCTGGTCGAACTTTCCTTACACACAGGGAAATTCGGTCGAGGAATTGTGCCCACGATGTCATTGCCGTGTGACCGCCGGGAATGCGGGTAAACGCCGTCGGCCCCACCGCGGTTCCGGGTCAATTCCGCGCCCCAGCGGTCCGCGGGAAACACCGGTGAACACCGTCCGGGCAGCGCGAACACCCCGGCAGGGGCTCACGGATCGGCCGGATCGGGCCCGATCCGTGAGCAGCGCCGGAGGGGCTCTCCCTAAAGGAGTTCCGCCTCGATCAGGTCGGCCGCGCGCGTCGTCCCGCCCTCACCCGCCATCGAGAGCCCGACCTCCTTGAGCCTGCGGGCCACATCCGGGTCGCCGGCCAGGGCGAGGACCGCCTCGCGCAGGGTGTCCGCGGTGGCCTCCTCCATGGGGACGTGACGGGCCACGCCGAGCGAGGCGAGCATGTCGGCGTTGCCGAACTGGTCGACGGCCTGCGGGACCGCGACCATGGGCGTCGCCGTGGCGAGGCCCTCCTGGCTGCCGCCCGCCCCGGCATGGGTGATGAAGGCGTCCGCCTGCTTCAGGATCGCCAGCTGCGGCACCCAGTTGTGGGCCTCGATGTTCGCGGGGAGCGGCCCCAGCTCGGCGGCGTCCACGAACGCGCCGATCTGCAGCACCACATGCCATCCGGGGAGATCACCGAAGGCCTTCACACATTCCCGGTAGAAGCCGGGCTGCTTGGTGAAGGTCGAGCCCAGGGAGACCAGCAGCACCTTCTCCGCGCCGGCCGGCCGCCGCCACCGCCCCTGCTCGCCGCGCTCCCCCTGGCAGGCGCCGACGAAGGTGTGGACGGACTCGTCGACCCGGTCGGCGTTCGGCTGCAGCGCCCTCGGGATGAGGACGAGGGAGCGCCGCGGGCGGCCGACGAACGGGTCGGGGTGGGTGTCGATGCCGTTCTCGGCGAGCCATGCCTCGAAGCGGGCGTAGTACGCGCGGCCGCGCTCGGTCTCCCTGAGCCCGGCCGTCATCGGCTCGCCGACCTCCTCCTCGTAGCCCTCCCAGGCGACGAGGTTCGGTGAGAGGGACACGGCGGGCACGCCCCAGCGGTGGGCGAGCACGCGCGCCGGGTAGGAGGTGATGTCGTGCAGCACGAGGTCGGGCTCGTCCCCGGCGAACGCCTCGGCCAGTTGCGGCAGCGCCTGGATCGCGTCGCGCAGGAACGGTTCGATGTTGTCGATCAGCTCCGTACCCCACGCCTCCGGCTCGTCGTCGGTCGGGAGCGTGGAGGTGTAGAGCACCGGTTCGGCGCCGGTGGCGGCGACCTTCTCGGCGAAGGCCGGGGGGATCGCGTAGCTGACACGGTGCCCGCGGGCCACGAGTTCCCGGATCACTTCGAGGCTCGGGTTCACGTGCCCGTGGGCGGCGATGGAGAACATGGCGACATGGGCACGCTGGGGTTCGGTCATGCGCCCCACACTAAACGAGACGATACGTCTCGTGCAACGTAATGGCCCGGTCGTGCGGCCCGGCCGTGTGGACCTCCCTCTGCTGCCGCCTACTGCCGCTGGTAGCGGGCGAGGACCAGGTTCCCGTCCTCGACCAGGCGTTTCCTCAGCTCCGCGCCGTCGATGCCGCCGGAGTAGTACTCCTGGAGCGCGGGCGTCGCCACCTTGTCCTTCCACTCCGGATAGCCCCGCACCGACTGCGCGGGGGCCGACCTCAGATGCCGCGCGAGCGCCGCGCCGGTCGCCCAGCCGTTCTCGGCGGTCCTCAGCGACGGATCGGCGAGCGCCTGCCGGCCCGTCGGCAGCATCCAGTCGCCCTTCGCGAGCCGCACCATGTTCGCCGGCCGCAGCAGGAAGTCGATGAAGGCGACGGCCTCCTTCTTGTACGGGCTGTCCTCGGCGACCGACAGGGTCTGCGGGCTGACGCCCTGTGCGAGCCCCGCCCGGCCGGCGGGCGCGGGCAGCACGGTCCACTCGAAGCCCTCGGGCGCCTGCTGCGCGATCTGCTGCCGGTACGAGAAGCCCAGCGGGACCATCGCGTACCTGCCCGCGAAGAATCCGGGCAGGGCGTCGGAGCCGCCCCCGCCGAGCGCGGTCGGCGACGCGCTGCCGTCCACCGTGACCTGGTCGTGGACGGTCCCGGGGACGACCGCGTCGGCATCGGTGAACTCGATGCGCACCTTGCCGTCCGCGCCCCGCTGGAACATCCGCCCGCCCGCCGAGAGCCCGAGGTTCAGCGTGGCCGAGACCGGATCCTTCAGCGGCCAGGCCACGCCGTACCTCCCCTTGCCCAGATGCGCCGTCAGCTTCTTGGCGACGCCGCGGAACTCCTCCCAGGTCCACGGCTCCCGCGGCGTCGGGATCCGCACACCGGAGGCGTCGAGGATCTTCTTGTTGGCGATGAGGACACGGGGTTCCTGGAGGAACGGGACCCCGTGGACGCCTTCGCCGAAGGTCGTCGTCTCCCAGCTCTGCTGCGGGATGTCGGCGGTGAGCCGGGCCGGCAGCAGCCCGCGCAGATCGGCGAGATACCCGCCGTAGGCGAAGTCGGCGAGGTCGTCGGAGGCGTCGTGGATGATGTCGGGCGCCTCACCGCCCTCGAAGGAGGTGAGCAACTGGTCGTGGACGCTGTCCCAGCTGCCCTGGACGTACTCGACCCGCACCCGGGAGTGGGTGGCGTTCCACTCCTTCACCAGTTCCTTGTTGGCGGCGACGGACTCCTCCTGCCAGGCGAGCGACTGGAAGCGGAGCGTGATCTTCCCGTCGGTCCGTGAGGAGTCCTCACCGGAGCAGCCGGCCAGCAGCAGGACGAACGCCATGGCCGCCGCGGCAAGCGCCGGTACGCGTGGTCTCATCAGTGCTTCACCGCCCCCGCCAGCGTTCCGCCGGTGATCCGTTTCTGGATGATCGCGAAGATCACGAGCGAGGGGATCGTCGCGAGGAACGCGGCCGCGGCGAGCGGCCCGAGATCGGCGACGCCCTCGGCGCCGAGGAAGTGGGTGAGGACGACCGGCAGCGTCTGCTTCTCGGGGGTCTTCAGCAGGACGAGCGCGAAGAAGAACTCGTTCCACGCCGTGATGAACGCGAACATCGCGGTGGCCGCGATGCCGGGCGCCAGCAGCGGCGCGGTGACCGAGACGAGGATTCTGGCCCGGCCCGCGCCGTCCACGGCCGCGGCCTCCTCCAGTTCGGCGGGCACGGCCCGGACGTAGCCGGTGAGCATCCAGAGCGCGAACGGAAGCGACCACACCACGTACACCAGCACCAGACCGGTCAGGGTGTTGACCAGCTGGAGGTTCTTCAGGATCAGGAACAGCGGAATGATCAGCAGGACGAACGGGAACGCCTGGCTGACCACGACCCAGCCGGTGACGGCCTTCGAAAGCCGGGTGCGGTGGCGGGCCGTCACATAGGCCATCGGGGTCGCGACGACCACCGCCACGAGAGCCGCGGCCAGGGCGATGACCAGACTGTTGGCGGCGGCCCGCAGCAGCGGCTGTTCGCCGAAGGCCTGCCGGAAGTTGTCGAGGGTCGGGTTCCGCGGGATCCAGGTGGGGTGGAGCGAGGCGAGTTCCCCGGGCGGCTTGAAGGCGGTGGAGACCAGCCACAGGAACGGGAACGCGAGGAAGACGAGATACGCGAGGAGCGCCAGGTACTGGCCGGCCCGTCCGGCCCTGCCGGTGCGTATGGTCACCGCGGCTCACCACCCCTCAGCCGGCCCACCAGATACAGCGCGAGCATCACGGAGATCACCGCCACCATGACGCAGCCCATCGCCGCGGCATAGCCAAACTGGCCGTAGCGGAAGGCCTCTTCGTAGGCGAACAGCATGGGAAGGCGGGTGCGGCCGCCGGGACCGCCGCTGGTGAGGACGTAGACCAGGGCGAAGGAGTTGAAGTTCCAGATGAACTGCAGCGCCGTGATCGCGAGCGCGACGGGCCGCAGCGCGGGCCAGGTGACGGTACGGAACCGGCGCCAGGCGCCCGCGCCGTCGAGCGCCGCGGCCTCATGGAGCTCCTGGGGGGTGTTCTGGAGGCCGGCGAGGAGCGCCACGGTGGTCTGGGGCATGCCGGACCAGACGCCCACGACGATCACGGCGGGGAGCGCGGTGGCCAGTCCGGTGAGCCAGTCGCGGCCGTCGCCGAGGCCGAGATCGCGGATGGTCTCGTTGAGGACGCCCGCGTCGGGGTGGTAGACGAGGCGCCACATGATGCCGACGACGACCTCCGGCATGGCCCAGGGGATGATCGCGAGGGCTCGTGCGAGCCAGCGCAGCCGGAGGTTCTGGTTGAGGAGCAGGGCGAGGCCGAGGGCCAGCACGAACTGCGGGACGGTGACGCCGAACGCCCAGACGAGACCGATCCGGAACGAGTCCCAGAACAGGGTGTCGTGCAGCAGGTCCCGGAAGTTGAGCGTCCCCGTCCAGGTGGTGGCCTGGGTACGGCCGGACTGGGCGTCGGTGAGGGACAGCGCGATGCCGTAGAGCAGTGGGCCGACGCTGAGGACGAGGATCGGTACGAGGGCCGGGAGCACGAGGAACCAGGCCCCGTGGTCCCTGTGGTAGCGGTGGTCCCTCGCTGTGCCTGACCGCGCCGTCGCGGTCGCCGCCAATGCCACGGATTCGACCCCTTCGCGACGCCGGACCGGCCTCCGTCATCGTGCTGACGGTCCATCGGTTCGTCAACCCCACCTGCGAGGATGCGAGAATCCGCGGTATGGACGAGACACGGGCGCGGGTGGTACTGGACGCGGCGGGGCTGTCGCACGACGCGACGCTGCTGGCCCTCGGGGAGAACGCGGTCTTCGGCGCGGGCGAGCTCGTCGTGAAGGTCGGGCGCGGCGCCGAGCTGCTCGAGCGCGCGGAACGCGAACTGGCCGTCGCCGGATGGCTGGAGGCGGCGGGCGTCCCCGCGGTGCGGTCCGCGGAGCCCACGGCGCGACTGGTTCAGGGGCATCCGGTGACGGTGTGGCACCGGCTGCCGGAGGCGGTGCGGGCCGCCGAACCACGGGACCTGGCGCCGCTGCTGCGACAGGTGCACGCGCTGCCGGCGGCCCCGTTCGCCCTGCCGGCGCGGGAACTGCTCGGAGGTGTCGAGCGGTGGCTGCGGCTGGCGGGGGACGCGATCGACCCGGCGGACGCGGCGTATCTGCGGGAGCGGCGGGACGGTTTCGCCGCGGCGGCCGCCGCGCTGACGCCGCATCTTCCGCCGGGGCCGGTCCACGGCGACGCGCTGCCGCGCAATGTCCATGTCGGGCCCGACGGGCCGGTCCTGGTCGACCTGGAGACGTTCTCCTCGGACCTGCGCGAGCACGACCTGGTCGTGCTGGCGCTGTCCCGCGACCGGTACGGGCTGGACGCGGCGGCGTACGAGGCGTTCACGGAGGCGTACGGCTGGGATGTGCGCCGGTGGGAGGGGTGCGGGGTGCTTCGGGGCGCGCGTGAGACGGCGAGCTGTGCGTGGGTGGCGCAGCACGCGCCGGTGAACCCGCGGGCACGCGAGGAGTTCCGGCGGCGGGTGACGTCCCTGCGCCAGGGGGACGCGGAGGTGCGCTGGTACCCGTTCTGACGAACGACGAACGACGAACGCGGAACGAAGGACGCTGAACGACGAACGAGCGACGAGGAACGAGGAACGAGAGGCGGGCCGCGCTGCACGGCCCCCGCGGCGGTGCTCGTCAGCCGGAAACGGCCACTGGCTCGCGCAGGGGCCAGGTCCCGTCGACGGTCGCGTCCGCCTCGCCCTTGCGGCGCAGGAACGCCTGGAAGTCCGCCGCCCATTCGGCATACCACCGGACCTGGCGGGAGTGGAGCTCGGCCGGGGTCAGGCCCGCGACCGTGGTGTGGCGGGTGGCTATCGCGCGGGCGACGCGGACCGCGGCCAGTGCGTCGGCCGAGGCCTCGTGCGCGTCGTCGAGGACCACGCCGTACTCCCCGCAGACCGCCTCCAGGGTGCGCTTGCCGCGCCGGTAGCGGTCGACCGCGCGGTCGATGGTGTAAGGGTCGATGACGGGGCCGAGGTCCACGAGCGGGGCCAGCCCGTGCCGTTGGAGCTCCGCGGCGAGCAGGGTCAGGTCGAAGGCCGCGTTGTACGCCACGACCGGCACCCCGCGAGCCCAGTGTCCGGCCAGCGTTTCGGCGATCTCGGCGATCACGTCCCTGGCGGGACGGCCCTCCGCCGCCGCCCGTTCACTGCTGATGCCGTGGATCGCGGAGGCCTGCGCCGGGATGCGGACGCCCGGGTCCGCCAGCCAGGTGCGCCGGTCGACGGTCCCGTCTCCGGCCACCGTGACGACCGCCGCCGTCACGATCCGCGCCTGGAGCGGATCCGTCCCCGTGGTCTCCAGGTCGAAGCCGGCCAGCGGCTCACGGTGCCAGGTCATCGTCGTCGTCCCCCCTCGTTCAGTGGTGCTGACGGAAACTCTCGCACGCGCCTCTGACAGTCAGGACACCGGCCGTGAGTCGGCCCATACCGAGTCGAACTCCTCGCGGTACGTCTGGAACAGCCCGTGCTCGCCCTCCTGACCGGACCTCACCACCGACCGCCCGGCGCCGCGCAGGACCAGCACCGGCGCCTCCATGCCGCGTGCCCGCCGCAGATACGACTGCACGACGGCCAGCCCGTCCGGCCCGTCCCCGTCCACCAGGTAGGCCGTGAACCGGGGCGTCTCGTCGAAGACGTGGATCTCGAAGGCGCCGGGGTCGCGGAGCTTGGACCGCACCCGCCGCATGTGGAGGATGTTCATCTCCACCGAGCGGCTCAGCTCGCCCTTCCTCAGGCCGAGTTCACGCTCGCGCCGCTTGACCGCGCTGCTCGCCGGGTTGAGGAAGAGCAGCCGCACCCGGCAGCCGGACTCGGCCAGCCGGACCAGTCGCCGCCCGGAGAAGTTCTGCACCAGCAGGTTCAGTCCTATGCCGATGGCGTCGAGGCGCCGGGAGCCCCCGAAGAGGTCCTCGGCGGGCAGCTGCCGCTGCAGCCGTACCCGGTCGGAGTGGATGGAGACCACGTCCGCGTACCGGTCCCCCACCAGGTCCTCGACCGCGTCGACCGGGAGCCGGTCCGCCGAGGGCACCCCGGCGCCGCTGCCGAGGATCTCCAGCAGCCGGGCCGAGGCCCGTTCGGCCTGGGCGAGCACCGCCTCGTTCAGCGCCCGGTTGCGGGAGACGACGTTCCGCGCGACCTCCAGCTCGTCCAGCGCCAGCTCCACATCGCGCCGGTCGTCGAAGTACGGCTCGAAGCAGGGCCAGTGCTGGACCATCAGCTCCCGCAGCTGCGGGAGCGTGAGGAAGCTGAGCACGTTGTCGTCGGCCGGGTCGAGGAGGTACCCCTTGCGGCGGCTGACCTCCCGTACGGCGACGGCCCGCTGCACCCACTCCTGGCCGGCCGGGCCGGCGGCGGCGACGACCCACTCCTCGCCGTGCACGGGTTCGTAGATGGGCCGCAGCACGGCGGCCACGACGGCCCGCAACCGCTGTTCGACCAGATTCAGCCAGATGTACGCCCGCCCTGCTCGCTGGGCGCGCGTACGCACCTCGCTCCAGGCGTCGGCGCTCCAGTCCAGCTCCGCCCCGATCTCCACCGGGCGGGCGAGTGAGACCGCGCCGGGCGGGACGTCGGCGGAGTCCCCCTCGTGACCCGTGTCACCTGGGGGTAGCTCCATCCCTCCCGAGCTCACCCGCGCACCGCCTTCTGCTCCCGCGCACCCGTCTTCAACGATCAAGGAAGGGTACTCCGGGAGCGGGAGGCGATGCAGCCGGATCCACAGGTACTCGCTCAACTCCCCTGCGGTGGCGCACCGTTCTGGCCGACGAGATCGGCCGGAGAGAGCGGATTCATAGCGGTTACGTCCCTCGGCGCGAGCTGGAAGCCTTGCCAGTGGACCGGCATCGGCTGCTGGTCCTCGTCCCGGGCGATGTGGTGGAACCCGATGTTCACCCACACGACCGGGTGGCTCAGCGTCTCTCCGTTGACCCACTCGTCGACGCTGTCGGGGGCGTTCGGTCCGCAGTTGAGGATGTTGTTGCTGGCGAACTGCTCGCAGGCCCGGTTCTGGGTGACGTAGATGTCGTGCTCGGTGAACGGCCGGCCCGCGTGCGGGGCGGACGGCCCGGGGACGATCTCGTAACTGCGAGGGTGTCCGTCCTTGTTCTTTCCCGTCGCGCTGACGACGCGCCACCACCGCATGGTCTGCGCGTCCCCGGCGAGCTCCTTGGTGACGGGCGTACGGGTGGTCCTCGTCGTCGGGCTGCCGTCGGCCGGGGGCGGGGTGACCTTGGAGTCGTACTGCTCGATCCGGTCCCTGACACCGCCGTCGAGGCCGAAGTTCAGCCGCCAGAAGACGTTGTGGCTGTGGCTGGCGGCGTAGTCCCTGGCGCCCTTGCCGATGGGCCAGCCGCGGCCGTCTCCGGCGTCGTAGTCGCCCGGGGAGAGACTGCCGGTGGCGCCGACGTTCGCCGATATCGTGCCGTCGGAGGAGAAGCGCCACTCGGTGATGTACTCGTACCAGGAGACCTTGTTGACGGTGTAGAGGAGCAGGTCCGCGCCCCGCTCCTGCCAGACCTTGGCGCCGTCGTCGCTCGCCATCCGGTAGGCGTGTCCGCGTGATCGGGTGGTCGTGCACAGACCCTTGACCCGGCCCGCGTCGGGGACCTTCACCGTCTTGACGGTGCCGCCGGGGCACTCGGTGGGCTTGAGGTCCTGCAGGCCGTAGCCGAAGCCGAAGCCGGTGAGGTCGTCGTACTCGGCCTGGCCGTTGTCGTAGGGCACATGCACCTGGGCGAGCTTGGCACTGGCCAGCACCTGGATGGGCCGGGGTTCGCCCTTGGGCTGGTAGGTGACGTTGTCCAGGACGAGCCCGGCGGAGGAGTCGTAGTGCCAGCACATGCGCCAGGTGGTGCCGCCGGCCAGCTTCTGGCTGATGCGGTACGGCGCGCTGCAGCCCGGGGCCGGGGCCGGGGCCGCGGTGGGGCCCTGGGGCGCGGCGGCCTGCGCGGTGGGACCGGCGGCGGTCAGCGCGCCGCCCAGCAGGACGGCGGCGGCCAGCACCGGGGCGGACCTGCGGGCCGCCCGTGCGGCGCGTACGGGACCGGCCGGGAGGACGGCCGGGGCGAGCGCACGCGGAAGTCTGCTCTTGTCCATGGGACGGAGATCCCCTCAGGCGGAAGGCGCGCGGACGACGGTGCGGGCGCTGAGGTCGACGGCCAGGTCCCTGGTGTCGATCCACGGCCCATTGGTGATCTTGGTGATGACGCGCACACAGCGGTGCACCCCGCAGGAGGCGAGCTCCGCGGGAGTGCGCGCCTCGCGTTCCTTGCGGTAGACGAAGCCGCTCAGGGTGAGCGGTCCGGCCGAGGTGAGTGTGCGGCCGGTGGCGTCCTGGTAGTCGGCCCTGAGTCCGGCGCCGAGCGGGCTCGCCAGGATCAGCTCGACGGCTTCGCGCAGCTCCTCGCGGCGCGGGGAGGGCTGCACCCCCTGCTGTGCCTCGCGGCTCTCCACCTTCCCGCTGCCGACCTCGACGGTGGCCGTGACGAGCTGGTCGGTCCGGTAGTCGTAGAACGACACGACGGCGCGGCGCGGCGGTGCGGCGAGGCCCGCCTCGGACGGCAGCGGTTCGGCCAGGTCGGTGGTGAGGTGCTGCGGGCCCCGGCCGCCGCCCACGTTCTCGCCGCTGCGCGCGGCCGGCGCCGTCGCCAGCCCCTCGGCCCTTTTCCGTTCGTCGTCGGTGAGCGGGTCGCGTCCGACTCCCTTCCCGCCCTCGTCGGGGGGCGCCTCCATGACGCCGGGTTCCGGCCCGGAGACGCCGGGATCCCCCGTTCCCCGCTCCCGGGCGGCGGCGGCCGGGCCGCCGGGTCCGTCCTGTGCTCCCGCCGTGCCCGGCAGGGTGATTCCCGCCGCCAACGCGGTCCCCGTCACCGCAATGGCCGTGCCCGCCACCAGTTTCCCCAGGTGGCGGCGCATCAGAGTGCGCACATTTCCCCCCTCTTACCCGTGGTCACCCGGTAGGACGGTGGTAAGTCCTAGGAGGTTGCCCTACTTTCGGGGAGGATTCGGCCGAAGAGGTTCCCAGCACCCGGATCAGAAGTGGAAGAGTCTTATCTATGCAGGTCTGGCCGGGACAGGCGTATCCACTCGGTGCCACGTACGACGGCGCCGGCACCAATTTCGCGGTCTACTCCGAGGCCGCGCACCGAATCGAGCTGTGTCTGCTGCACGACGACGGCTCCGAGACGGCGGTCGAGCTGCGCGAGACCGACGCGTTCGTCCGCCATGCCTATCTGCCGGGTGTCATGCCCGGACAGCGGTACGGATTCCGGGTGCACGGCCCCTACGCGCCGGAGCGCGGGCAGCGGTGCAACTCGGCGAAGCTGCTCCTCGACCCGTACGCGCGGGCGATGAGCGGCCGTATCGACTGGGGCGAGGCGGTCTACGGCTATCACTTCGGCAGACCGGACTCGCGCAACGATCTCGACTCCGCCCCGCACACGATGACGTCGGTCGTCGTCAATCCCTACTTCGACTGGGGAGACGACCGTCCGCCGCGGACCGACTACCACCGCACGATCCTCTACGAGGCCCATGTGAAGGGTCTGACGATGATGCATCCCGCGCTGCCGGAGGAGCTGCGCGGGACGTACGCGGGGCTCGCGCACCCCGAGGTGATCTCGCATCTGACGGAACTGGGCATCACGGCACTGGAATTGATGCCGGTGCACCAGTTCGTGAACGATCACCGGCTGGTCGATTCAGGGCTCAACAACTACTGGGGCTACAACACGATCGGGTTCTTCGCACCGCACAACCGCTACGCGTCGTGGGGCGACCGCGGACAGCAGGTCCTGGAGTTCAAGTCCGCCGTCCGCGCGCTGCACCAGGCGGGTATCGAGGTCATCCTCGACGTGGTCTACAACCACACGGCCGAGGGCAATCATCTCGGCCCGACGCTGTCGTTCCGCGGCATCGACAACGCCTCCTACTACCGGCTGTCGGAGGACCGCCGCTACCACACGGACACCACCGGCACCGGCAACTCGATGCTGATGCGCTCGCCGCACGTGCTCCAGCTGATCATGGACTCGCTGCGCTACTGGGTGACCGAGATGCACGTCGACGGCTTCCGCTTCGACCTCGCGGCGACCCTGGCGCGCCAGTTCCACGAGGTCGACCGGCTCTCCTCGTTCTTCGACCTGGTCCAGCAGGATCCGGTGGTCAGCCAGGTGAAGCTGATCGCCGAGCCGTGGGACGTCGGCGAGGGCGGCTACCAGGTGGGGAAGTTCCCGCCCCTGTGGACCGAGTGGAACGGCAAGTACCGCGACACCGTACGGGACTTGTGGCGCGGGGAGCCGCGCACGCTCGCCGAGTTCGCGTCCCGGCTGACCGGCTCCTCCGATCTGTACCAGGACGACGGACGGCGTCCGCTCGCCTCGGTCAACTTCGTCACCTGCCACGACGGTTTCACCCTGCACGACCTCGTCGCGTACAACGAGAAGCACAACGAGGCCAACGGGGAGGGCAACAGGGACGGGGAGAGCCACAACCGGTCCTGGAACTGCGGGGCGGAGGGCGAGACCGAGGACGGCGAGGTACGGGAGCTGCGCAACCGGCAGATGCGCAACTTCATCGCGACGCTCATGCTGTCCCAGGGCGTGCCGATGCTCAGCCACGGCGACGAGTTCGCCCGTACGCAGTCCGGCAACAACAACGCCTACTGCCAGGACAACGAGCTCTCCTGGGTGCACTGGCCGGAGTCGACCGCCGACCAGGAGGGCACGCTCCTCGCCTTCACCCGGGCGATGGTCTGGCTGCGCCGCGACCACCAGGTGTTCCGCCGGCGGCGCTTCTTCCACGGCCGGCCGGTGGAGGGCACGCACGACGAGCTGTCCGACATCGCCTGGTTCACCCCGGAGGGCGGGGAGATGACGTCGCGGGACTGGCAGGCCGCCCATGCCAAGGCGCTGACGGTGTTCCTCAACGGCCACGCGATCTCGGAGCCGGGGCCGCGGGGAGAGCGGATCTCGGACGACTCGTTCCTGCTGATGTTCAACGCGAGCGCCGAGGACCTGGATTTCGCGGTTCCGGTGAACCACGGACGGACCTGGCAGGTCGTGGTGGACACCGCCCGCCCGGAGGGCGTCCCTCCGGGCCAGGGGCCGAAGGTGGCGGCGGGCGAGCGGGTCCGGATGATCAGCCGGAGTCTGACGGTGCTGCGGCGGCCCGCGTAGCAGCCGGTCCGGGAGCGGACCGGGCAGCGGACCGGGGAGCGGACCGGGGAGCGGACCGGCCGGAAACGGGCAGGTCGTGACGGCCGGCCGTGGAGGGAGCCGGACGGGCGGCGTTCGTCGTATCAGGTGAACGTCGCCCGGCCCACCCCGCCGGTTGCGGCGCACGATGACACAGAACGCCGCGATGCGGGTACGTACGTTCGCATGACGCCCACCGCCACGTACCGGCTCCAGCTCCAGCCGGCCTTTCCCTTCCGGGCCGCCGAGGAGGCGGTCCCGTATCTCGCCGGCCTCGGTGTCTCGCATCTGCATCTGTCGCCCGTGCTGGAGGCCGTGCCCGCCTCCCCGCACGGCTACGACGTCGTCGACCACGCCCGCGTCCGGGAGGAACTCGGCGGCGAGGAGGGACTGCGCTCGCTCGCCCGTACGGCACGCGACCACGGGCTCGGACTGGTGCTCGACATCGTGCCCAACCACATGGCCGCCGTGCCGCGGTACAACAGGGCGCTGTGGGAGGTCCTGCGCGAGGGCCCCGGTTCCCCGTACGCCCGGTGGTTCGACATCGACTGGGACGCGGGCGGCGGGCGGGTGCTGATGCCCGTGCTGGGCGGGCGGCTCGGGCAGGAGCTCGGCTCACTGCGGGTGGAGGGGCGGGTCCTGCACTACGGCGAACACACGTTCCCGCTGCGGGAGGGCACGGAACGGCTCGCGCTGCCGGAGCTGCTGGACGCCCAGTGGTACCGGCTCGGCTGGTGGCGCCTGGCCCGCACCGAGCTCAACTACCGCCGGTTCTTCACCGTTTCCGAGCTGATCGGGCTACGGGTCGAGGACCCCGAGGTCTTCGCCGCCACCCACACCAAGATCCTGGAGCTGGTGCGGGACGGGGTCGTCGACGGGCTGCGGATCGACCATCCGGACGGACTCGCCGACCCGGAGGAGTACCTGCGCCGGCTCAACGAGGCGACGGGCGGCTGCTGGACCGTCGTGGAGAAGATCCTCACCGGCGACGAGCGGCTGCCGGCGGCCTGGCCGGTCGACGGCACCACCGGGTACGACGCGCTGCACCGCGTCGACGGGCTGTTCACCGACCCCGACGGCGCCGGGGAACTGCTGCGGCTGTACCGGGACTTCGCCGCACCCACCGGTGATCGCGGCGGCTACTGGGGAGCCACGGCGAGGCGCGCCGCGTACAAGGTGATGACGCACGAGCTGGCCGCCGAGACCGAGGCGCTGGCCCGGCTGGCCGAACGGGTCTGCGCCACGGACACGGCGCTGCGCGATCACGCGCCGTGGGCGCTGCGCGCCGCGATCCGGGAACTGCTGGTGCGGGTGCCCGTCTACCGGCCCTACCGCACCGGCGGCGAGTCGGCCCTGACGAGCGACGCGGCACTGCGCGCGAAGGCGGCGTTCGCGGTGGCCGACGAGGCGGACGCGGTCGACGTGATCCGGGACCTGGCGCTCGGCCGGCTCGGCGAGGGCCCGGACCAGGAGGCGTTCCGCGTCCGCTTCGCGCAGACCTCGTCGGCGCTGCGGGCCAAGTCGGTGGAGGACACCGCGTACTTCCGCTACGTCCCGCTCCTCTCGGCGGACGAGGTGGGCGGCGATCCCGGCAAGCCCGCGGTGAGCCCCGAGGAGTTCCACGACTACTGCGGCCGGCTGGCGCGGGACTGGCCGTCCACCGGCACGGTGCTGTCCACGCACGACACCAAGCGCAGCGCCGACGTACGGGCGAGGATCGCCGTGCTCACGGAGTGCCCCGAGCGGTGGGGGCGGCTGCTGGAGTCCGTCGCCGGGGTGCCGGCGCCCGACCGCCATGTCGCCTGGGTGGCCTGGCAGACGGCGTTCGGCCTGGGGATCCCGCACCCGGGACGGCTCGGCCCACCGCTGCTGAAGGCGGTGCGGGAGGCCGGGCTGCACACGAGCTGGACCGAGCCCGACGCCTCCTACGAGCAGGCGGTGAGCGACTTCGTGGAGGCGGGACCCTGCGGACCCCCGCTCTACACGGTGGCCCTGTTCACGCGGGAGGTCGAGGCGTACACCCGGGCCAACACGCTCGGCGCGGCGCTGGTGCAGCTGACCATGCCGGGAGTGCCCGACGTGTACCAGGGCGCTGAGCACGAGTACCTGGCGCTGGTCGACCCCGACAACCGGGAGCCGTTCCGCCGGCGGCGGGCCGGCGAGAAGACGGAGCTCACCCGGACGGCGCTGCTGCTGCGCCGCCGGCGTCCCGGGGCGTTCGGCGAGTCGGGCACGTACGAGCCCCTGGCGGCGCGAGGTCCGGCGGCCGGCCACTGCGTGGCGTTCTGCCGCTCGGGCGAGGTGGTCACGGCGGTGACCCGGCTCTCGCTGCGGCTGGAGGAGTCGGGCGGCTGGAGGGACACCGCGCTGCCCCTCCCCGAGGGCCGCTGGACGGATCTGCTGTCCCCGGACCGGGAGTTCCGGGGCGGGGCGTCCGTGCCCCTGTCGGAGCTGTTCGGCGCACGCCCGGTAGCCCTGCTGGAGCGAGCGGACGGGACCGGGCAGGCCCCCCGCGACCGGGCGTGAGGCTCAGTCGGTGTCCTCGTCGCCGTCGAAGGCCCCGGTGGGTGAGCGGTCGGCCGGGGGGCGGCCCTTGGGCTGCGAGGGTTCGGGCAGGACCCGCGGCGGGGGCAGGGGGCGCTCCACCGGCCGGTCCGCGGAGACGGTGAGCAGCTCGCCGTGGTGCAGGAGATGCAGCGGCTCGCCCTCCTCCAGAACGTAGCGGGCCGTGCTGCGGCGGATGTCCACCCGCAGCCTGCGCCCCCGTACCATCACGGTGAACTTCAGCCCGGACAGCTGCTCCGGCATCCGGGGGGCGAAGCCGAGCGGGCCGATCCCGCCGTCCTCGCTCTCGTGCTGGCGCATTCCGCCGAGCCCGAGCACCAGGGCCATCCAGGTGCCGGCGAGGGACGCGATGTGCAGCCCGTCGCGGGTGTTGTGCTCCAGGTTCTCCAGGTCCATCAGGGCCGCCTCGCCCAGATAGGCGTAGGCGAGGCGCAGATGCCCGGTCTCCGCGGCCATGACGGCCTGGCAGCACGCCGAGAGCGAGGAGTCCCGTACGGTCAGGGCCTCGTAGTAGGCGAAGTTGCGTGCCTTCTCCTCGGCCGTGAAGTCGTCCCCGCAGGTCACCATGGCGAAGACCAGGTCCGCCTGTTTGACGACCTGCTTGCGGTAGAGGTCGAAGTAGGGGAAGTGCAGCAGCAGCGGGTACTGCTCCGCCGAGGTGGCGGCGAAGTCCCAGTGCTGGAAGCCGGTGAAGCCGGCCGACTGCTCGTGCACGCCGAGTGCCGCGTTGTACGGCACCGCGATCCGGGCGGCGGCGTCCCGCCACGCGGCGGTCTCCTCGTCGTCGACGCCGAGTTCCTCGGCACGGTCGGGGTGGCGTGCCGCCAGCTCCGCGGCGGCCGTCAGGTTCCGGCGCGCCATCAGGTTGGTGTACAGGTTGTCCCGGGCGATGGCGCTGTACTCGTCGGGGCCGGTGACACCGTCGATGTGGAAGACGCCCTCGGGGTCGTGGTGGCCGAGCGAGTGCCACAACCGGGCGGTGTGCACGAGCAGTTCCAGTCCGGGTCCGCGTGCGAACGTCACATCGCCGGTGATGGCCACGTACCGCACCACGGCGTAGGCGATGTCGGCGTTGATGTGGAAGGCGGCCGTGCCGGCCGGCCAGTAGGCCGAGCACTCGGCGCCGCTGATGGTCCGCCAGGGGAACGCGGCTCCGGCGAGTCCGAGCTGGTGGGCGCGGTCGCGCGCCGCGGGCAGGGTGGCGTGCCGCCAGCGCAGC
Source organism: Streptomyces sp. NPDC091376 (assembly GCF_044757085.1). Taxonomy (NCBI): domain Bacteria; kingdom Bacillati; phylum Actinomycetota; class Actinomycetes; order Kitasatosporales; family Streptomycetaceae; genus Streptomyces; species Streptomyces sp. NPDC091376. Next base: position 124,265 of record NZ_JBIVUF010000013.1, on the reverse strand, counting down.
ACCGGGGCGACGGACTGGGGCGCCGTGAAGGTCAGCAGGGGCAGGACGAAGGACTCCACGTCCCAGAACGAGTGCCCGTCGTAGCCGGTGCCGGTCAGGCCCTTGGCGGGGATGGCCCGTTCCTCGCTGCGGGCGGCCGCCTGCAGCACATGGAAGAGGGCGAAGCGCACGGCCTGCTGGATCTGCGCGTCGCCGTCGACCTCGACGTCCGCGCCGGACCAGAAGTGGTCCAGATAGGCCCGCTGTTCGGCGAGCAGTGCCTCCCAGCCCGTGCTCCGGGCGGCGGCGACGGCGCCGTCGACCTGGTCGCGCACCGCGGACAGGGACCTCTCGGCTGACCATCCGTACCCGACGAACTTCACCAGCCGCAGCCGCCGGCCGGGTTCGAGGGTCGAGGTGACCGTGAGCCTGCTGACGTCCGGCTCGCTCTCGGCGGACCAGGTCGTGCCCTCGGGTCCGTCGATCAGATGGTCGGCCGCGGCTCCGACCCGCTGGCCGCTGCGCCGGGTGCAGTGCACCAGACGCAGCCGGGTGTCCTGGGCGAAGTCCTCCTCCGGCACGAGCGGGCAGTCGATCGCGGCCGCGACGCGCGGGTCGCCCGTGTCATGGGGCATCTGCTCGTTCGCGACGAGCTCGGACTGGACGGCGACGGTGGTGCTGCCGTTGAGCGGCTCCACCTCGTAGGCGATCGCGGCGATCGCCCGCTGGGTGAACGACACCAGCCGCTCGGAGGTGATGCGTACGGAGAGGCCGGCGGGGGACGTCCAGTCGGCGGTGCGGCGCAGGACGCCGGTGCGGAAGTCCAGTACGCGCTCGTGGGCGGTGAGTTCGCCGTAGCGCAGGTCGCAGGGGTGGTCGTCGACGAGCAGCCGGATGATCTTGCCGTCGGTGATGTTGATCAGCGTCTCGCCGGACTCGGGGTAGCCGTACCCCGCCTCGGCGTACGGCAGCGGGTGCAGCTCGTGGACACCGTTGAGGTAGGCCCCGGGCAGTCCGTGGGGTTCGCCCTCGTCGAGGTTGCCGCGCCAGCCGATATGGCCGTTGGACAGGGCGAACACGGACTCGCTCTGGGAGAGGAGGTCGAGGTTCAGCTCGGTCTCGCGCAGGGACCACGGTTCGACCGCGTAACCGGAGTGGGTGATCATGGTGACTCCATCAGTTCGGCGAGGTCGGTCACGACGACGTCCGCGCCGTGCCGCCGCAGCTCCGCCGCCTGCCCGGTCCGGTCGACGCCCACCACCAGGCCGAACCGTCCGGCCCTTCCGGCCTCCACTCCGGCGAGCGCGTCCTCGAACACCGCCGCGTCGCCCGGTTCGGCGCCGAGCAAGCGGGCGGCGGCCAGATAGGTGTCCGGAGCGGGCTTGCCCCGCAGCCCCTGTTCCCTGACGACGACCCCGTCGATGCGTTCCTCGAAGAGGTCCTCGATGCCGGCGGCGGCCAGCACGTCCCGGCAGTTGGCGCTGGAGGAGACGACGGCGCGCCGCAGCCCCGCGTCCCTGGCGGCCCGGACGAAGGCCACCGAGCCCTCGTACGCTTCCACGCCGTCCTCGCGGATCATGCGGAGCACCAGGTCGTTCTTGCGGGTGCCGAGTCCGTTGACCGTCTCCGTCTCCGGCGGGTCGTCGGGGCCGCCCTCGGGCAGTTCGATGCCGCGCGAGGCGAGAAAGGTGCGGACCCCGTCCTCACGGGGCCGGCCGTCCACGTACTCGTCGTAGTCGTGGACGGCGTCGAACGGGACGAAGGGCACGCCCTCGCGCCCGGCTCGTTGCCGCAGATAGTCGTCGAACATCTCCTTCCACGCGGCCGCGTGCACCTTGGCGGTGCGCGTGAGGACGCCGTCGAGGTCGAACAGGCAGGTGCGGACGTGATCCGGAAGCCCCAGCATGCGGTCGAGGCTACTGATCCGGTGCGGTCACGGACGTCATTGACGGCCCGGCAGACTCCAGTGGTACGGCGAGATGAGCCGGTTGACGCGGTCAGGGCCCCAGGATCCGGGGGCATACGGTTCGACGGGCGGCGGGTCGTCCAGCAGCGGGGTGGACACCTCCCAGAGCCGTTCGATCCCGTCGGAGCGGGTGAACAGCGACTGGTCGCCCAGCATGGCGTCGAGGATGAGGCGCTCGTAGCCCTCCAGCGCGTGGATCGTGTTGAAGGACTCCGCGTAGCTGAAGACCATGTCGGCCTCGGACAGGCGCATGGCGGGGCCGGGGGCCTTGACGAGGAACCGGGCGGCGATCCGGCCGGGGTCGTCGAAGTCGATCACCAGCTCGTTGTTGCGGGCTCCGTGACCCCTCGCGGCCATCGGGAACATCCGCAGCGCGGGTTCGCGAAAGCCCAGGGTCACGACGTGTCTGCCCTCGGCGAGGGACTTGCCCGAGCGGAGGTAGAAGGGCACCCCGGCCCAGCGCCAGTTGTCGAGTTCGACGCGCAGCGCGACGAACGTCTCGGTGTCGGATCGGGGGTCGACGCCCGGCTCCTCGCGGTAGCCCGCGTACTGGCCGCGGACCACGTGCGCCGGGTCCAGGGGCCGCATGGACTGGAACACCTTCTCCTTCTCGTCCCGCAGCGGCTTCGCCGAGAGCGCCGTCGGCGGTTCCATCGCCACGAAGCCGAGGAGCTGGAAGAGATGGGTCACGATCATGTCGCGGAAGGTCCCGGTCCCTTCGAAGAACTGGGCGCGGCCCTCGATGCCGATCTTCTCCGGCACGTCGATCTGCACATGGCTGATGTGGTCGCGGTTCCAGACGGGTTCGAAGTAGCCGTTGGCGAACCGCAGGGCGAGGATGTTGTCGACCGACTCCTTGCCGAGGAAGTGGTCGATGCGGAAGACCTGGGACTCGTCGAAGACGGCGTGGATCGTCGCGTTGAGGGCCCGGGCCGAGGGGAGGTCCGTGCCGAAGGGCTTCTCCACGATGACACGCGCGTCCTCGGCGAGGCCGGTGGCGCCGAGGATCTCGATGACGGAGGCGAACGCCGCCGGCGGCACGGCGAGGTGGAACAGCCGGCGCGGGCTGCCGCCGACGGCGCGTTCGGCCTCGCCCACGGCGGCGAGGAGCGGCGCGGGATCGTCCGGGTCGGCCGCGCCGAAGGACAGCGCGTCCTCGAACTCCTGCCACACCTTGCCTTCGGGCTTGGAGCTGCCGAACTCGGCGACCGCCTCCCGGGCCCGTTTGCGGAACTCGTCGTCGCTGAGCGCCGACTGGGCCGGTGCGGAACCGACGATCCGGTAGCGGGCGGGCAGCAGCCCGGCCTTGGCCAGGTGGAACAGCCCCGGCAGGAGCTTGCGCCGGGCGAGGTCGCCGGTGGCGCCGAAGAGCACGATGACGTGGTCGTCGGGGACGGGTCCGTGGTGCGTGCTGTGGGAACGGCTGGTCACGGTTCACCCCGTCTTCTCGGCGTGGCCGCCGAACTCGCCACGCATCGCGGACAGCACCTTGTCGGTGAATTCGCCGAGCCCGCGCGACTCGTACCGCTGGGTCAGCGCGGCGCTGATGACGGGCGCCGGGACGCTCTCGTCGACGGCCGCCAGGACCGTCCAGCGGCCCTCGCCGGAGTCGGAGACCCGGCCGGTGTACGCGTCGAGCCCGGGTGAGCGGGCGAGGGCGTCGGCGACGAGGTCGACGAGCCAGGAGCCGACGACCGAGCCGCGCCGCCACACCTCGGCGACCTCGGCCACGTCGATCTCGTACCGGTACGCCTCCGGCTCGCGCAGCGGGGCCGTCTCGGCGTCGACGGAGCGTGAGCGCAGGCCCGCGTCGGCGTGCTTGATGATGCTGAGCCCCTCGGCGATGGCGGCCATCATCCCGTACTCGACACCGTTGTGGACCATCTTGACGAAGTGCCCGGCGCCGCTCGGGCCGCAGTGCAGATAGCCCTCGGGCGCGGTCCCGTCGGTGCGGGTCCTGCCGCGTGTCGGCTCCGCGTCGCCGGTGCCGGGGGCGATGGTGCGGAAGACCGGGTCCAGCCGTTCGACCGCCGCGTCGTCGCCGCCGATCATCAGGCAGTAGCCGCGCTCCAGGCCCCAGACGCCGCCGGAGGTCCCGCAGTCGACGTAGTGGATCCCGCTGGGGGCGAGCTGAGCGGCCCGGGCCATGTCGTCGCGGTAGTAGGAGTTACCGCCGTCGATGACGGTGTCGTCGGTGGCGAGCAGGGCCACCAGCTGGTCGAGCGTCGGCTGCACCACGCCGGCGGGCAGCATCAGCCAGACGTTCCTGGGCTGCTCCAGCTTGTCGACGAGGTCGTGGAGCGAGCTGGCCGCGGTCGCCCCCTCCTTCTCCAGCTCCCGTACGGCTTCGGAGTCCAGGTCGTAGACGACGCAGCGATGGCCGTCGGCCATCAGCCGGCGCACCAGGTTGGCGCCCATCCGGCCGAGTCCGACCATGCCGATCTGCATGGGTGAGTCAGTGGTCATGGCCGATCTCCCCGTTCCTCGAAGCGGTGTTCACGTCGTGGCCTCCTCGCGGGCGGCCGTGACCAGTTCGCGTGCGACCTGGGCCACCCGTTGCGGGGTGAATCCGAACTTCGTGAGCAGCTGTTTCAGGGGTGCCGAGGCACCGAACGTGTGCATGCCGATGAGGGCGCCGTGATCGCCCACGTAGCGGTCCCAGCCGAACGTGGAGGCCTGCTCGACGCCCACGCGCGCGGTCACCGACGGTGGCAGCACCTCGTCGCGGTACTGCTGCGGCTGACGGTCGAACAGCTCCCAGCACGGCATGCTGACCACCCGGACGCCGATGCCCTCGGCGGCGAGTTCCTCCCGCGCCGACAGCGCGAGGGCCACCTCGGACCCCGTGGCGAGCAGGATCACCTGCGGCTCGCCGGACGGTGCGTCGGCCAGGACGTAGGCGCCGCGGGCGACGCCCGAGGCGGGGGCGAGCCGGGTGCGGTCGAGCGTGGGAAGGGCCTGGCGGGAGAGGATCAGCGCCGCCGGCTCATGGCGCAGTCCGGCGACGACCCGCCAGGTCTCCACGACCTCGCCGGCGTCCGCGGGGCGGAAGACCAGCAGGCCGGGCATCGCCCGCAGTCCGGCGAGCTGTTCGACGGGCTGGTGGGTGGGGCCGTCCTCGCCGACGCCGATGGAGTCGTGGGTGAAGATGTGCACGACCGGGATCTCCATCAGCGCGGACAGCCGGATGGCCGCCTTCGCGTAGTCGGAGAAGATGAGGAAGCCCGACCAGTAGGGCCGCAGTTTCGTCAGCGCCATCCCGTTGGCCACGGCCGCCGAGGTGTGCTCCCGGATGCCCAGGTGGAGGTTGCGTCCGGTGGGCTCGTCCGGCTCGCAGTCCCCCGCACCGTCGAAGGTGAGGCGGGTCTTGGTCGACGGGGAGAGGTCGGCGGAGCCGCCGAGGAGCCAGGGCACGCTCTGCGCGAGGGCGTTCAGGACCTGTCCCGAGGAGTCGCGGGTGGCGAGGCCCTTGGGGTCGGCGGGGAACTCGGGCAGCGCCCGGTCCCAGCCGTCGGGCAGTTCCCTGCGCTGGATGCGTTCGAGCTCGTCGGCGAGAACGGGGTGGGCGGTGCGGTAGGCGTCGAAGCGCTTGTGCCAGGCGGTGCGCAGTTCGGCGCCGCGGGTGCCGATGCTCTGGGCGAACCGCTCGCGAACGGCGTCGGGGACCCAGAACTGCTCGTCCTCGGGGAGGCCGAAGAAGCGTTTGGCCGCCCGTACGCCGTCGGGTCCCAGCGGCGATCCATGGGCCTTCGGGGAGTCCTCGACGGGTGAGCCGTAGCCGATGTGGCTGTGCACGACGATGAGGGTGGGGCGTTCGTCCTCGGCGCGGAAGGTGTGGAAGGCACGCGTCACGGCGTCGAGGTCGTTGGCGTCGGCGACGGTGGTCACGTTCCAGCCGTAGGCGAGGAAGCGGGCGGCGACGTCCTCGGTGAAGGTGAGTTCGGTGTGGCCCTCGATGGTGATCCGGTTGGAGTCGTAGATCCAGCACAGATTGGCAAGCCGCTGGTGGCCGGCGAGGGACGCGGCCTCCGAGGAGACGCCCTCCATCATGCAGCCGTCCCCGGCGAGCGCGTACACGTCGAAGTCGAAGAGTGTGGCGTCCTCGCGGTTGTACCGTCCGGCGAGCCACCGGCCCGCCATGGCCATCCCCACGGACGTGGCGACGCCCTGGCCGAGCGGCCCGGTCGTGGTCTCGACGCCGCTCGTCCACCGGTACTCGGGATGGCCGGGACAGCGGGAGCCGAGCTGCCGGAACGACTTCAGGTCCTCCATGGTGACCGCGGGGCGGCCCAGCACCTCGTAGTCCGGGTCGACGGCGTGCACTCCGCTCAGATGCAGCAGGGACCACAGCAGCACCGAGGCGTGTCCCTCGGACAGCACGAACCGGTCCCGGTTGGGCCAGATCGGGTCCTGGGGGTCGAACCGCAGGAACCGCTGCCACAGCGTGCAGGCGACGGGGGCGATCCCCATCGGCGTGCCCGGGTGCCCGGACTCCGCCTGCTGGACGGCGTCCATGCACAGGCCACGAATGGTGTTCACCGACAGCGTGTCCAGGTCGGTCATGAGCACTCCCCGGTCTCGGCGGGCTCCGGCCCGCCCGGCGGACGGCGCACGGACGGCTCCCGGACACCGGCGGCCGGGCGCCGGCTCCGCGGCACGGGTGATCGTGCTGTCAGGGTGCCCGCGTGCGGTGCGCCGGGCCTCACCCGCCGCGGGTGAAATGCCCGCCGGGCCGCTTCGGCCGGCCCGCGGCCGGCTCCTGTCAGACGTGTGACGGACATGGGTCAGGCGTGGGGCACGACGGCCACGGGGCAGGGGGCGTGGTGCATCACGGCGTGGGTGACCGACCCGATGTGCGAGCCCTTGGCCGCGCGGCGCCTGCCCACGACGACGAGACGCGCGTCGCGGGCCGCGTCGACGAGGTGGTCGGCCGCCCGCCCGGGGGCCGACACCTCCGACACCTTGACCGCCGCGAACGTGTCCCGGAAGGGGCGTACCGCGCCCGACAGCGCGGCCGCGTCCGCGTCCGACCCCGCTGCGGCCTCGGCGGCCGCCTCGTGGCGGTGGAAGAACGGGGCGGGCCGGCTGTGGACGATGTGCAGCGGCAGGTCGTGCAGGGCCGCGTAGGCGAAGGCGAACTCCAGCAGCTCGTTCCTCATGTCGCGCACGTCGAGACCGAGGACGACCTTCCGGGAGTCCGCGCCGTCCGCGCCGTCCCGCCCACCCGGCCGGACCAGCACGACCGGGCCGGCGGCGTCGCCGACCACCTCCTGCCCGACCGAGCCGACGATGAAGCCGCCGACGCTGCCGAGGCCGTGCGACCCCATGACCAGCAGCTCCGCCTCGGAGCCCGCGGCGAGCAGCACCTTGGCCGGCGAGTCCTCGATCTCGTGCGAGGTCACCGTGAGGCCGGGCCTGCGGGCCCGTACGCGCTCCTCCACCGCGTCGAGGACACCCTCCGCCTCGTCGGCGCGGTCCTCGTGGGACACCTTCACGGCCTGCAGCTGGTGCTCCATCCACCGCGTGGCGTTCACCAGCCGCAGGGCGGTGCCGCGGCGTGCGGCCTCGTCGGCGGCCCAGTCCGCGGCCGCCAGACTCCCCTCGGAGCCGTCCACTCCCACGGCGATGGGTCGGGACATGCTGCTCTCCTTGCCTCGGGCTCTCGCGGAGGGCCGGTCGCGCGGGCCGTGTCACCGGCTGCCGCGTGGCAGGGCACCTGGTCAAGAAGCTACCCAGGAGGGAGGAAAGCCGCGATTCAGGGCATCACGCAGAGTCAGCCCCGGGTCGCGCCGAGAACGTCGGCCTCAGCGGGCGTCGAGGCGGAAACTCATGTGGCCGAAGCTCACCATGTCCCCGGCCTTGACCACGACCGAGCCGGTCACCCGGCGGCCGTTGACGGTGGTGCCGTTGGTCGAGCCGAGGTCGCGCAGCACCCACAGTCCGCCGCGCAGGGTCAGTTCGGCGTGCAGCCGCGACACCGTCTCATGGCTGAGCCGCAGCCCGTTGGCGGGGTCACGGCCGATGCGCAGGGGGTACGGTCCGGGCTCCGGCAGCAGCAGCGGGGGCAGCCGCTCGGCCTTCCAGGCGCGGCCGAGCCGCACGGAGAACGCGGAGATCCTGCCGACCGCGCCGAACAGCCGCTTCGACAGCCGTCCTTCGGTGTGCAGGTCCGCGGTGAGCGCCCGCAGTTCGTCGGGCCTGCGGGCGGCCAGGGCGAGTTCCATGCGCCGGACGAACGTGTCGTGCGACAGCCTCCCCTGGACCGCGCCCTCCCTGAGCATCCCGAGCACCCGGTCCCGCTCGGCGTCGGAAGGCCGCGCGGGATACGTCTGGAACTCGAAGGAGGACGTCACATTCGTGATTGTCGGGCCGAGTGCCCCGGGTGTCCAGAAGGACCGGTGAAGATCACTTCCGCCGTACGGCCGTCGTACGGCCACCGGTTGTACGGAGAATCCCCTGGACGGCACCGCCCGCGGCCCTCTAACGTGCTCCCGACGCCCGCGACGACGGCAGGAGGCGAGTGCAGTGCCGACCACACGAATCCCGCGCTCCCGCCCCGTCCGCCCGGCGTTCACCGTCTGACCGGGAGCGCATCAACACATGCGACGTCCCGGAGGACTTCCACCATGACCGCTGCGAACGGTCCCCTCATCCGCACGCTCCCGCTCTCCGAGAGCGACGCCCGTCTCTTCGACGCGCTGCCCGACCCGCTGGGTGTGGGCCGCGCGCTGTCCCGTGCCACGCACCGCCCCGACTGGAAGCGGATCGCGCTCCGCGACGGCAGGATCGTCGCGCGCGCCGCGTGGTGGGGCGCGACCGGTGACATGTCACCGGTCAATCTCAACTGGTTCGATGTCGCCGAGGGCGAGGAGGAAGCGGGCGCCGAACTGCTGCGCAGCTCCCCGTTCCGGGTCGAGTACGAACTGATCCTGCCCGCCGGCTGGCGCGAGGACCCGGTGCACCTGGCCGCCGCCGAAACACGGCTCCGCGCCGCCCGGGCGGCCGGGATGCGCGTCCTCGTGGAGCGGTTCCAGTACCGGTGGACGCCGGAGTGCGGGCTGCCGGAGCGGCCCGGACGCCTGGAGTTCCGGCCCGAGCCCGACGACACCGTGATCCTCGACGTCCTGCGCCGTGTCCATACGGGCACGCTGGACGCCCACGCGATCCGGGCGATCGCCGAAGGCGGCCTGGAGCAGGCCGCGCAGGAGGAGCTGGACTTCTTCCACTGGTGCCCCTCACCGCGCGAGTGGTGGCAGTTGGCGTACACCCCGCAGGGCGAGCTCGCCGGCGTGCACATCCCGGCGCACAACCCCTCGGGGCCGTGTGTCGGCTTCATCGGCGTCGTGCCGGAGCAGCGCGGCCGCGGTTACGCGTACGACCTGCTCGTGGAGTGCACGCGCTTCCTGGCCGAGCAGGGCGCCGAGTTCATCGCGGGCGCGACCGACCAGAGCAATGTCCCGATGGCGGCGAACTTCGCGAAGGCGGGGCACCCGGTGGTGCAGGAGAGGATCCATCTCACCTTCTGACGCGGGCTGTCGACCCGGCCGGCGCCCGTCCGGTTCCGGGTATTGATCCGGCCAGGGGGTGTCCGTAGGCTCCGGGCACCCCCGAGCGGACGGCGGCCGGCCGATGACGACGCAGGAGCTGCACTCGGAGCCGCGGGCGCGTGTCGGCGGCGGCTGGACATCGGCGCTCGCACTGGCCTGCCTCGGCCTGTACATGGCGTTCCTCACCCCGATCCAGGTGCTGCTCGCCGAGCAGATCGACGCCATCGACCCGGCGGGCAAGGAACTCGCTCTCGGCTGGGCCACCGGAACCGGCGCGCTCGTCGCCGTCGTCGCCAATCCGCTCGCCGGCGCCCTGTCCGACCGTACGGGCGGCCGCTTCGGCCGCCGCCGTCCGTGGATCCTGGGCGGCGCGGTGGCGGGTGCGGCCGGTCTCGCCGTGACGTCGGCGCAGACCACGGTCGTCGGGGTGACGCTCGGCTGGTGCCTGGCGCAGCTCGGGCTGAACGCGATGCTCGCCGGTACCAGCGCGGTGGTCCCGGACCAGGTCCCGGTCGGCCAGCGGGCGGCGGTCTCCGGCTGGATCGGGATCCCGCAGACCCTCGGTCTGGTCGTCGGCGCACTGCTGGTGACGATGGTGGTGACGTCGACGGCGGCGGGCTACCTGCTGCTGGCGCTCCTCGTCGTGCTGTGCGCGCTGCCGTTCGTCGTCCTCACCCGCGATCCCCGCGATCCCGGCGATCCCCGCGATCCCGGCGATCCCCGGGTGCCTCGCGAGGCACGCCGGGCACGGGTGCGCCCCGGGGACTTCCTCGTGAACCCGCGCACGCACCCGGACTTCGGCTGGGCCTGGCTGACGCGTTTCCTGGTGATGCTCGGCAACGCCATCGGCACGCTGTACCTGCTGTACTTCCTCAAGGACGCGGTGCGTCACCCGCATCCGGACGAGGGCGTGCTCGTCCTCACCCTGCTCTACACGGCGGGGGTCGTCGTGACGGCCGTCGCCGGCGGCGTCGTCTCGGACCGGTGGGGGCGGCGCAAGGTGCTGGTGTCGGTGAGTTCGGTGGTGATGGGCGCGGCGTCGCTGCTGCTGACGTTCTGGCACACCTGGCCGGTGGCCATGGCCGCCGCGCTGCTGCTGGGCCTCGGCTTCGGGGCGTACATCGCGGTGGACCAGGCGCTGATCACCCAGGTGCTGCCGAGTGCCGGGGACCGCGCCAAGGACCTGGGGCTCATCAACATCGCCAACTCGGCCCCCCAGGTCCTCGGTCCGGCCCTCGCCGCGCCGGTCGTGGCGTACGCGGGCGGATACGCCGGCCTCTATCTGACCTCCGCGCTCGTCACGGTCCTCGGCGGGATCCTGGTGTGGCGGATCCGCTCAGTCCCCTGACCCGGTGCTGGTCCCCGGGGCACGCTGGGCGCGGATGACGTCGCGGTACCACGCGTACGACGCCTTCGGGGTGCGCCGCAGCGTGACGTAGTCGATGTGGACGAGTCCGAAGCGCTGCGAGGCCCCCTCGGCCCATTCGATGTTGTCGGTCAGCGACCAGACGAAGTAGCCGCGTACGTCGACGCCTTCCTCGACCGCCCGGTGCAGGGCCCGCAGATGCCCGTCGAGGAACGCGATGCGGCGCGCGTCGTCGAGGCCCTCGTACGAGCAGCCGTTCTCGGTGATGTGGACGGGCGGGAGGCGGTCGCCGTAGCGCTGCCGGAGGCCGACGAGCAGTTCGCGCAGCCCGTCCGGGACGACGGGCCAGCCGAAGTGGGTGCGTTCGGCGCCGTCGATCTCCCGCAGTCCGAAGGGGAGTCCGTCGGGCATGCCGAGCCCGGCGTACGAGTCGAGGGCGTCGGGGGCGGGCGCGCCGACCAGCATCGGGCTGTAGTAGTTGACGCCGTACCAGTCGAGGGGCTGGGAGATCACGGCGAGGTCGTCGGCGACGGGTCCCGGCATCAGGTCGCCGAAGCCGTCGGGATAGCGGCCGGTCAGCAGCGGGTCGGCGAACAGCCGGTTGGTGAGGGTGTCGTAGATCTCCGCCCCGGAGCGGTCCTCGTCGCTGTCGCTCGCCGCGTGCACGGGCGAGTGGGAGACGGCGAGGCCGACGTCGCCGGCTCCGGCGGCGCGCAGCGCCTGGACGGCGAGGCCGTGGGCGAGCAGCTGGTGGTGGGCGGCGGGCAGGGCGTCGAAGAGGAGCTTTTTGCCGGGCGCGTGCTCGCCGAGCGCGTAGCCGAGCATCGTCACTTCGGCGGGCTCGTTGATGGTGATCCACATGGGGACGCGGTCGGCGAGACGTTCGGCGACGATGGCCGCGTACTCGGCGAACCGGGCGGCGGTGTCGCGGTTCAGCCAGCCGCCCGCCTCCTCCAGGGGCAGCGGGGTGTCCCAGTGGTAGAGGGTCGGGGCCGGGGTGATGCCGTGGGCGCACAACTCGTCGACGAGCCGGTCGTAGAAGCCGAGTCCCGCGGGGCTGGCCGGCCCGGTGCCGCCGGGGATCACCCGGGGCCAGCTGACGGAGAACCGGAAGGCCCCGGCGCCGAGTTGGGCGAGCAGGGCGACGTCCTCGCGGTAGCGCTCGTGGAAGCCGGTGCCGCGGGAGGCGTCGGCCCCGTCCTTGATGCGCCCGGGTTCGGCCGCGAAGGCGTCCCAGACAGAAGGGCCCTTGCCGTCGGTGCGGGCGGCGCCTTCGGTCTGGAACGCGGAGGCGGAGGCGCCCCACAGGAAGCCGGGAGGAAAGGCGGGTATCGAGGACGCGGCCGGCGATGTGGTGATGGACGTCGAGGGCGCGGCCGGCGACGTGGTGGACGCCGGGGTCGCGGCCGGCGATGTCGTGGTGGGCGGCTTCGCGGCGTGCGGTGTGCCGGTCGGCTCGGTCGCGGCCGAGGGCGGCGGGGACGGCGGTGTCGCGGAGGGCGGGGTCATGGCGGGGACCCTAGTACCCGTGAGTACGGCACCTGAAGACCGCGAAGTCGCCAGGATGGGTAGGAATGCCGCTGACGACGACATGGCGACGACATGACAGGGGATCGATCACCAGTGCTGTTCGAGGTATGGGCACCGCAGGCGCAGGACCGGGTCGACCTGTGGCTGGAGGGCACCGAACAGGAGATGGAGCGCGACCCGGCGCGGGAGGGCTGGTGGTCGGCCGAGGCGGAGGCGGGTGACGGGGCGCGGTACGGATTCCGGCTCGACGGCGGCCCGCTGCTGCCCGATCCGCGCTCGCGCCGTCAGCCCGACGGTCCGGACGGTACGAGCGCGGTGGTCGCTCCCGACGCGTACGTGTGGCGCAACGAGGGCCGGCAGGGCCGGGATCTCGCCGAAGCGGTCCTCTACGAGCTGCACATCGGCACCTACACGCCCGAGGGCACGCTGGACGCCGCGGCCGGCCGGCTCGGCGAGCTGGCCGGCCTGGGCGTCACCCATGTGGAGCTGATGCCCGTCTGTCCCTTCCCGGGGACGCACGGCTGGGGCTACGACGGTGTCTCCCCGTGGGCCGTGCACGAGCCGTACGGCGGCCCGGAGGCGCTGAAGCGCTTTGTCGACACGGCGCACGGTCTCGGTCTCGGCGTGGTCCTGGACGTCGTCCACAACCACCTGGGCCCGTCGGGCAATCATCTGCCCGCCTTCGGCCCGTACCTGACGGACACCCACCACACCCCCTGGGGCTCGGCGATCAACCTCGACGCGCCCGGCTCCGACGAGGTCCGCGCGTATCTGATCGGCAGCGCGCTGGCCTGGCTGCGCGACTACCGCGTCGACGGACTGCGGCTCGACGCCGTCCACGCGCTCGCCGACACGCGTGCGCTGACGTTCCTGGAGGAGCTGTCGGCGGCGGTCGACGCCTTCGCGGCGGACGTCCGGCGGCCGCTGTTCCTCATCGCCGAGTCCGATCTGTGCGATCCGCGTACGACCACGCCGCGCGAGGAGGGCGGGCTCGGTCTGCACGCCCAGTGGAACGACGACTTCCACCATGCCCTGCACACCGCCCTGACCGGGGAGTCCCAGGGCTACTACGCCGACTTCGCCCGCGCCCCGCTCGCCGCGCTCGCCAAGACCCTCGGGCACGTCTTCTTCCACGACGGTACGTACTCGACGTTCCGCGGCCGCACCCACGGCCGGCCCGTCGACCTCGTACGCACACCCGCGCACCGCTTCCTCGGCTACGCCCAGACCCACGACCAGATCGGCAACCGCGCCCTCGGCGACCGGCTCTCCGCGAGCCTCTCCCCCGGGCTGCTCGCCTGCGCCGCCGCGCTGGTGCTCACCGGACCGTCCACGCCGATGCTGTTCATGGGCGAGGAGTGGGGCGCCCGTACGCCCTGGCAGTTCTTCACCGAGCACACCGATCCGGGGCTGGCCGAGGCCGTACGGCAGGGCAGGCGGCGGGAGTTCGCCCTGTCCGGCTGGGACCCGCAGGACATCCCCGACCCGCAGGACCCGGCCACCCGTGACCGCTCCTGCCTGGACCGTTCCGAACGGACCCGCGAGCCCCACGCCCGCCTCCTCGCCTGGCATCGCGAACTGATCGCCCTGCGCCGCCGCGAGCCCGACCTCTGCGACCCGGACCTGGCGTCGGTCCGCGTCGCCTTCGACGAGGACGCCCGCTGGCTCGTCTTCCGCCGCGGCGATGTGCGCGTCGTCGTCAACCTCGGCAAGGAGCCCGCGTCGATCCCGCTCGGCGGTGGCGGCGCCCGGGCGGCGCGGGTCCTCGCGTCCTGGGACGCGGCCTCCCCGCCCGGGGCGGACGGAGTGCTGGACGTCGCCGGGGAGTCGTGTGTGGTGCTGGGCGACGGGTGAGACGCGAGGTACGGCTGCGTACGGGGGCGCCGCGGATCCCCGGGAAGCCGCCGGGAAACCCACGCGATGCCCCCGGGTGAGGGCGGTCGCGGCTACCGCACGATCGCCAGCTCGTGCGGGGTGTTGTTCAGCCGCCGCCCGCCGCTCTCCGTCACCGTCACGATGTCCTCGATCCGCACCCCGAAGCGCCCGGGCAGGTAGATCCCGGGCTCGACGGAGAAGCACATGCCCGCAACGAGCGGCCGCTCCTCCCCCTCGATCATGTACGGCGGTTCGTGCGTCGTGACGCCGATCCCGTGCCCGGTCCGGTGGATGAAGTACGCGCCGTACCCGGCGTCGTCGATCACCGCACGGGCCGCCCGGTCGACGTCCTGGCAGGCCGCGCCCGGCCGGACCGCCTCGAACCCGGCCTGCTGTGCCGCGCGCACGACGTCATGGACCCGCTGCTCCTCGGCGGACGGTTCGCCGACGTGGACGGTGCGGGTGGTGTCCGAGCCGTAGCCGTGCCGGAGGCCGCCGAAGTCGAGCACCACCATGTCGCCCTCGGCGATGACGCGGTCGCCGGCCTCGTGGTGCGGGTTGGCGCCGTTCGGGCCGGATCCGACGATCGTGAAGTCGACCTGCGAATGGCCGAAGCGCAGGAGCAGGGCGGCGAGGTCGGCCGCGATCTCGCTCTCCCTGCGTCCGGAGAAGCGGACCCCCAGGATCTCGCGGTACGCCTCGTCGGCGGCCGCGCCCGCGGCCTCAAGCCGGGCCAGCTCATGGGCGTCCTTGACCGCCCGGAGCATCGGCAGGGCGTCCGAGAGCGCGGTGTACGTCGTGCCGGGCAGTTCGCGCTGCATACCGAGCAGATGCATGGCCCAGGCGTTGTCGCTGATCCCGAAGCGGCCCCTGCCCTCGAGCAGCGCGGCGGTGACGGCGTACGGGTCCTTGCCGTCGGTCCAGTCGCGCAGCTTCAGCGCGGGCGCTCCGGGGGCGCGCCCGGCGTCGGGGGCTTCCAGCGACGGCACGACGAGGACGGGGTCCTGGCCCTCGACGAGCACCAGGACGGTGAGGCGCTCGGTCGTCACGGGCTGGTAGCCGGTGAGGTGGACGAGGTCGGGGCCGGGAGCCACGAGGAGGCCGCTGAGCCCGGCCTCGGCGGCCGACCGGGCGGCCCGGGCCATCCTGGCGCGGTAGTCGTCGGCGGTGAACGGCGTCGGCGGCGCGGGCTCGGCGGTGGTGGGCATGGGCTCCTCCTGCGGTCGGTCCTCGTCCTCGGTCACTGCGCTTCCCCGATCGGCCCGGACGGGCCCCTGGCCGGACGGCACCCGGTCCCCGCGGGTCCCCGGACCCGGACCCGGGCCCCATTACCGGCTCAGTCCTCCCCCGGCTGCTGCGCGACCAGCCGTTCCAGCAGATCCCGGAAGTCCTCGCCGACGACGATCCGCAGACCGTCGCCCTCCACGTCGCGGTCGCTGAGCTGGGTCAGCGTCCCGGCCCGCCACCAGTAGACGTACGGCGTGATCGCCCCGGGTGTGTCCGCGTAACCGGAAGCGGCGAACGCGGCCATGGCGTTGAGGGACGGGATGACACCGGCGTCGCGGATGACGTGGAAGGCGAGCTGGTGCCGGAACGGCAGCGCGACCAGCGCCCCGTCCGCGGTGATGTGCTGCCCGGTCACCTGACGGACGAGCGCGTCCAGGACCAGGACCCGGCTCGCCGTGTAGAAGGAGTCGCCGACGACCACGTCGAAGCTCATGCCTCCGGCGTCCTCGATGGTCTCGTGGCCCTCGACCGGCAGTCCGCGCAGGTTGGCCATCGCCAGATCCCGCAGTCCCGGCACGTCCCCGAGCGGCTCGAGCGCGTCGTCCGTGAGCATCATGACGCTCTCGGGGAGGTCGAGGGCGAGAACCTCGCTGAGTCCCGGGGCGAGCGCTCTGGCGTACCGGAACGTGTCCCGGTCGAGGCCGTCCGTGCCGATCACCCGGGGGTAGAGCTGGGCCCGGATCTGGTCGGCCGGGAGGGTGTCCAGCGCGGACGGGGCGTCCATGGTGCGCAGCACCAGGCCCACGTGTCCGCGGATGACGTCGGGCCAGACGCGGGGGCCGCGCTGGTCGTTGTGGCACACCGCGGCGAGGTTGCCGAGCCCGAACTGCCGTCCGGAGCTGTCGGCGACGACATCGGCGTAGACGGTGACCTCCAGGCCCTGTTCGGCGAACGCCTCCCGGACCTGGCCGCGGAAGCGTGCGCCCTCGTCCACCGAGAAGAAGGCGAACTCCGCGTCCCGGGGCGCGTCGTCCCCGTCACGCTTCGGCCCTCGCCGGAACAGCCCCACGTCGGCCCCCGCTCATCGTCTTCCTCTTGTGTGCACTCAGGTTTCGAGCCTACCGACCGCACCGCCGCCCCCGCTCTCCAGGTGTTCGCGTCCGGCGATGACGGCGGCTTGATCCATCCGGACGTCCGATGAGCGCCTGCCGGTCGCCTGGGCGGCCCGCGCCGGGGGTCACTGGTGGCCCCCGGTGGCCGCTGGTGGCGCTGGCGGCCGCCCGAGGACCTCGGTGGCGCAGGCGAGAACCCCGGCCGGGTGCGTGCACGTACCCCTCGTGCCCGACCGGCCGGCCCGTGCCCTCATGGGGTCCGCCGATCCGCGGGCCCGCGGATCCCGCCGGCCCGCGCCCGGGGGCCCGGTGCCGGATCGGCGAGGGGACGCCGGTCAGTCGCGGCGGATCAGCTCCGGGTCGATGCGCCGTCCGGCCAACGGCAGCGTTCCCGCGATCGCCACGGCCACGACGCCCGCCGCCGCGAGCGCGAGCAAGGGCGTGCCGGCGAAGTCCCAGTAGACGGCGCTGCCTCCGGTGATCAGATAGCTGGACTCGGCGAGCTTGCCCGTCACCAGTGCCAGGGCGAGTCCGATACTCAGCGGCAGCACGACCTGGACGCACTGAACGGTCCGCACCGTGCGCGCCCGGGCACCGATCAGCATGATGGCGGTGACCTGCGGACGGCGTTCCACCGCACGGTCGGTCGCGGCGACGACGAAGGCCGCCACTCCGATGACCAGGCCCATGATCATGCCGACCGCCAGCAATGTCTCGATGACGGCGATCTGTTCGAGTCCCTGGATGTTCACCCCGATCAGTTCGATCTCGGCGATCGGGGCGAGGGCCGCGATGCCGTCGAGGACCTCGCGCACCCGGTCCGGTTCCGAGCTGCTGGTGAGCACCATCTGCGCGGAGTGCGGCCGGGCGCCGGCGGGCAGGGCGGACGGTGGTACGAGCAGGACGGCGCTGCCGACGGCGGACGCCGGGTACGCGCTGTAGACGATCCGTTCGGAGGGGAGCGTGACGTTCAGCGTCTTCGCCTTGCCGGCGCCGAAGCGGTAGGGGAACGGGGTGCCCGGCGTCAGGTCGGACCCGACGCTCGAATTGGGGTCGACGAGCCGCATCACCGTGCCGTCCCGGCAGCCCTCGGCACGCCTGACCATCCTTTCCAGCTGGTCGCACGTGGCAATCAGCGCGGTGGCCTGTTCCTGGAGCGTGCCGTCCAGCTTCTCGAGGTCGATCCAGGAATCCATCGTCACGGCGTGTGCGCGGACGCCCTCGACGCCGGCGAGGCCGCGTTGCTGCTCGGGTGTGAGCGAGGCCAGGGGTACGGAGTAGTCCTGCACGGGAGCGGAGGGCCGGGTGACCTGCTCCAGCTGGATCAGCACGCCCTGGGCGAGCGAAGCCGCGAACACGAGGAGGACGAGTCCGGTGACCACGCGCATGGTGCTGCCCGGCTCCACCTCGTTGCGGCGCATCGCCAGATTCAGGGTGAGCGACCGGGTGCTCCGCGCCACCCGGCGTGCGAGGGCGTGGGAGAGCAGGGGCAGGGTGAGCACCAGCCCGAGACCCGTGAGCAGGATGCCGACGGGAATGAGGAACGCGTTGGGGCCGATGCTGTCGGCAGGGCGGTCGGTCAGACCGGTGGCGCAGTAGCCGGTGACGATGCCGAGGCCGGTCACGAGGAGGAGAGCGCCCCACTTGGCGGGGCGCCTGGGCACTGCGGTACGCCGTACCGCCAGCGGATCGGCGGCTGCCTCGCGCGCACCGGCCCGGCCGACCAACCAGGCGAGAGCCGGGCAGCCGATCAGGCAGACGGCGACGGTTGTCGCGGACAGCGCGCCGTCCTCGGGGTACCACCGCAGACTGGCGAGGCCGGTGCGGGAGATCATCTGGTTGAGGAGCCGGCTTTCGCCGAGGCCGAACAGGGCGCCGAGCAGCGCCGCGACGACGGTCTCCGCGGCGTTGACCCGGTGTATGCCTCGCGTACTCACTCCGAGCAGCCGCAGGGACGCGAGCCGCCGGGCCCTTGCGGCGGCGGACAGCCGAGCGCAGACGGACAGGAAGATGCCGAGGGGGAGCAGGACGAGCGAACCCAGCGCGAAGCGGAGGGTGGTGAGGGTGGAGGGTTCGACGGCGGGGAAGGGAGCGTAGTCGTATCCGAAGCCCTTCAGGGCACGGCCCTCGTCGGCGATGCGGTCACGCGTGGTGCCGACATAGGCGAACAGTTCGTCGGGATGGGCGAGCCCTGTGGCGCCGATCAGGCCCGTCTCGCGGCCCGGCAGCAGTCCCTTGACGGCAGGCTGCTCTCGGAGCAGGTCGTGCACCCGTGGGGAGACGAACACCTCACCCGGGCCGGGCAGTTCGTCCAGCCCCGGCGGGGTGCTGTCCGAACCCTCGGTCCCCTTGGCGACGAAGACCCGGTTGAACGTCACGGAACCGTAGGGGTCCGCGCGCTGGAGGACCAGCGTGGAACCCGCCGGCTGCGCAGAGGTGGTCCGGGGTTCTCGTGCGGCCGCACGCGTGTCGTGTGCGTCCAGGATCTGCGGGATGGTGAGGACGAGCGCCAGGCAGCAGACGCCGAGGGAACCGCCGGCGGCCATCAGGAAGAACCGTATGCGGTTGCCGCGGCCGGCGCCGAACAGCAGACGCAGACCGAGCAGGAACTCCTTCACACCGGCCTCCGCGGAGTGAGGACGCCGTCGGACATCGTGTAGTGCGTGTCGGCCTGCGCGGCGACCGCCTGGTCGTGCGTGACGATGATGACGGCGGTGTCCTGCGAACGTGCCAGACTCAGGAACTCCTCCAGTACGGCCGAGGCGTTCGCGCTGTCCAGCGATCCGGTCGGTTCGTCGGCGAAGACGACCGCCGGCCGGTGAACGAGGGCCCGTGCGACGGCGACGCGCTGGCTCTGTCCGCCCGACACCTGGGAAGGGCGCCGTTCACGCAGGTCGCCGAGTCCGAGCCGGTCGAGTACCTGCCCCGCGGCGGCGAGCGCGGGCTTCTTGCGCCGGCCGGCCAGGCGCAGCGGCAGGGCGGTGTTCTCCTCGATGGTCAGTTCGGGCAGCAACTCGCCGTACTGGAAGACGAAACCGAACCGCTCGCGGCGCAGTGTGCTGATCTCGTCGTCGGTGAGGTCCCCGAGTGCCCGGTTCTCGAACCGGACCTGTCCGCGGGCGACGGGCAGCACGCCCGCGAGGGCGTACAGCAAGGACGACTTGCCCGATCCGCTCTGCCCGGTGATGGCCACGACCTCGCCCCGGGCGACCGAGAGATCGGCGCCGCTGACGGCCAACTGTGTGCCGTAGGAGAGGTCGACACCCGTGGCACAGAGGATTTCTGACGTGCTGATGGCTTCCCCCAAGAAGCGAGCGGGCCCAGGTGTGCACCCCTGGGCCCGTCCTTACTCATCTACGGAGCTTGCCCTCCACTCGAACGCGCCGTGGTCCGAGCCCGCCGGGTGGAACGTGTCCTGACCGCTCGTGAACGATGCTCCGCCGGTCTTCAGCGTCGGAATGTCGGGGCTGCGCAGGAATGTAGCATGATCATGAAAGTGGTGAACGCACATTTGTTCGCATCCCGAGCGGCTGCCGGAAGCGCACCTCCGCCGCGGCAGGGGCCCGCGGGGGCGGGCGGCAGGGGACGGACGCGGCACGTTCAGGCGCCGGTCTCCATCCGCACGGTGAGGTGGGCGCGGTGCCGGCCGTGGGACACGACGCGGGCGTTGGGCTCGTCGGAGTCCCTGACCCAGCGCTCGGCGTACGGACGGTCCTTGCCGAAGCGGACGTGCCGGTCGACGAGGCGGGGTACGCGTACCGCGTCGGACAGTTCCAGGTACCACGCCTCGTCGAGGAGGGCGCGGATCCCCGCCCAGGGGCCCTCGTCGTGCAGCAGGTAGTTGCCCTCGGTGATGACGAGCGGGACGTCCGGGCCGACGGCGATGCTCCCGGCGACCGGCTCCTCCAGTGTCCGGTCGAAGGCGGGCGCGTACACCGCCGCACCCGCCTGCGGCGCGCGCAGACGGGCGAGCAGCGCCGCGTACCCGGCGGCGTCGAACGTGTCGGGCGCGCCCTTGCGTGAAGCCCGCCCGAGCCGTACCAGCTCGGCCTGAGCCAGGTGGAACCCGTCCATGGGGACGAGTACGGCGCTGCCGCCCAGCCGTCCCACGAGCTCCTCCGCGAGCGTCGACTTGCCGGCCCCGGGCGGGCCGGCGATCCCGAGGACACGGCGCGTGCCGGGGCGGGCGAGGTGCCGGGCGCGGTCGGTGAGCTGCTCGATCGACGGGTCCATGCGAGGCATTGTGGGGCACGGCGGCCGGGCGGCCCCGGCGGTGCCGCCTCGGGGATACTGATCCGATGACCGAACACCCCCTGCCCCGCATCGCCCTGATCACCCTCGTCGTCCGCGACTACGACGAGGCCATCGCCTTCTACCGCGACGCCCTCGGCTTCACGCTCGTCGAGGACACCGACCGCGGCGACGGCTCGCGCTGGGTGGTCGTACGCCCCGCCGGGGGCGGCGGCACCGATCTGCTGCTCGCCCGCGCGAGCGGCGAGGCGCAGCTGGCCGGCGTCGGCAACCAGGCCGGCGGCCGCGTCGGCTTCTTCCTCCACACCGACGACTTCGCCCGCGACCACGCGCGGATGACGGCGGCCGGGGTCCGCTTCCTGGAGGAGCCGCGCCACGAGCCGTACGGCTCGGTCGCCGTCTTCGAGGACCTGTACGGCAACCGCTGGGACCTGCTCCAGCCCACGGAGTAGCCCGGCGTCGGCGCAGCCGTCTGTCGAACGCTCACCGCGGCAGGTCGAGTTCGGCGCGCACGGTCTTCCCGACCGGTACGCGGTCGAGGACCGACCACCGGTCGGCGAGCGCGGCGACGAGCACCAGGCCCCGGCCGGTCTCCGCGTCACCGGCCTCGTCCACCGGGAGGGCTGTCGCCCCGGGCCGGGGCGGGCGGCGCTCACCCCGCGTATCCGACACATCGACGGTGAGCGTCCCCGGGGCGAGCGTGAGCCTCAGCTCGAAGTCCCGCCCCGGTACGCGGCCGTGCGTCACCGCGTTCGCCGCCAGTTCGGCGACCAGCACGGCCGCGGTCTCGGACACCTCCGTCCCGTGCGGGACGCCCCAGGAGTGGAGCTGGTGGAGCGCGAGATGCCGGGCGAGCCGGGCGCCGCGCGGTGTGGAGCTGAAGCGCTGCGTGAACACACGTACGGTGACGGGCGGTTGGGGCGCGGCGGTGGCGGTCGGTGGGGTGGCCGGTGCGGTCATGAACCCCAATCTGACGGCCTTACCAGGGGTTTCTCCAGGGGGACACCGCGTACGCTGTGTCAGCGTACGCGCACTGCCGGTGGACGGTACGCGTCACCATCCGTGACCATGGTCCGATGGCGATGACGGACACCGGCGGAGCCGGTACGAACGCGACGGAGCCGGAGTCCTCGGACAGTCTCAGGACGTTCGGCGCGGTGGTCCAGGCGTTACGCGAGCACGCGGGCCTCAGCCGCGGCGACTTCGCCCCGCTGGTGGGGTACTCCAAGCACACGGTGGCCTCGATCGAGCTGGGCCGCCGGATGCCGGACGACGACTTCGTGGAGCGGGCGGAGGCGGCGCTCGGGAACACGGGGGCACTGCGGCGGGCGGCACAGCATCTCTCGCGCCGGCCGGGGCTGGCGGCGTGGTTCCGGAGGTGGGCGCGGCTGGAGGCGGTGGCGAGCAGTCTCTACACGTATGAATGCCGGTTGATTCCGGGCTTGTTGCAGACGGAGGCCTACGCCCGGAAGCTGTTCGTCAACCAGCTCCCGCCGCTGGGGGACGAGCAGATCGAAGCGCAGATGGCAGCTCGGCTGGAACGGCAGCGGCTGCTGCGGGAGCGCCCGAACACGGCGTTCAGCTTCATCCTCGAAGAGCATCTGTTCTTGCGGCGGATGGGCGGTACGCAAGTCACACGCGAACTGGTCGACCACATCCTGGATCTGGCCGAGCTGCGGAACATCGAGCTCCAGGTCGTGCCGCTGATGCGGGAGAACCATGCGGGGCTGGACGGCCCGATGCAGCTGCTGGAGACCCAGGAGAACAGGTGGTTCGGCTACTGCGAGGGACAGCGCGGAGGCCACTTCGTCTCCGACCCCAAAGAGATCAGTGTGCTCCAGATGCGGTATGCCAGGATGCGCTCACAGGCTCTTACCCTGGAGGACTCCCTGAGCCTGCTGCGGCGGATGCGAGGAGCGCTATGAGCAACAGCACCACAGAACTGGCCTGGTTCAAGAGCAGCTACAGCGGTGGCTCCGGCGACGACTGTGTGGAGGTCGCGCTCTCCTGGCACAAGTCCTCCTACAGCAGCGGCGGTGACGGCGACTGCGTCGAGGTCGCCACCTGCCCCACCACCGTCCACGTCCGCGACTCCAAGGCCACGCAGGGCCCACAGCTCGCCCTCTCCCCCGCCGCCTGGACGGACTTCGTCTCATACGCCATCCAGCACTGACGCTCACAAACCGTGAGGCGCCGAACGGCTCGGCGACCGGCGTCAGGCCATGGCCGCCAGCCCCCGGTGCAGGCACTCGGTGAGGCGGGCCGCGATGCTGCCGTCGGGGTCGAGCCGTGGGTTGAAGATCGTGACGTCCAGGCCGGTGGCCCGCTCGTCGGCCAGTGCGGTCCGCAGCACGCTCTCCAGTTCCGCCCAGGTCAGTCCGTCGGGCTGGCGGTAGTCGACGGCCGGCATGACCGCGTCGTCCAGGACGTCGACGTCCAGGTGGACCCAGTACCCGGCGCTCCCCCCGGCTGTGAGCCGGCCGACCGCGTCGCGGGCCGCCTCGGCGGCGCCCGCCGCTCGCACGGCATCGAGGTCGACCGCGTGCAGCCGCGGCGGGAGCGGCTGCATGCCGGCCTCCGCGGATTCGGCGGAGTCGCGGAAGCCGAACGCGACGGCGTCCTCGTCCCGCAGCAGCGGTCCCCGGCCTTCGAGGTCGGTGAGGATGCCCGGGCCGCGGCCCGTGACCAGGGCGAGGTCCATGGAGGCCGCCTCGCCCAGCGGCTCGGCCGACGGCTGGTAGAAGTCCGTGTGACCGTCCAGGAAGAGCAGGCCGTGGCGTCCGCGGCGGCGCAGGGCGAGGAGGTTGCCGAGCAGGATGCTGCAGTCACCGCCGAGGACCAGCGGGAACCCGCCTCGGTCGAGGACGTCGCCGACCGCGTCGGCGAGCATGACGGAGTAGCGCGCGATGGCGGCGGGATTGAGGACACCGCTGTCGGGGTCCCGCTCGGGATCGTATGCCGGGGCCTCCAGGCGGAGGCCCCGTACCGCCCCCGGATGGCCGAGGAGCCCGGCGTCGAGGAGGGCCGTCGGCAGGTCCTGCACGCCGGACGGCCGCAGACCGAGCACCGACGGTGCCTCGATGATCGCCACTTCCCGCACGCCCGGACTCCTCACGTCGGCACGCCCTCGCGGCTCCTGGGGCTCCGAGGGCCTGAACAGGCCCATCGTGCCGCAGAGCGGATCGCGGGTGCGCCCCACCGCACCGCGAGGTCACACCGTGAGGTCACATTGCACGGTCACACCGTGGGGTCACCGTTACGGCGGCCCTCGGTCCTCGCCACCCGGTGCCCTTCGCCCGCGGCGGCCCGCAGGAGGACCTCCACCAGTTCGTCCGGCGCGGAGAGCATCGGCCAGTGGCCGGTAGCGAGTTCGAAGAAGCCCCAGCGCGGCTCGGCGAGCTGCGCGAAGAGCGGGTTGCCCGTCGCCACCAGGGCTTCGACCCCGGCGATGTCCATCGCGGCGCCGACCGTGCAGAAGACGCCCGTCATGGGCAGCTCGTCCACCACGTCCGTGAACCGGACCGGCTGGGTGAGCGTGCGCACCGGCTGGGGTGCGGCAAGCCGCGCGAGCCGGGCGAGGGCCTCTTCGGAGACGCCCGCGAGGTTCCCCCACTGCCGCCATTCCTCCGTCGTGGGCGCGGGCACCCGCCAGCCGTCCTCGGCCCGGGCGGGCATGCTCAGCATCCGGTCGCGGACGGGACCTTCCGGCATCTGTTCGCGGACCTGGTCCAGCATGGAGAGGCCGTCGCGCGGCAGGGGCGCGTCCACGTACACGATCCGGGCGGTCCGGTCCGGGCGTCTGCCGGCGGCACCGAGCACCGGGTAGATCCCGTAGCAGTGACCGACGAGGACGACCTCCGGCTCGTCGGCGTGGTCGATGAGCTGCACCACGTCCTCGACATGGGTGTCCATGTCCGTTCCGGGTCCGGCGAGATGGCGGCGCTCCCCCAGGCCGGTCAGGGTCGCCGGGTGCACCCCCGCTCCCGACTCCCGCAGCCCGGCGGCCACCTCCCGCCAGATCCATCCTCCGGTGTGGCCTCCCGACACCAGCACGAACTCCGACATCAACGCCTCCTCGACCAGGGCGGGTTGGGCCCGGCCGGCCCCCCGTGGGCCTGCCGGTGCGGGTACCGTAGGAACTCCCCCTGAGGGAGGTTCAAGTCTTGTCGCCGGACGGCATGTGGACCATCGGAGAGCTCGCCGAGCGCGCGGGGGTCACCGTCAAGACGGTCCGCTTCTACTCGGACCGGGGCCTGTTGCCCGAGTCGGGCCGCAGCGCGGGCGGGCACCGGCGGTACGGCCCGGACGCGCTGGACCGGCTGCGGCTGATCCGCTCCCTGCGCGGGCTCGACCTGCCGGTACCCGAGGTCGGCCGGGTCCTGGAGCACGAGGACGGGGACGAGGCGTTCGGCGACGTCCTGGAGGACGTGATCGGCGGGCAGTTGCGGGTGCTCGGCTCCCGACTGGCCGCCCTGCGCTGGCGGGAGGCGTCACTGCGCATGCTGCGGGACTGCGACGCCGGTGAGCGGGCCGATCGGCTCCGGCTGATCGGCGCCGTGACCGTCCCGCCCAGCACCGCCTCGATGGTGCGGTTCTGGCGATACTGGCTGCCGCCTCGGCTGCCGTCCCGGGTGGTCTCCGCGTTCCTCGACCAGGCGGTCCCGCAGCTCCCCGACGACCCGACGCCCGCGCAGGTGTGGTCCTTCGCCCGGCTGCACGCGCTGGTGTCCGGGAACTGCTCCGGCTCCGTCCGTCCCCAGCCCGCGGTGCACCTGCCCGACCGGGGCTACCGTCCCGCCGTGCTCTACGACGGTCTCGGCGAGGCGTACGCGCTGGCCTCGGCCGAACTGAGGGCGGGAAGGCCGCCACGGGCGGGCGAGGCGCTCGACTGCTTCGTCTCCGTCTACGCCGTCTCGCGCGGCACACGGGACACCCCGGACTTCCGGCACCTCCTCGGCCGGCAGCTCGCCGCCGACCCCCGCATCGACCTCTACTGGCAGCTCACGACCGACCTGACGACCCGCCCCGGGCACCCCCCGGAACCGAATCCGGGCTCCTCCCACGACTGGCTCTGCGCGGCACTCGACGAAGAGACCGGGACCACAGAGACCACCGGGACCACCGGGACCACCGGCACCACATGGCGGGACACGTAGCACGGCCCTCGCCGGACTCTCCCGCGCGGACTGCCCGGCACCCTCCGTACAGCTACCCGGACGACCCCGTCCCCGCCCTGCTGAGGCCGGACACACCGCGGGCCCGGAAGCGTCACGCCTCCGGGCCCTCGGCCGTACCGGGTCGCCCCGTACCGCCCCGTTCTCACGCGTCCTGTACCGGCTCCAGCCGCAGCGAGACCGAGTTGATGCAGTACCGCTGGTCCGTCGGGGTCGCGTAGCCCTCGCCCTCGAAGACGTGGCCCAGGTGCGAGCCGCAGCGGGCGCACCGGACCTCCGTGCGGACCATGCCGTGCGAGCGGTCCTCGATCAGTTCGACCGCGTCGGTGTCCTTCGGGTCGTAGAAGGACGGCCAGCCGCAGTGCGAGTCGAACTTCTCGCCGGAGGTGAAGAGGTCGGCACCGCACGCGCGACAGGAGTAGACACCCTCGGTCTTGGTGTCCGTGTACTCACCACGAAACGCGGGCTCGGTGCCGGCCTGGCGCAGGACCCGGTACTCCTCCGGGTTCAGCTCCGCGCGCCACTGCTCGTCCGGCTTCTCGATGTCGTACGCCATGCGCTCTCCCTCACTCGGCGAGGCGGGCCAGGATCTCCGGTCCGAGATCCGTCACGTCGCCCGCGCCCATGGTGAGAACGAGATCACCGGGGCCGGCCATTCCCGCGATGACGTCCGCGACCGCCGCCTTGTCGTGGACGGGGGTGACGGTGGCGCCTGCCGCGGTCGCGGCGTCGGTGATCAGGGCGCTGGTGACGCCGGGGATCGGGTCCTCGCGGGCCGGGTAGATGTCCAGGACCACGGAGGCGTCGGCGAGGGCGAGGGCCTGGCCCATCTCGGTGCCGAGTTCCTGGGTGCGGGAGAAGAGGTGGGGCTGGAAGACGACGAGCAGGCGCCGCCCGGATCCGGCGGCGGCGCGCATGGCCTCCAGGTCGGCGGTCATCTCCGTGGGGTGGTGCGCGTACGAGTCGATGACCTGGACGCCGTTCGCCTCGCCCTTGAGCTGCAGGCGGCGGCCGACCCCGGTGTAGGAGGTGAGGGCGCGGGCCAGGTCGGCCGGGTCGATGCCGAGCCGGGCACCGGCGGCGAGGGCGGCGGCGGCGTTGTGGGCGTAGTGGCGGCCGGGAACGGAGACGGTGAAGGTGATCTCGCCGTGGCCGGGGAGGGCGACGGTGACCTCGCTGGTCATCCCGTTCGGGGTGATCGCGAGGATACGGACGTCGGAGTCGGCGCTCTCGCCGACGCGGATCACGGTCAGGTCCTCGCGCGCGGAGACCCGGGCGGCGAGCTCACGGGCGCCGGCGTGCTCGCCGACGACCAGCGTCCCGCCGGCCGGGATCTTGGCGGTGAAGGCCTCGAAGGACTCGTAGATCTCGTCCATCGACGCGTAGTTCGCGTGGTGGTCGAGTTCGACGTTGAGGACGATCGCGACGTCGGGGTCGTACTTCTGGAAGCTGCGGTCGCTCTCGTCGGCCTCGGCGACGAAGATGTCGCCGTCGCCGTGGCGGGCGTTCGTGCCCGGCCCCGCGAGGTCGCCGCCGATGGCGTACGACGGGTCGAGGCCCAGCTCGGTCAGGGAGACGGCGAGCATCGACGTCGTGGTGGTCTTGCCGTGCGTGCCGGCCACCGCGATGGTGCGCGACGTGCGCATCAGCGCCGCGAGCGCGTCGGAGCGGTGGACCACGGCGATGCCCAGCTCCGTGGCGCGGGCCAGCTCGGGGTTGTCGGCCCGGATGGCGCTGGAGACGACGACGCAGGACGCGTCGTCCGCGAGGTGCTCGGTGGCATGTCCGATGTGAACGGTCACACCGAGTGCGCGCAGCGACTCGGCCGTGGCGGACTCCCTGGCGTCGCTGCCGGCGACCTTGGCTCCCCGCTGGGCGAGGATCTTGGCGATCCCGGACATCCCGGCGCCGCCGATGCCGATGAAGTGCGGCCGTTCCATGGCGTGGGGAATGCCGGATCCCATGCGTGTGTCTCCCGGGGTGCGAGGTGTGACGTCGTACGGAGCCCCAGCCTATTCGCTGTGCGCGAAGAGCTTGAGCACCGGTACGCCGACCCTGTGCCGCGCGCGGGAGGCCCAGTCGCGGTGGAAGAACTCCTCGACGTAGTGCGGCGCGGTCAGGACGATCACCTCGTCGGCGCCGGACTCCTCGACGACGGCCTTCATCCTGTCGAGCGGATGGTCCTCGACGACCTGGCCGACGGCCTCGCTCCCGGTGGCCCGCAGCGCGGCGAGGGAGTGCTCCAGGGCGAGCTCCGCGGGCTGCCTGGCCTCCTTGCCCTCGGGTTCCTCACCCTCACGGGCGGCTTCCTTCAGCTCGCCCATGGCGACGTCGTCGATGGCCCGCAACAGCAGGTCGGCCTGGTCGCCGCGCGGCTGCATGAGCACGATGAAGGCGACCGTCTCGTCGCCGTGCAGCGTCGTGACGAATTCCACGTCGGTGGACGTGAGGGGCTTCTCGATCATCAATACGCTGGTGAACACGTCAGGGAGCCCTTCCACGGAGGCCGTCCTTCGGGGGTCGTACGTCAGATCCGACGGTAGCGGGTGAAGAGGAACCCGGCCTCCTCCAGCAGCGACGCCAGCGCGAAGCGCTCCGGCACCGTCCGTGCCGGTCCGCCGGCGATCCGCTGGGCGGTGCCGGCGGTCAGAGTGGGCGACACCGTCAGACACAGCTCGTCGAGTACCCCGGATGCCACGAACTGACCCAGCAGTCTCGGCCCGCCCTCCGTCAGCAGCCGCCGCATCCCGCGTCCGGCCAGGGCCTCGACGGCTCGCGCCGGGTCGATCCCCGGCCCGTCGCCGGCGATCACCACCTCCGCGCCGGACTTCTCGGCCGCGGCGACCCGCTCAGGCGATGCCGCGGCGCCGGTCAGGATCAGCGTCGGCACCAGGGGGGAGGTGAACAGGGGCAGGGAGAAGTCGAGGTCCAGGCCGGCGGTGACCACGACGATCGCGGGGGCGGGGCCCTGGCCGGCGGCCGCCCGGCGCTCCGCGAAGGCCTCCCGGGCCCGGGCGGGGCGGTACCCCTCCTGCCGTACCGTCTGCGCGCCGACGATCACGGCGTCGGCCAGGGCCCGCAGCGTGCCGAAGATACGCATGTCCATGTCGGACGAGAGCTGCTGGGACTTGCCGTCGTGCTGAGCGGCCCCGTCCAGTGACGAGACCATGTTGGCCCTCAGCCACGGCCCCTCGCCGGCCGGATAGGCGTAGGCGTCGGCCAGTTCGTCGAGCCCCCACTCCCGGTCGGTCGCTGCGCGGGCTGCGTCGGGGTCGGCCGGATCGGTCACGGGGAACAGGCGTCGCATACCGAGCAGTCTGGCACGGCCCCACCGGCGACGACGGCCCGCCCGGGGCCACGGTCCCCGCCGCCGAACGCCCCGGACCTCGCCGCCCGGGGGCTCGGTACAGTGGGTGGTTGTGTCCACCACCCCCATGACCGAAGCGGTCCCGCTGTCCCTGTGCGCCCGCGAGCCCCACGTCCCCGCCGACCGTCTGGTCGCCGAGATGGTGCCGCCGCCGCGCTTCGACTCCGTCCGCTTCGACACGTACGTCCCCGACCCGAACCAGCCCAGCCAGACCGAGGCGGTCACGGTGCTGAGCTCGTTCGCCTCGGGTCTGGGCGGTGCGCACGCCACCGGCAGCGGCAGGCGCCGCTGGTTCGCGAAGAAGCCCGCGGCGCCGCTCGCGCCGCGCGGGATCTATCTGGACGGCGGCTACGGCGTCGGCAAGACGCATCTGCTGGCCTCGCTGTGGCACGCCACGCCCGCCGAGCCGTCGCTCAAGGCCTTCGGCACCTTCGTCGAGCTGACGAACCTGGTGGGCGCGCTCGGTTTCCAGCAGACCGTGCAGACGCTCAGCGGGCACCGGCTGCTGTGCATCGACGAGTTCGAGCTGGACGACCCGGGCGACACCGTTCTCGTGTCGTCCCTGCTCGCCAGGCTCGTCGAAGCGGGCGTCGCCCTCGCGGCCACGTCGAACACGCTGCCCGGCAAGCTCGGCGAGGGCCGCTTCGCCGCCGCCGACTTCCTCCGCGAGATCCAGGGCCTCTCCGCGCACTTCCGGCCGCTGCGGATCGACGGCGAGGACTACCGCCACCGCGGACTCCCCGAGGCCCCGGCGCCGTTCTCGGACGAGCAGGTCACCGGGGCCGCGTACGCGACCGAGGGCGCCTCCCTGGACGGCTTCCCCCAGCTGCTCGAGCACCTCGCGCGGGTGCACCCCAGTCGCTACGGCGCGCTGACGGACGACCTGCGCGCGGTGTGCCTCACCGATGTGCGGCCGGTGCCGGACCAGTCGACGGCGCTGCGGCTCGTCGTACTCGCCGACCGGCTGTACGACCGGGAGGTGCCGGTGCTGGCCTCCGGGCTGCCCTTCGACCAGCTGTTCAGTGAAGAGATGCTGAAGGGCGGGTACCGGAAGAAGTACTTCCGGGCGATCTCCCGGCTGACGGCGCTCGCCCGGGACGCGAAGGGCCTCGTCGGCCAGTAGCTTCCAGTAGGTTGGGGCCGGTTGGAACCGATTCATCGCAGTCTTTGCCATCGTTGAGAAGGGATCCATCATGGCCACCACGCGTACGGCGCACACCGTCTGGGAAGGCGAGTTGCTCAAGGGCTCGGGCGTCGTCACCTTCGACTCCTCCGGAATCCAGAGCCAGCCCGTCTCCTGGCCCTCGCGCGCCGAGCAGGCGAACGGGAAGACCAGCCCGGAGGAGCTGATCGCCGGCGCCCACTCCAGCTGCTTCTCGATGGCCCTCTCCCACGGCCTCACGGGTGCCGGTACGCCGCCCACCCGCCTGGAGACCAAGGCCGATGTCACCTTCCAGCCCGGCGAGGGCATCACGGGCATCCACCTGACCGTCGAGGGCCAGGTCCCGGGTCTCGACCAGGAGGGCTTCCAGGCGGCTGCCGAGGAGGCCAAGAAGAACTGCCCGGTGAGCCAGGCGCTGGCGGGCACGTCGATCAGCCTCACCGCGAAGCTGGCCTGACCCCGGCGGTCCCGGCCCGGCCGAATCGCCCGGCCGAATCGCCCGGCCGCCCACGGGGCACGGTGATCCGCATGTCTCCACGCGTCGCGGTACGCGCGGCAGCAGGCATGCGGGTCACCGCCTTCCCGCCGGGCCTGCGCGTTCACCGCACCTCCCACCTCCCTCGCGGGCCCGGCCGTTCCGGTGGACGATCGAAGGGTCGGTGACGATCGAAGGGTCGGTGGGGACCGGGAAAGGGCACGAGGTGACGAGGATGGGCAAGGAGAGAAGCGAGGCCGGGCGGGACGTCGGGCAGCACCTCGGCAGTCACCCCGACCGGCCCCACGAGGCACTCCGTGACCTGCTCCGTGTCCCGCCGGGTGAACGGATCGACCTCGCCTCGTACGACCCCGGGGCCGTGCCCGCGGGTCCCGGTGACAAGGCGGCGGGCCTCGCGGCGACCGCCACGACCGGGCAGCGCCTCGCGAAGCTGCAGGAACGGCTCTACGCGGCCGGCACGGCGGGCGACCGCCGCCGGGTGCTGCTGATCCTCCAGGGCATGGACACCAGCGGGAAGGGCGGCACGGTCAAGCACGTCATCGGCCACCTCAGCCCGGCCGGCTGCCGGATCAGGGCGTTCAAGGCACCCACCGCACAGGAGCGGGACCACCACTTCCTGTGGCGGGTCATGCGGGAACTGCCGGGCTCCGGCGAGATCGGCATCTTCGACCGCTCGCACTACGAGGACGTCCTCGTCGCCCGCGTGCGCGACCTGGCGCCGCGCACCCGGATCCGCCGCCGCTACGGCGAGATCAACGGCTTCGAGGAGTCCCTCGCCGCGGACGGCGTCACGGTCGTCAAGGTCTTTCTGCACATCTCCTACGACGAGCAGCGCCGCCGACTGCTGGCCCGGCTCGACGATCCGGACAAGCACTGGAAGTTCTCCCTCGGCGACATCGAGGACCGAGCCCTGTGGCCCGCGTACCGCAAGGCGTACGAACTCGCCCTGGAGCGCTGCTCGACGGCCGCGGCTCCCTGGTACGTCGTCCCGGCCGACCGCAAGTGGTACCGCAACTGGGCGGTCAGCAGACTGCTGCTGGAGCATCTGGAAGAGCTCGATCCGCAGTATCCGAAGGGGGACTTCGACGCGGCGGAGTGCAGGAAGCTGCTCCTGGAGGGCGTCTGACGATCTGTACGTCACGCCTGCGCGGCCCCGGGCATCGTCGGATGCCCGGGGCCGCGTGCGCTGCCTCCTCCTGTGCGAGCCGTCCGGTACGGCCCGTCGCCGGCCGGCCGTGTCGGCCGAGTCCGTCAGCCGGGTCCGTCAGCCGCGGTCAGCCGTTGTGCTGGCCGTCGTCCGCGCCTGCGCCTGCGCCGTTGTCCTCGCCGGCACCGGCTCCGTCGTCCTGGCCGTTGCCCGCGCCGTCACCGGCCCCGTCGTCCTGGCCGGCACCGGCTCCATCGTCCTGCCCGTTGCCGGCACCGTCGTCCGCGCCGCCCGCGCCGTCGTCCTGGCCGCCCCCCGCGCCGTTCCCCGCGCCGATCTGCGCGCCGACGGCGTCCAGGGCGGTCGTCACCGGCTGGAAGAACGTCTCCCCGCCCGAGGTGCAGTCACCGCTGCCGCCCGATGTGAGGCCGACCGCGTTGCCGTCCTGGGTGAACAGGGCGCCGCCGCTGTCGCCCGGCTCCGCGCAGACGTCGGTCTGGATGAGCCCGCTGACCGTGCCCTCCGGGTAGTTCACGGTGGCGTTGAGTCCGGTGACCTGGCCACCGTTCAGGCCGGTGGTGCTGCCCATCCGGAAGACCTCCTGGCCGACGGCGGCTTCGGCGGCCTGCCCGATCTCCACGATCTGACCGTTGCCGGTGTCGACGGCGCTCGGCGCCTCGGTGGCCGGGTCGTCGTACGTCACGAGTGCGAAGTCGCCCTCGCCGGGGAAGACGGCTTCCTGGACGGTGCCGATGGGCTGGCCGTTCTGTTCCTCGGACCACTGCTCCGCGGCGACGGCGCAGTGCCCGGCGGTGAGGAATCCCGGCTGCCCGTCCTGCGTGGTGACGTTGAAGCCGAGCGAGCAGCGCGAACCTCCGCCGAAGATGGCGTCCCCGCCCTCCAGGAAGGTCTTGAACTCGCCCTTGGACTTCTGGATACGGGCCACTCCGTCGCCGAGGTCCTCTACGGCCGACTCGACGCGGTTCCACCGGTCACCGGTGACGGTGCGGTCCGCGGTGACCAGGATCTGGTTGGTCCTGGGGTCGATGGCCCAGGCCGTCCCCGGGACGGCGGCCTCACGCGTCAGCGACTGCGTCGCCGACTTCAGCGTGGCCACGCTGTTCTGCACGCTGCGTGCCACCGCGCCGGCGCGTTCGACGTCGTCGCTGCCGTCGTTGTCGTCGCCGACGACGTTGACGACGAGCTGCTGCTTCGACGCGTCGTAGTAGGCGCCTCCGTAGGAGTCACCGAGCTGCTCGCCCAGCTGCTGGAGGAGGTCCGAGGCGGAGGCCGCGCTCATCTTTCTGGGGGCGTTCTGTTCGTCACCCGATCCTGACTGCGAGGCGTTGGCATTCGGCAGCAGTACGGCCGCTGCCGCGATGCCCACCGCCCCGGCTCCAGCGAGTATGGCCTTCCGCTTGGGTATTCGCCTGTGACTCAACTCTTCGCCTCCTGCGGGGGTACGGACTCCGGTCGCCGAAAGGGACCGGGAGGGGGGACGCGTCCGGCCCTACATACGGATGGCGAAGCGGGATGCGTTCATCGCCCTCGCATAGAAATCTTCTTGACGTGCCATCAGGCGAGAGAGAGCAGGAGACTGAGGGCGGCTCCGGAAGAGGGCGGCAGCAGCGGTGGCGATGTTCCGTGAGATCGTTCGCGGGCCGCCTCACAAGGGGCCGGTCCGTCCACGGCGAGCGGTCGAGCGGTCGAGCGATCGGCTTCACGTGATCGGGGCCGAAGAGATCAGAGCCGGGCGATCAAGACCAAGCGATCAGAGCCAGGGGATCAAGGCCGGACCATCGCGGCCGGACGATCAAGGCGCGGAGGAGTACCCACTCCCCGCCACTCTCAACGTATAGCGCACCGGGGGGCTTGCGGCAAGGCCCCCTTCATACCGCAGAATCGCAGGCCGAAGCCGGAAGCTGCGGGAATGGGAGATTCACTAAGTGCGTGGGCTTTTGTCAGTTGATGAGTCGTGCGGTGAGGTCGAGCCGTTGACGGGACTCGCGCCGCGGCCGCGGGGACCCGGCGCCGGGGTGCGGTTGTGCGCCGCCGGACTTCGCGACCGCTGCCTCGGATCGGAGCTGATGGCATGAACCCCCTGACCACGAGCGCGTTCGACCTTCCCGGCCGGCTCTCCCCCAAGGCCGACCCGGCGCTGATCGGCGGCGACGAGCAGCACTTCGCGGCCCTCGGCGAGAGCCTCGAGCAGACGATCGCCGAACTGTCCGACCGCCTCGACGACCTGCGCAGGGCGCCCGGCGGCCTGGGCCGGGAGGCGATGGACCGGGACGTGGAGATCCACCGGCTGACCGCGCGCCTGCGCGCCCTGCGTCGCTTCGGCCTGGACCTGTGCCTCGGGCACATCGTCGGCGCGGACGAGTCCGAGCCCACGTACATCGGACGGCTCGGCCTCACCGACGGCGAGGGCCGCCGGCTGCTGATCGACTGGCGCTCCCCCGCGGCCGAGCCGTTCTTCGCCGCGACCCACGCCAACCCGATGGGCCTGGCGAGCCGCCGCAGGTACCGCTGGACCCGCGGCCGGATCAGCGACTACTGGGACGAGGTGTTCACCGCCGACGGGCTCGAACGGCACGCCGCGCTCGACGACCAGTCCGCCTTCATCGCCAGCCTCGGCGGCAACCGGTCGGCCCGGATGCGGGACGTGCTCGCCACCATCCAGGCCGACCAGGACGCCATCATCCGGGCGGGTTCCCGTGGTGCTCTCGTCGTCGACGGCGGTCCGGGTACGGGGAAGACCGTTGTCGCTCTGCACCGCTCCGCCCACCTCCTCTACTCCGACCCGCGTCTCGGTCACCGTCGGGGCGGTGTGTTGTTCGTCGGTCCGCACCAGCCCTACCTGGCCTACGTCGCCGACGTCCTGCCCAGCCTCGGCGAGGAGGGCGTGCAGACCTGCACCCTGCGCGACCTCGTCGCCGAGGGAGCCGGAGCGGCGATCGAGACCGACCCGGAGGTGGCCCGCCTGAAGTCCTCGGCGCACATGGTCAAGGCGATCGAGAAGGCCGTCAGGTTCTACGAGGAGCCGCCCACCCAGGGGATGACGGTGACGACCCCCTGGTCCGAGGTCCGGCTGAGCGCCGGCGACTGGGCCGAGGCGTTCGACGCACCGGAAGCAGGTACTCCGCACAACGAGGCGCGTGACCAGGTCTGGGAGGAACTGGTCACGATCCTCCTGGACAAGCACGACGGCGATGTGCCTCCCGCGCTGCTGAGGAAGGCGCTGCTGCACGACCAGGAGCTGACCGGGGCCCTCGACCGGGCGTGGCCGCTGCTCGAAGCCGCCGACCTCGTCGGGGATCTGTGGACGGTACCCGCCTACCTGCGGTTGTGCGCTCCCTGGCTCGGCCGTGACGAGGTGCGGACGCTGCAGCGCGAGGACGCCCAGGCGTGGACCGTGTCCGACCTGCCGCTCCTGGACGCGGCACGGCAGCGGCTCGGCGATCCGGGGGCGGCGCGACGAAAGCGCCGGCACAACGCGGCGGTGGCCGCCGAACGCGAGCGCATGGCCGACGTCATCGCCAATGTGCTCGCGGCCGACGACGACGGTGAGGGGGCGGTGACGATGCTGCACGGACAGGACCTGAAGGACAGCCTGATCGACGAGAGCGCCCTGCCCGGCGCCGACCCGGACGGGCTCGCCGGACCGTTCGCGCACGTCGTGGTGGACGAGGCCCAGGAGCTGACCGACGCGGAGTGGCAGATGCTGCTGCTCCGCTGCCCCTCCCGGAGCTTCACCATCGTCGGGGACCGCGCCCAGGCCCGGCACGGGTTCACGGAGTCGTGGCAGGAACGGCTCGGGCGGATCGGGCTCGACCGGATCGACGTGGCCTCGCTCAGCATCAACTACCGGACGCCGGAGGAGGTCATGGCGGAAGCGGAACCCGTCGTCCGGGCCGCGCTCCCGGACGCCAATGTGCCGGCCTCCATCCGCAGCAGCGGCATCCCCGTCGTCCACGGATCCGTCTCGGACCTGGACTCGGTCCTCGCCGCCTGGCTCGGTGCGCATGCCGACGGCATCGCCTGCGTCATCGGCGACCCCACGTTCCGGGCGACGCCCCGCGTCCGCTCGCTGACTCCTGAGCTGTCGAAGGGGCTCGAGTTCGACCTGGTCGTCCTGGTCGACCCGGACTCGTTCGGCAAGGGCATCGAAGGGGCGGTCGACCGCTATGTGGCGATGACCCGTGCGACCCGGCAGCTCGTCGTCCTCACGAGCTCCTGACGTCGGCCGAGGCCCCGTGATCGTCGCCCGACGATCACGGGGACCGCGGCGACTCCGGGGACCCTGGGACCGAGCCTGGCCGGAGCGGGCCTAACCGGAGCAGGCCGTGCGCTGGGCCTCCTGCCATTCGCAGACGGGGCAGAGCGTCGCGCCCTTGACCGACTCGGGGTGCTCCGTGGGCTCCCCGCACAGCACACAGCCCGCGAACGGCCCGTCGGGCTGCTCGTGCGCGGGCTGCGGCGGGGTTGCCGAGGGGCCGCAGTACGGGGTTGCTTCGTCCATGCGTACGAGCCTAGTCGCCAGCCTGGGACACACGGCGGGCGCGCGGCACCCGTGGTCCGCCGAGGCCGTACCGGCGCCCGGCGCCACGCAGGTCCCCCGTACCGTCGGGCGCCGTTCCGTCGGGCGCCGTTCCGCTTTCGCCGACCGGGCGCTCAGTGTGCGGACGCCTTCTGCGGGGTGAGCTCGCTGGGCCTGACGATCACGAAGCCCTCGCCCTGGAGCATCAGCTGGACGGCCTCGCCCGAACCGCCGCGGATCATGGACCCGATGGACTGTGAACGGTGCAGCGAGGTCTCCAGCCGGTCGCTCCAGCCGACGACCGCGTCGGTGTCCACGTACACGGGCTGCTGCGCGGTGACGGGTATCACGAGAGGGTTGCCGTCACAGATCACGCCGAGCTTCCCGTGGCCGGTGAAGACGCTGTTGAAGAGCCCGCCGCCGGACATCCCGGCGCCCTTCACCGTCTTGATCTCGTACGTCAGCGTCGGGTCGAAGCAGAGGACGTTGCGGCCGTTGATGGTGAGCGCGTCACCGTGCTCGATGTCGACGATGAAGCAGTTCGCGGCCTCGTGCGCGAACCACGCCTCGCCCCGGCCGCGTACGGCCATCAGCGGCAGGCCCTCGCCGGTGACGGCCCGTTTGAGCATGCCGCCGATGCCCTGGCCCTTCCGCTCGAACTGGAGGCTGCCGCGGTAGGCGATCATCGCGCCCTGGCGCGCGAACATCTCCCCATCGACGGCGTACTTGATCGACTTGGCGTTCTGCAGGCTCATGCCCGGTACGGACGCCTGCTGTGCCATGTACTCGCCCGCAAAGAGATCGCTCTTCATGCCGGGCATCGTCACCCGGAGGCATCCGTTCCGCCAAGGGCCGCCGTCCGGGCGGCTGGCAGACTGACCGGGTGAACAGCACCGACGGCACCGCCAGTACCCCCGGCACCGACAGCAACGACCGTCCCGATCGTTCCGATGGTCCGGGCAGCCCCTTCCGCCAGGAGCCGACCTCGCGTGACGAAGCACCCCAGTTCGTCCTGCCGCTCGTGGTCCGGATCGAGAAGACCGACCCGCCGTCGCGTACCGACGCACTCGAAGCGGCGGCCCGCGCGGTCCTGGTGATCCTCTCGGACGAGCGGTCGTCCGGGGACGGCGAGTGGGCGCGGGTCATGCGGGACTGGCAGGACGCCCGGATCCGCAAGGTGGTACGGCGGGCGCGGGGCGCGGAGTGGCGCAAGGCGTCCGCGCTGCCCGGCATCACGGTGACCGGAGGGACCGCTCAGGTGCGGGTGTTCCCGCCGGTGCCGCTGGACGGCTGGCCCAAGGAACTGGCGAAACTGCAGGTGTCGGGCACGGAACTGGCCGACCCCGACGAGCCGCCCGGCGACGGCGTCGACCCCCGCGGCGCCCGGATCTGGCTCAACCCCGATCTGCGCATGTCGACGGGCAAGGAGATGGCGCAGGTCGGGCACGGGGCGCAACTGCTGTGGTGGGACATGGAAGAGACCGAGCGCACCGCGTGGCGCACGGCCGGGTTCCCGCTGGCCGTACGGACGGCACGGCCCGGCAGTTGGGCCGAACTCACCGCCGGCGGCCTGCCGACGGTCCGGGATGCCGGATTCACGGAGATCGCCCCGGGCTCGGTCACCGTCGTGGCCGACCGTCCCGTCCGCGGTTGAACACAACCGGACCCCGTTACGTACCTTCCGGTACTGCCAAGTAGGTTGAACCACCGGTTTCGGTCACCGGTTGATTCTGCGGTACGCACACGGGCTCGGGAGGCACACTTGCTGCGGCGCATCAACGGGACAGCACTCATCATCGCGGCACTGGTCGCCACGGTCGGGGCGCTCGCCTTCCCCGTGTGGTCCTACGCCGACCGCTCCGGCACGGGGCAGTCCAATCTCAACGCCTCCTCCGTGGCGACCCAGTGGGGCCCGCTCACCGCCACCGACCGCGACTTCCTGGTGAAGGTCCGGCTGGCCGGGCTGTGGGAGCTGCCCGCCGGGCAGCAGGCGATCGAGCGGGCCCCCAGCCAGGCCATCAAGGAGGCCGGGGACCATCTCATCGTCGGCCACACCGACCTCGATCTGCGGGCGCGCGACGTCGCGGCCAAGCTCGGCGTCGAGCTGCCGAACCAGCCCAACGAACAGCAGCAGGGCTGGCTGCGCGAGCTGTCGGCGGCCAGCGGCCGGGAGTACGACTACAAGTTCGCGAACTTGCTGCGCAACGCGCACGGCAAGGTCTTCGCCCTCATCGCGCAGGTCCGGCACACCACCCGCAACACGCTGATACGGCAGCTGGCGAGCGACGCCAACCAGACCGTGCTGGACCACATCACCATGCTGGAGGCCACCGGCATGGTCGACTTCGACGCCATCGCCAACGAGGCCGCGGGTGGCGCGACGGCCAGCCCCACGGGTCCGCCGCCGCCGGACGGGAACCTCCCGCCGGCGCCGACCCCGGTGGCCCCGACGGGCGAGAACCAGGCCACGTCGCGCCCCTCGACGCAGCCCGGCCCGCCGACGGCCGTCAACACCGACCGCCCCGCTCCGGGGGCGGGCACGGGGGGCTGACGGCCGGGCCGGCCCGAAGCGAGCGCCGGATCCTTCGGCCCGGCCGCCGGAACCTCAAATGAAGCTCTGAACGTCCCCTCCTCTGGATTCGGCGCGGTACGCCGGGGCCATGACCCCTGCACACGCAGCGGAGGGGGGACCCATGAAGCAGCTCGACACCCGGACCGGTCGGAGCAGACTGGGCGGTCGGAGCGGTCCTGGCAGGCTCGGCATCGGTATCGGCTGGCGTCCGGAGATCGCCGACGCCGTCGAGCGGCTGCCGGGACTCGACTGGGTCGAGGTCGTCGCGGAGAACCTGTGCTCGGGGCACCTTCCCGCTTCGCTCGCGCGTCTGCGGGAGCGGGGCGTCACCGTCGTCCCGCACGGTGTCTCGCTCGGCATCGGCGGCGCGGAACGGCCCGACGAGAAGCGGCTGGCGGACCTGGCGGCGCGCGCCGAGGCGCTCGGGTCGCCTCTGGTCACCGAGCACATCGCGTTCGTCCGGGCCGGTGGCGCGCTCACCGCGTCGCCCCGGCTGGAAGCCGGTCATCTGCTGCCGGTCCCCCGCACCCGGGACGCCCTGGACGTGCTCTGCGAGAACGTCCGCATCGCGCAGGACTGCCTGCCGGTACCGCTCGCGCTGGAGAACATCGCGGCGCTGATCTCCTGGCCCGGGGAGGAGATGACGGAGGGGCAGTTCCTGGCGGAGCTGGTCGAGCGGACCGGTGTGCGCCTCCTCATCGACGTCGCCAATCTCCACACCAACCACCTCAACCGGGGCGAGGACCCGGTGAAGGCCCTCGACGAGCTGCCGGTCGAGGCGATCGCGTACGTCCATGTGGCGGGCGGCATGGAGCGGGACGGGGTCTGGCACGACACCCACGCCCACCCAGTGCCCCGGCCGGTCCTCGACATCCTCGCGGAGCTGCGTTCTCGGACCGACCCGCCCGGGGTGCTGCTGGAGCGGGACGACGACTTCCCGCCGGCGGAGGAACTGGCGGCGGAACTGGAGACGATACGGGCGACGGTGACCGTCGCGGGCCGGGGGCGGGGAACCGTGCCGGACGCGTTCAGCGGCGAGACGGCAGGAACCGCGGACGCCGACGCCTGCGCCGATACCGAGACCTACGCCGACACTGAGACGGACGCCGAGACCGCCGCGGACGTGCACGCGCGGGAACGGCTCGGGCTCGCGCAGGCCGCCTTGCTGTCCGCACTGGTCGCGGGGACCCCCGCGCCGGAGGGCTTCGACGCCCGGCGGCTGGGTGTGCAGATCCGCGCGCTCGCCGCCAAGCGGGCCGATGTCGTGGCGAAGGTGGCGCCCGAGCTGCCCGAGATCCTCGGCGGCGGATACCGCGCCGCGTTCCTCGCGTACGCCAAGTCGCGTCACATGCACGGCGGTTACCGCCGGGACGCGCTGGACTTCGCCGAGCAGCTGCTGATCGCGGGCCGCCCGGAGGACCCGGTCGCGCGGCGGCGGCTCACCCACTGGTGGCAGGACCGGGCGGCACCCCGCCCGCCCGGCCGTACCACCCGTTTCGTCCGGGCGGCTCGCGCCGCACTCGTCAGGAGGTGACCGGTGATGATGAACGTACTCGCCGTACTGGTGTATCTCGCCGTGGGCGTCTCCTCGACGCTGCTGATCAGAGGGCTGGCGGCCGCACGCCGCGGGCCCGGTGGCCCCGTGCACGACCTCATGGAGGTCGCGTTCCTGAACGGCGGGCCCGCCCGTGCCGTCGACACGGCGCTGGCCGCCATGTGCACGGACGGGCGGCTGATGCTGGGCGGTCCGGGGATCGTCGCCGTCCGGCACCACGTGGCCCGCAACCATGTCGAGCGCGCGGTGCTCGACGAGCTCGCGGCGGCGCCGAGCGGCGCGCTGCACACCCTCCGGCTGGCCGTGATGCGCAACCCCGCCGTTCAGGAGATCGGTGACGGGCTCGCGGCGCGCGGGCTGATGGTCCCGCCCGGTTCGGCCCGCACGTGGCGGGTCTGGAGCGTCTGGCAGTCGGCGCTGTCCGCCGTGTTGCTGCCGGTGTCGCTGGTGCTGACGTTCGCGCAGTACGTGGCGTACGAAGGGCTGTCCGATCTGCCGTTCCCGTTCGTCGTGAAGGTCCTGCCGGCGTGCTTCGCGGGCGTGGTTATCGGGCTGGTGTGCCTGTCCCACGCGCGCAGCAGGGTCACGGGCGCGGGGCGCCGGGCGGCAGCGGACTACCGCACGGCCCACGCGTACGGCGCCGACACGGGCCACCTGGTGGCCGTGGGGGGCCTGCGCGCCGTGCCCGACCCCGTGCTCCAGGCACAGCTGATCGCGGCGGCCCGACTGGTGCGCTCCGGGGGAGGCGGTACCGGACACGGCAGCCGTTCGTCCGACGCGCTGCTCCCGGTCGCCGTGTGGTGCGCCGCCTCGGGCTCCGACTCCGGCGGCGGAGGCTGCGGCACGGGCGGTGGCGGAGGCGGGGCTTGCAGCAGCGGAGGCGGCTCGGGCGGTGGCTCGGGCTGCGGCGGCGGCTCAGGTGGGGGTTCCAGCTGCGGGGGCAGCTCGGGTGGCGGATCCAGCTGCGGAGGAGGTGGAGGGGGAGGAGGCTGCGGCGGCAGCTCCGGCTGACCGGCGAGCGCGGCGGTCCTCCCGCGGAGGCGTCCGCAGCCCCCGGTCCCGGTGGTCCGCATCATGGAATTCCCATGGCGCGGAGGTGGTGATGTCGCGTACAACTCCGCCATGCTCTGGGTCCTCCTCCTGCTGCCGGCCTGGGCCGCGGCGGGCATCAGCTGCGGACGGCTGTGTCTCGCCGCCGCCGAAGCGGCCGCAACCGCCGAAGCGGCGGCGGCCACCGAAGCCGGCCAAGACGTTCCCGCCCCGACGCGTGAACGCTCCCACTCCCATGAACTGAGCCTGTACGAGGCGGCGTTCCTCGCCGGCGGCCCGTACCGCGTGGTCACGCTGACGCTGGTCTCGATGCACCGCGCACGGCGGCTGCTGCTCGCGCACACCGGCTGGGCGACCGTCGTCGACCCGGAGGGAGCGGACGAGCTGGAGCGTACCGTGATCGGCGCCATCGGCCCCGAGGGCCAGTCCCGGATAGCGGCGCTACGGCACACCACGGCCGCGGCCGACTCCGTACGCGCCGTCTCGGACCGGCTCGTCACCGCCGGACTCGCCGTGCCCGAAGCGGTGCGGGCGGGAGTGACGGGCGCCGTGCGGGCCGTACGGCGCGCCGCCGCCTTCACCGTGGCGCTGGCGGCGGTCGCGCTGCTGATGCTCCCTCACGAACCGGGGGCGAAGGGGACGGTGGCCGCGTGGTTCGTGCTCCCGCTCGTGCTCACGCTGGGCTGCCTGGTGATCGCCCGCGTAGAGGTGTCCCCGTACACCCGCTGGGCGTCGCCCTACGGACTGCGGCTGCTCCGGAGCCTGTCCACGGGCGACGGCGGCGAGGTTCCGCCCGCCGGCGGCCCCCTCAGCGGGGAGCGGGCCTTCCTCACCGAGGTCGCCGTGCACGGGACCAGCGCCCTCGACGATCCGGCGCTGCGCGCCGCACTCGGCGACAACCGGGCGGCTCAAAAGGGTCATTGACCGCAACACCGAACAAAGGTCCTTTACAAAGCGGGAGCCTGTGGCCACCTTCGAGCCACGGATGCCGGTACGACGGTCACTGCCGGGGAACGCGAGGGGAACGCGATGAGAGCAGCAGCCCTGTACGGAGCCGTCGGCTCCCTGGTCCTCTCGGCCCTCACCGCGGCCCCGGCGGGCGGAGCGACCCCGAGCCCGTACGGCACGCCCGAGGGCCGTGGCGCGATCGTCGCCGCCGCACGGGCCGCGGCCACCGGAGTCGCCTTCGGCGCCTGCCCCGCGGCGGAGAAGCTCCCGCCGTCCGCCGAGTGCGGCACGGTCGCCGTCCCGCTGGACT
Organism: Streptomyces sp. NPDC091376; assembly: GCF_044757085.1. Classification (NCBI taxonomy): domain Bacteria; kingdom Bacillati; phylum Actinomycetota; class Actinomycetes; order Kitasatosporales; family Streptomycetaceae; genus Streptomyces; species Streptomyces sp. NPDC091376. The sequence continues at coordinate 81,091 of NZ_JBIVUF010000013.1, read as the reverse complement.
ACGCCGACCCCTGGGGCCCAGAGATCCGGCTCACCGTCAGCCGGCTGAAGGCGACGGGCGAACCGGCCGAGCGTCAGGGCGCGCTCGTCTACAACCCCGGCGGGCCCGGCGGTTCCGGCATGTACTTCCCCGCGCTCGCGAAGGAGCGCGAGTGGAAGCGGATCGCGGCGGCGTACGACATGGTGGGCTACGACCCGCGCGGAGTGGGCCGTTCCGCGCCGCTGTCCTGTCAGAACCCCGCGGAGTTCGCGAAGGCGCCCACCCAGGCCCCGGTCCTGCCCTCCGCCGCGTACAAACGCGAGCGCGCCGCGCGTGCCCAGGCGTACGCGCAGGGCTGCGCCCGCAACGCGGGCCCCGCGCTGCGGCACTACCACTCGCTCAACAACGCGCGTGACCTGGAAGTACTGCGGGCGGCCCTGCGCGAGCGGCGGCTCACCTTCCTCGGCGCCTCCTACGGCACCTATCTGGGCGCGTTGTACGCCGTGCTGTTTCCCGGGCATGTGCGGCGCATGGTCCTCGACTCGGTGGTCGATCCGGAGCCGGCGAAGATCTGGTACACGAGCAACCTGGAACAGTCGCTCGCCTTCGAGAGCCGTTGGGCGGACTTCCGCGCCTGGGTCGCACGGCACCACGGGACGTACGGCCTCGGGAGGACGCCCGCGCAGGTGCAGGCGAGTTACGACCGGGCCCGTGCCCGGCTCGCGGCAACGCCCGCGGGCGGCACGGTGGGTCCGGGCCAGCTGCACTCGGCGTTCGCCAGGACCGTCTACTACGACGGCTACTGGCCACGGCGCGCCCACGCGCTCGCCCGGTATCTGAAGGGCGATCCGCGTCCCCTCGTCGCGCAGGCCGCACCCGATCCGCGCGACGCCGTCGAGGACGAGAACGGCAACGCGGTCTACACGGCCGTCCAGTGCAACGACGCCGCCTGGCCCACGAACTGGGCGGTGTGGGACCGCGACAACACCGCGCTGGCACGGCGGGCGCCGTTCGAGACCTGGGCCAATGTGTGGATGAACCTGCCCTGCGCGTACTGGCCGGCGCCACGGCAGCAGCCGCTCGACGTCCGCACCGGCCCGGGTGAACTGCCGCCGCTGCTGATCCTGGCGGCCGAGCGGGACGCGGCCACGCCGTACGCGGGTGCGCTGCGACTGCGGGAACGGCTCGCCGGTTCCGTACTGGTCACGGAGCGGGCGTCGGGAACGCACGGCATCTCCGGCGGTGCGAACGCCTGCGTCAACGGCCATATGGAGAGGTATCTCCTGACCGGCAGGACGCCGGTGCGGCGCGCGTCATGCGCGCCGCACCCGCAGCCGGACCCGGTGTCGCTGGACCAGCGGGCGGTCGAGCGAAAGCTGCCGCCCGCCGTCTGATCTTCCGGGTCGAAGGGAGCGGGGCCGCCCGTTCGGAGCGGCCCTGCTCCAAGTCGTACAGGGCCCGTTACGCGAGCCCCGCCACCAGATCCGCCACGCTCTTGCGACGCCCCGTGTAGAACGGGATCTCCTCGCGGACGTGCATGCGGGCCTCGGAGGCGCGCAGATGGCGCATGAGGTCGACGATGCGGTACAGCTCGTCGGCCTCGAAGGCGAGGAGCCACTCGTAGTCGCCGAGGGAGAACGAGGCGACCGTGTTGGCGCGCACGTCCGGGTAGCCGCGGGCCATCTTGCCGTGGTCTGCGAGCATACGGCGGCGGTCCTCGTCGGGCAGCAGGTACCAGTCGTACGAGCGCACGAACGGGTACACCGACACATAGTTGCGCGGCGTCTCGTCGGCGAGGAAGGCCGGGATGTGCGACTTGTTGAACTCGGCGGGGCGGTGCAGCGCCATGTTCGACCAGACCGGCTCCAGCGCACGGCCGAGGCGCGTGCGGCGGAAGAGGTTGTACGCCTCCTGGAGCTGGTCCGCGGTCTCCGCGTGCCACCAGATCATCAGGTCGGCGTCGGCGCGCAGGCCGGACAGGTCGTACGTGCCGCGGACGGTGACGTCCTTGGCGGCGAGCTGGTCGAACAGCTCCTGGACCTCGTCGGCGTACCCGGCACGGTCCTCGGGCAGTACGTCGCGCAGCTTGAAGACTGACCACAGGGTGTAGCGGATGACCTCGTTGAGGTCCTTCGCCTTCTTACCGGCGTTCGGGATCTTTTCGGGCGCACTCATACGGCTATTCTCGCCCGTCACGGACAGTGCCCCGCACCGGGGGGGCCGTGGCGATGATCTCGTCCGCGGCCCGCTGCCCGCTGCCGACGCACGCGGGGATGCCGACACCGTCGTACGCCGCTCCGCAGACGCGCAGCCCGGGCAGTGCGGCCACCGTCTCCCGTACGCGGCCGACACGGGCCGGATGGCCGACGGGGTACTGCGGCAGTCCGCCGATCCAACGGGTGACCTCGGTGGCGACGGGCCGCGCGGCGAGTCCGGTGGCTTCTCCGAGATCCTTGAGGGACACCGCGACGAGGTCGTCGTCCTCCCGCTCCAGCGCCTCCTCCTCGCCGTAGCGGCCGACGGAGGTGCGGAGCAGGAAGAGGCCGGGGGCGCGTTCGGCCGTCCAGTTCCACTTCCGGGCGGAGAAGGTGGACGCCTTGATCGTCCGACCGTCCACCGGCGGTACGAGGAAGCCGGAGCCGGCGGGCAGCGCGGCCACGTCGGCGCGCCGGAACGCCAGGGTCACCAGCGCCATCGACGCGTACTCGATCCGGGCCAGCTCGGCGGAGGCCGCCGGCGCCTCCGCGGCGAGCAGCGCGGACGCGGACCAGGCGGGGGCCGCGAGGACGACGCCGTCGGCGGTCAGCTCCCGCTCGTCGGTACGGATCCTCCAGCCCTCGGCGGTCCGCGCCAGGCCCAGCACCGGGGTCTCGGTGAGGATCTCGCCGCCGCCGGCCCGTACGGCGGCGGCGACGGCGGGCGGCAGGGTGCCGATGCCGCCGTCGAGTCCCATGAACACGGGGCCGGCCGTCTCCTGCCCGGCGGCGGCCCGGCGCTGGACCTCGCGCGCCCCGTCCAGCAGGGAGCCGTGGGCAGCCCTGGCGGCCTCGAAGAGCTGGGGGACGGCGGCCTTCATCGAGATGCGGTAGGCGTCGCCCGCGTACACACCGCCGAGGAGCGGCTCCACGAGCCGGTCGACGACCTCGCGGCCGAGGCGCTCCGCCACGTAGGCACCGACGGCGACGTCGTCGCCGAGTTCGGCCGGGGGCAGGTCACGCTCCTGCGCGATCCGGGCGATGCCCTCGGCGGACAGCAGTCCGGCGAGCGCCTCCGGGCCGGCGGGCACGCCCATCACATGGCCCTTGGGCATGGGCCGCAGCGCGCCCCGGGTCCAGACGGACGCGGTGGTGGTGGCGGGGGGCTGCAAACGGTCCCCGAGCCCGACGGCGCGTGCGAGCGCGACCGCCTCGGGGCGGCGGGCGAGCATCGACTCGGCGCCCAGGTCGACGGGGGCGCCGGCGATCTCCCCCGTCAGGAGCTTGCCGCCGAGCCGGGCGGTGGCCTCCAGCAGGGTCACGCGCGCTCCGGCGGAGACCAGCCGGTGCGCCGCCGCGAGCCCCGCGATACCGCCGCCGATGACGACGACATGGCGGGCGCGGGCGCCGGGGTGCTCTGGGGAGGACAGCATGTCTCCACTCTCTCAAACGCCGCCTGCCGTCCCGTAACGAGTCCCGACCGTGACCGCTTCGGAACCGGAACACGGCAACCCCCGCCCCTGGTCGGCACGTCGAACTGTCACCATCCACCACTTCCCTCGGGGGGAACGGCATGCGTGCACGGCTCAGGTTCACGGCAATGGTTCTCATGGCCACACTCGCGCTCGCCGGGTGCGGCTCCGGCGCCTCGAACGGCTCCTCGGCCGACAAGGCGATGTCGGGCGAGGCGGCGTCCGGCGGGGCGGCGGCCGGGGCGGCGAAGGGGCCCGTGCCGGACTCCGGTCACGCGGGTGCCCAGCCGCCCGCGGGCCCGGGGCAGCAGCCGAAGGTGCCGCAGACCCACGTCATCAGGACCGCCGAGCTGAAGGTGGAGGTGCAGAACGTCACGGCGGCACTCGCCTCGGTCCGCACGGCGGTCGAGGGCGCCGGCGGGCACATCGCCGACGAGTCGACACAGCGGGTCGACGACGCGCAGGTGACGTCCCGGGTGGTGCTGCGCGTACCGCAGGACCGGTACGCGGGCATCCTCACGGACCTGGCGGGCACCGGGAAACTGCTGTCCCGCAAGGCCGACGCCAAGGACGTCACCGGCCAAGTGGTCGACGTGGAGAGCAGGATCGCCACCCAGCGGGCGAGCGTCGCACGGGTGCGGGCGCTGATGGACCGGGCGGAGCAGCTGAGTGATGTGGTCACTCTGGAGGGCGAGCTGAGCAGGCGTCAGGCCGAGCTGGAGTCGCTGCTGGCGCAGCAGGCGTCCCTGAAGGACCGCACGACGATGGCGACGATCACGCTGGAGCTGTCCGAGCCCGAGAAGAAGGAGCAGTCGAAGCCCGAGGACGACCCCGGTTTCCTGGACGCCCTGTCCGGCGGCTGGAACGCGCTGGTGACGACCCTGCGGTGGATCGTGGTGGTGCTGGGCGCCGCGGCGCCGTTCCTGCTGGCGTTCGCGGTGGCGTACGCGGCGTGGCGGTTCCTGGTCCGGCCGCTGCTGCGCGGCCGCGCCGCCCGGGGGCGGCCCCGCGGAAGGACTGAACGTCTGCTGCCCCGTAGCGTGTTCCGTATGGAACGACTGGTGGTCATCGGCGGCGACGCGACGGGCATGTCCGCCGCGTCGCAGGCCCGCAGGCTCAAAGGCCCGGAGGATCTGGAGATCGTCGCGTTCGAACGGTCACATTTCACGTCGTACTCCGCGTGCGGCATCCCGTACTGGGTCGGCGGCGACGTGGACGACCGGGACGCGCTGATCGCGCGGACGCCCGAGGAGCACCGGGCCCGCGCGATCGACCTGCGGACGCGCACCGAGGTCACCGAGCTGGACCTCGCGGGGCAGCGGGTCAGGTCACGGGATCTGGAGTCGGGCGCCGAGTCGTGGACGGGCTACGACAAGCTCGTCATCGCCACCGGCGCCCGACCGGTGCGCCCGCGGCTGCCCGGGATCGACGCACCGGGCGTGCACGGGGTGCAGAACCTCGATGACGGGCAGGCGCTGCTGGACACGCTGGCCGCCGCGCGGGGCCGCCGCGCCGTGGTCGTCGGCGCCGGCTACATCGGCGTGGAGATGGCCGAAGCGCTGCTGAACCACGGCTTCGAGGTCACGGTCGTCAACCGGGGCGAGCAGCCGATGGCGACGCTCGACCCCGACATGGGCCGGCTGGTGCACGAGGCGATGGACGGCCTGGGCATCACTACCGTGAACGACGCCGAGGTCACCAAGATCCTCACCGCTCCCGACGGACGGGTCCGCGCGGTCGCGACCGAGGAGGCCGAGTACCCGGCGGATGTCGTGGTGCTCGGCATGGGTGTGGAGCCCGAGACGAAGCTGGCGCGCGCGGCCGGGCTGCCGCTCGGGGTGTACGGCGGCCTGCTCACCGATCTCGCGATGCGGGTGCGCGGGTACGGGAACGTCTGGGCGGGCGGCGACTGCGTCGAGGTCCTGGACCTCGTGTCCGGCCGCGAACGCCACGTCCCCCTCGGCACCCACGCCAACAAGCACGGCCAGGTCATCGGCGCGGGCGTCGGCGGCGGGTACGCGACCTTCCCCGGCGTCGTCGGCACGGCGGTGAGCAAGGTCTGCGACCTGGAGATCGCCCGTACCGGTCTGCGGGAGCGGGACGCCCTGGACGTGGGCCTGCGCTTCGTGACGGTCACCGTCGAGTCGACGAGCCGCGCGGGCTACTACCCGGAGGCCGCCCCGATGACGGTGAAGATGCTCGCCGAGCATCGCACGGGACGGCTGCTGGGCGTCCAGATCGTGGGCCGCGAGGGCGCGGCGAAGCGCGTGGACATCGCGGCGGTCGCGCTGACCGCCGGGATGACGGTGGAGCGGATGACGGCCCTGGACCTGGGGTACGCGCCGCCGTTCTCGCCGGTGTGGGACCCGGTGCTGGTGGCCGCGCGCAAGGCGACGACGGCGGTGCGCAAGGCTGAAGGCTGAAGGCGGACGGCCGGCCGGCACTCGCTCGCGCAGCACCGAGCCGCCCGCCGCGCCCCGGCACGGGGCCGGCCGGCGGTGTCTCAGCCCACGGGTCGTCGGGGCGAACCCTGCCCGTACTTCCCGGGCTCGGCGAGCGCCCGGTTCAGCCGCTGCTTGAGCGGGCGGGCCAGCGGCTTCTCCACCAGCCGGTGCACCAGCCAGGAGACGACCAGCATGCCGCCGACGAGGAGTCCGACCAGGAGGTAGCCCGGTACACGGGACTCCAGTACGCCGATGAGCTCCCAGCCGATGTTCTGGTGCAGCAGGTACAGGGGGTAGGTGGCGGCGCCCGCGTACGGCAGCCAGCGCCAGTTCATCCAGGACAGCTTCCCGGTGGCGACGAGGCCCATCAGGCCGAAGGAGACCGCGAGGACCGCCACGACGGGCCAGAACGGAACCGGGTCGTCGAAGTAGCGGAGCGTGCGGCTCCAGGTGCTGCGGGCGGAGGGCACAGCCGCTCCGAAGCACAGCAGCACGATGCCGGTGAGCAGCAGCGTCGGCCGGAACCGGTACATGAGGTAGAACGCCATTCCGGCGATGAAGTACCAGCAGTGCTGCGGCATGATCATGAGCCGGAGGGCGTCGTCGCCGAACTTGCTGAACGCCATGCCCGCCACGGCCCATACGCAGCAGAAGACGACGACGCGCCGGTAGGTCAGACCCCGCCAGGCCACGATCGCGAACAGGAGGTAGAAGCGGAGTTCGGCGAAGAGCGTCCAGTACACGCCGTCGACCATGCGGACCCCGAGCGGTTCCTCGAGCATGGTCAGATTGGTCAGCACGTCCGGCCAGGGCAGGGGACTCTGTCCGCCCGGTACGAGCAGCAGGACCGCGGTGGTGGCGAGGACGGCGAACCAGTACGCCGGATAGAGCCGTGTCACCCGGGAGACGAAGAAGTCCCCCACCGACCGGCCCCAGCAGCTCATACAGATGACGAAGCCGCTGATGAGGAAGAACAGCTCCACGCCCAGCCAGCCGTAGGCGGCGAACGGGAAGGCTGTGGGAAACATGGCCTGCCCGGAGGCCGACCAGCCCTCGCCACGGGCCAGGTAGTGGTACGCCACCACCATCAGCGCGGCGAGCAGCCGGAGGCCGTCCAGTGCGGTGATCCGCCCGCGCCGAGGCGCGGGCACGACTATGTGATGGGGCGCCGGCTCCTGCCGCGTGCGCGGCAGGGCGAGCGTCGGTATGTCATGTGTCACGGAGGGCCGGTCCCCGGGTCTTGCGCGTTCCGAGTCAGGGTCTAGCGCGCGGTCTGGGCGTGTACGTACTCCACGAGCCGGGTCAGGGCGTCGGGGTCGGTGGTGGGCAGAACCCCGTGGCCGAGATTGAAGATGTGGCCTTCCAGCCCGCTCGCCGCGTCCAGTACCTCACGGGTCCTGTTCTCCACCGCCTCCGGGGTGGAGAACAGGACGGCCGGGTCCAGGTTGCCCTGCAGCGCCTTGCCGGGGCCGACGCGGCGGGCGGCCTCGTCGAGGGGGACGCGCCAGTCGACGCCGACGACGTCCGCACCGGCCTCGCCCATCAGGCCGAGCAGCTCGCCGGTGCCGACGCCGAAGTGGATGCGCGGGACGCCGTACTCCTCGACCGCGCGGAACACCTTCGCCGAAGCGGGCATGACCGAGCGCCGGTAGTCGGCGGGTGCCAGGGCGCCGACCCAGGAGTCGAAGAGCTGCACGGCGCTCGCGCCGGCCTCGATCTGGACCTTCAGGAAGGCCGAGGTGATCTCCGCGAGCCGGTCGAGCAGGTCGGCCCACAGCTGCGGGTCGCCGTACATCAGCGCCTTGGTGTGCTCGTGGTTGCGGGACGGCCCGCCCTCGACGAGATAGCTGGCGAGGGTGAAGGGCGCGCCGGCGAAGCCGATGAGCGGGGTGGCGCCCAGTTCACCGGTGAGCATCCCGATGGCTTCGGTGACATATGACACGTCATCGGGGGTGAGGTCACGCAGCCGTGCGAGGTCCTCACGGCGGCGGATCGGTTCGGCGACGACCGGGCCGACGCCCGGCTTGATGTCGAGATCGATCCCGATGGCCTTGAGCGGGACGACGATGTCGCTGAAGTAGATCGCGGCGTCGACCTTGTGGCGGCGCACCGGCTGCAGCGTGATCTCGGTGACCAACTCGGGCTGCATGCACGACTGAAGCATCGGAATGCCTTCGCGCACCTTCAGGTACTCGGGCAGCGACCGGCCGGCCTGCCGCATGAACCAGACCGGCGTGTGCGGCACGGGCTCGCGCCGGCACGCCTTCAGGAAGGCGGATTCGCCGACGGCGGCGGTCTTCGTCTGCTGGCCCGAGGAAGGGGTGTCCCCGGCTCGGGCGAAGCCTCGAGCCGGCGGAAGGTCGTTGGCGCTCACGCCCAGAATCTTCGCATGTGCGCGCAAGGAGCATGCGCGGGGCGGGTGTCCCTCCCTGCGCGCGGCCCGCGTTCCGCCTACTCTTCCCCGCATGGCTGCGGCTCAGGGACAGTTTTCCGATCCATCCGACGGCGACGAAGGCACGGACAGTGCGGAGCGGAACGCCGTTCCGCCCGCGTTCCGGCTCGCGGTCGACGCGCTGCGCACGGCACGGCTGCGGCCCGAGATCGAGGTGGACGTGGCCCGGCCGCCCCAGCGCCTCGCGCCGCACGCGTACGCGCTCGAGGCGGCTGTCGTCGACGACGGTGAGGATCTCGCGGACGGCCGGCTGGTCCTGCTCCACGACCCGGCGGGTCACGAGGCATGGCAGGGCACCTTCCGGCTCGTGACGCTCGTACGCGCGGAGTTGGAGCCCGAGATGGCGGCGGACCCGCTGCTGCCGGAGGTGTGCTGGTCCTGGCTGACCGGTGCGCTGGAGGCGCGGGGCCTGTCGTACGGGGAGCCGAGCGGCACCGTCACCCGGGCGGGGTCTCACTACTTCGGTGGACTCGGCGACCGCCGCCCGGCGACCCAGATCGAGATCCGCGCGTCCTGGACACCGCGCGCGGGCCGCGACGGTGTCCCGGACACCGCGACGCACCTGGCGGCCTGGTGCGACCTGCTGTGCCAGATCGCCGGCCTGCCCCCGGCGAGCCCCGCGGGCGTCCCCGAGTGCGCCGCCGGCGTGGTCTCCCTGCCCCAGCGGCGGGGCCCGCACGCGCCGTAGGGTCCGGGGCGCGCGCACGGGACTCGGAGCACGAGGCGCCGGGCACGGGACACGACCTGCGGGCGACGGCGCACACGGGACGCGAAGCACGAGGCGCCGGGCACGGGACACGACCTGCGGGCGACGGCACGCATGGGACGCGAAGCACGAGGCGGCGGGGTGCGGGACCCGGGTGCGGGGCGGCGGCCGGGTGCTCGCCGCCCGCCGTCGGGCGGGCGGACCACGGACGGACGGCACCCGTGCGGGCTCATACGATGATCGATCACGCGTCCGAATTGCCGGAATTGTTACTCACCAAATCGTGATCTTTCTCTAAAGGCGTCCGGGTTTGCTGCCGAAGAGGTGGTGACCCTTCAAGCACGGTTCGCCCCGGCTTCATCCCCGAGCCGGCTCCGTCCCCCACCTTCCCAGGAGGCCTGGTGTCCGTTCTCCTCGAGCAGCCCGCAAGCCTGGTCGCCTACCGCCCGAACAAGCCGACGGCCATGGTCGTCGTGGCCGACCCGCGCGTCCGCTCCACCGTCACCCGCCACCTGTGGGCGCTCGGGGTGCGCGATGTCATCGAGGCGTCGTCCATCGCGGAGGCCCGCCCCCGCGTCGGCAACCCGCGCGACATCTGCGTGGCCGACGTCCACCTGCCCGACGGAAGCGGGCTCACCCTCCTGTCCGAGACCCGCGCCGCGGGCTGGCCCAACGGCCTCGCCCTCTCCGCCGCCGACGACATCGGCGCGGTACGCAACGCGCTGGCCGGCGGAGTCAAGGGCTATGTCGTGACCGGTACGCGTACGAACCTCGGCCACCCCACCCGCCCCGGAGCCGCCCCCATCGGCGCCGCGGCCGCCCGGCTGCACCGCCGTCCCCCCGGCGCTCCGAGCCACCCGGGCGGCTACCGCGAGCTGTCCGGTCGCGAGGTGGAGGTCCTCCGGCTGGTCGCCGAGGGACAGTCGAACAAGGCGATCGGCGTGTCGATGGGCCTGTCGGCGCTGACGGTGAAGAGCCACCTCGCCCGCATCGCCCGCAAGCTCGGTACCGGGGACCGCGCCGGAATGGTGGCGGTGGCGCTGCGCACCGGCATCATCCACTGACTCCTTGACACCACACCCGCGCCCGTCGACGGAACGTTCCGTCGACGGGCGCTTGCCGTTCACAGATACCCTTGACAGGTGACCGACGCCCAAGAGACCGCAGCAGAGACAGTCCTGCGAACCACCGGGGGCGGCCCCCCGGACGACGGCGTCTCAGGCGTCTCGGTCGGGGAGCAGCCGATCCCGCTGCTTGAGCCGCGCGAGGGCATCCCCCCGGTGGTGTCCACCCCCGAGGCCCTCGAATCCGTCATCGCCGCGTTCGCCGCCGGCAGCGGGCCCGTGGCCGTGGACGCCGAGCGGGCGTCCGGCTACCGCTACGGGCAGCGCGCCTACCTCGTCCAGCTGCGCCGCGAAGGCGCCGGCACCGCGCTCGTCGACCCGGTCGGCTGCCCCGATCTGTCCGGACTCGGCGAGGCACTCGCCGGCACCGAGTGGATCCTGCACGCCGCCACCCAGGACCTGCCGTGTCTGCGCGAAATAGGCATGACGCCGACCCTGCTCTTCGACACCGAGCTGGCGGGACGGCTCGCGGGCTTCCCCCGGGTGGGCCTCGGCGCGATGGTCGAGTCCGTGCTCGGCTACGCGCTGGAGAAGGGCCATTCGGCGGTGGACTGGTCGACGCGGCCGCTGCCCGAGCCCTGGCTGCGCTACGCGGCGCTCGACGTCGAGCTGCTCGTCGATCTGCGGGACGCGCTGGAGAAGGAGCTGGACCGGCAGGGCAAGCTGGAATGGGCGCGGCAGGAGTTCGAGGCGATCGCCTCGGCCCCGCCCGCCCCGCCGCGCAAGGATCCCTGGCGGCGTACGTCGGGGATGCACAAGGTCCGGCGCCGGCGTCAGATGGCGGTCGTACGGGAGCTGTGGACCGCGCGCGACCAGGTGGCGCAGCGACGGGACGTGTCGCCCGGCAAGGTGCTCAGTGACGCGGCGATCGTCGAGGCGGCGCTGGCCCTTCCGCTGAACCTGAACGCGCTCACGGCCCTGCCCGGCTTCGGGCACCGCATGGGCCGGCGCCAGCTGGAGCAGTGGCAGGCGGCGGTGGACCGGGCACGGGCGCTGCCGGACGCGGAGCTGCCGCAGCCGGGACAGCCGGTGGCGGGGCCGCCTCCGCCGCGGTCCTGGGCGGACAAGGATCCGGAGGCCGCGGCGCGGCTGTCCGCGGCGCGTGCCGCGGTGTCGTCGCTCGCGGAGCAGCTGAACCTGCCGCAGGAGAACCTGATCACTCCGGACACGGTCCGTCGCCTGTGCTGGGAGCCACCGGCGGACCTGTCGCCGGAGGCGGTGTCGGCGGCGCTGACGGCGCTGGGTGCGCGGGCATGGCAGGTCGAACAGGTGACCCCGCTGCTGACCCGGGCCCTCCAGGCGACGGCCTGACCTCCGCGAACACGGGCAGGTCAGAGCCGGTCAGGTCCGTCGCACGCCGTACGGGGACTCCCGGGCGGCCGGCGTCCTGGACGAGCCCCTGGACCTGCGACCCGCCGCCTCCGGCCTCTTGGGTCCTGACCGCCGCCTGCCGCCTGCCGCCTGCCGCCTGCCGAAGCGAACGCCTCGTGCGGCACGGTCCTTGGAAGCCGTGACCGAGCTGCTCCGGCAGGCCGGGCGAGCACGCCGAAGCCGCTGCCGCCCGGCCTTCGGCGGCGCCGGTCCGGCTGGGCGCCACCGAGACCGGCCTGTCGCCTCCGACGGCCGGGCCGTCGCGTTGCCGACGGTGCCCGACCGGATCGAGGCGGCCTGCGGGCCTGACCTGCCGCGAAGGGGCCACGAAGTGGCCGCGAACGGGCCGCGTCGCCGTGGTCCGGCCCGCCGGGCGGGCGAATGCGCCGCCCTTCGTGGTGTGACGTTCGCCGCTACCGGCACAGGGGGTGGGCAGCATGGTTACCCGCAAGTAGCATGAGGGAAGCAAGCGCACGCTCAGGAGCGTGCCCGCAGCAGTGCCACCCCGCACCCTGGAGGAGAGCCATCGTGCCTCGTACCGTCAGGGACGTCGTCTTCGTCGACGGCGTCCGCACCCCGTTCGGCAAGGCGGGCCCGAAGGGCATCTACCACGAGACCCGCGCCGACGATCTCGTCGTCAAGGCGATCCGGGAGCTGCTGCGCCGCAACCCGGACCTCGACCCCAAGAAGATCGACGAGGTCGCCATCGCCGCGACCACGCAGATCGGCGACCAGGGCCTGACCATCGGCCGCACCGCCGGCATCCTCGCGGGACTGCCGCAGTCCGTGCCCGGTTACTCCATCGACCGCATGTGCGCCGGTGCGCTGACCGCCGTGACCTCGGTCGCCGGCAGCGTCGCCTTCGGTGCGTACGACATCGCCATCGCCGGCGGTGTCGAGCACATGGGCCGCCACCCGATGGGCGAGGGCGTCGACCCGAACCCGCGCTTCGTGTCGGAGAAGCTCGTCGACGAGTCGGCCCTCTTCATGGGCATGACCGCCGAGAACCTGCACGACCGCTACCCCACGATCACCAAGCAGCGCGCCGACGAGTACGCCGTGCGCTCGCAGGAGAAGGCCGCCAAGGCGTACGCCAACGGCAAGATCCAGCAGGACCTGGTGCCGGTCTCCGTGCGCCGCACCAACCCCGAGGCCGGCGAGACCGGCTGGGGCCTGGTCACCGCCGACGAGCCGATGCGCCCGGGCACCACGCTGGAGAACCTCACCGGCCTGAAGACGCCGTTCCGGGTCCACGGCCGCGTCACCGCCGGCAACGCCGCGGGGCTGAACGACGGCGCCACCGCCTCGCTCATCGCCTCCGAGGACTTCGCCCGCGAGAACAACCTCCCGGTCAAGATGCGCCTCGTCGCGTACTCCTTCGCCGGCGTCGAGCCCGAGGTCATGGGCTACGGGCCCATCCCCGCGACGGAGAAGGCCCTCGCCCAGGCCGGCCTGTCCATCGAGGACATCGGCCTGTTCGAGATCAACGAGGCCTTCGCCGTCCAGGTGCTCGCCTTCCTCGAGCACTACGGCATCGCCGACGACGACGCCCGCGTCAACCAGTACGGCGGCGCCATCGCCTTCGGCCACCCGCTCGCCTCCTCCGGCGTCCGTCTGATGACGCAGCTGGCGCGCCAGTTCGAGGAGCAGCCGGAGGTCCGTTACGGCCTCACCACGATGTGCGTCGGCTTCGGCATGGGCGCCACCGTGATCTGGGAGAACCCGCACCACAAGGACGCCGGAGGCAACAAGTGAGCACCACCGCTGAGCTCCTGAAGGGCGCGGCCGAGCTGTTCCCGGACGAGGTCGTCACGCAGGCGCACGTACGCCACCTCGACCTGCCGGGCGGCGCGGGCCGGTTCGCCCTCATCACGCTGGACAACGGCCTGGACCACACCAAGCCGACCACCTTCGGCCCGCAGTCGCTGGCGAACCTCGACACCGCGATCGACCAGGTCGAGGCCGAGGCCGCGAACGGCGACATCGTCGGCGCCGGCATCACCGGCAAGCCCTTCATCTTCGCGGTCGGCGCCGACCTCAAGGGCGTCGAGCTGCTGAAGCAGCACACGGACGCGCTCGCCATCGGCAAGGGCGGCCACGACGTCTTCAAGCGGCTGTCCTCCCTCGCGGTCCCCACGTTCGCGTACTACAACGGCGCGGCGATGGGCGGCGGTGTCGAGGTCGGTCTGCACTGCACCTACCGCACGGTGTCGAAGGCCTTGCCGGCGTTCTCGCTGCCCGAGGTCTTCCTCGGTCTGGTCCCGGGCTGGGGCGGCTGCACGATCCTGCCGAACCTGATCGGCGCGGACCGCGCGGTCTCGGTCATCATCGAGAACTCGCTCAACCAGAACAAGCAGCTCAAGGGCAAGCAGGTCTTCGAACTCGGCATCGCCGACGCTCTCTTCGAAGGCGCCGACTTCCTGGAGCAGTCCCTGATCTGGACCGCGTCCGTCCTCAAGGGCGAGATCGCGATCGAGCGCGCCACCGTCGACCGCGGCGAGGCCTGGGACGCCGCTGTCGCCCGCGGCCGGTTCATCGCCGACTCCAAGGTGCACGGCGCGGCCCCGGCCGCCTACCGCGCCCTCGACATCATCGAGGCGTCCAAGGACGGCGACCTGCAGAAGGGCTTCGACGCCGAGGACATCGCGCTGGCCGACCTGATCATGGGTGGCGAGCTGCGCTCCGGCATCTACGCCTTCAACCTGGTGCAGAAGCGCGGCAAGCGCCCCGCCGGTGCCCCGGACAAGTCGCTGGCCCGCCCGGTCACCAAGGTCGGCGTCGTCGGCGCCGGTCTGATGGCCTCTCAGCTGGCGCTGCTGTTCCTGCGCCGCCTCGAGGTGCCGGTGGTCCTCACCGACATCGACCAGGAGCGCGTCGACAAGGGTGTGGGATATGTCCACGCCGAGATCGAGAAGCTGCTGGGCAAGGGCCGGATCAACCAGGACAAGGCCAACCGCCTCAAGGCGCTGGTGACCGGTGTCCTCGACAAGGCCGAGGGCTTCGCGGACGCGGACTTCATCATCGAGGCCGTGTTCGAGGAGATGTCCGTCAAGCAGAAGGTGTTCGCGGAGGTCGAGGCCGTCGCCCCGGCGCACGCGATCCTCGCCACCAACACCTCCTCGCTCTCGGTCTCCGAGATGGCCTCCAAGCTGCAGCACCCGGAGCGCGTCGTCGGCTTCCACTTCTTCAACCCGGTCGCGGTGCTGCCGCTGCTGGAGATCGTCCGCGGTGAGCAGACGGACGACGCGTCGCTGGCCACCGCGTTCGGTGTCGCGAAGAAGCTGAAGAAGACCGCGGTGCTGACGAAGGACGCCCCGGCGTTCGTCGTGAACCGCATCCTGACCCGCTTCATGGGCGAGATCCAGAACGTCATCGACGAGGGCACCCCGGTCGCCACCGCCGAGAAGGCGATCGAGCCGCTCGGTCTGCCGATGTCGCCGCTGGTCCTGCTCGAGCTGGTCGGCCCGGCGATCGGTCTGCACGTCTCCGAGACGCTGAACCGGTCCTTCCCGGAGCGCTTCACGGTGTCCCCGAACCTGAAGGCGGTCGTCGAGGCCGGCAAGCGCGGCTTCTACGTGTACGACTCCGGGAAGCCGGAGCTGGACCCGGAGGTCGCCGCGCTGCTGAAGCAGGGCGACAGCGTCCTGACGGAGGAGCAGGTCCGCGCCCGTGTCCTGGACGCGGTCGCGCAGGAGATCGGGCTGATGCTGGAGGAGGGTGTCGTCGCCGAGGCGCAGGACATCGACCTCTGCCTGATCACGGGCGCCGGCTGGCCCTTCCACCTGGGCGGCATCACGCCGTACCTGGACCGCGAGGGCGTCAGCGAGCGCGTGAACGGCAAGCGGTTCCTGGCGCAGGGCGTCGCGAGCGTCCCGGCGTGACGCCGCTAGCGGCATGACCAAGGGCCGTACGGGATCCCGATCCCGTACGGCCCTTTCGCATACCGTCCGCGCGACGGACGCCCTGGCACTCGGCACGCCCACCTCGGCGCGGTCCCCCGCCGCGGTCCTCCGGCGCGGCCCGCGCCCCGGGGCCGGGCGAGCTCCAGGGCCCGGCCGGCTCTTCGCGCGGCGTCGCTCAGACCGCCGTCCAGGCCTCCATCGCCAGTCCCGATTCCGCCTTCTGGCGCGTCACCCGCAGGGTGCCGTCCGCGCCGAACGCGGCCAGGACCACACGGCCGTTGCCGTCGATCGCGAGGGCCGGGGCGCCGACGCAGGGCTCGCCCGTCGTCGTCCAGTCGGCGCCGGCCGTCTCCTCCTCGGTCGGGTACGCGGCGAGCGCGGGACGTCCGTCGGCGCCGCGCTGGGCGAGGATCACACAGTCGTGGCCGTCGACGGGCGTACGGAGCAGGGCGACCGGGCCGGTGCCGCCCGCACCGCCGAGTGCCACGGGGGCGGCCAGGCCCTCGCGCCAGGCGTGGACGGTGCCCGTGGAGGCGTCCCGCCAGACGTGGGTGAGCCGCTCACGGCCCGTGCGTTCGGAGCTGACCGATCCGTCGCCGGCCGAGGCCTCGATGTCCCCGGCGCGCTGGAACTTGACGCCCTGGGTCTCCTGGGTCCACCGCAGGACGCCGTCCTCGGCCGGGGCGAGGATCTCCATCAGCCCGTGGTCGGTGAGGGCGGCCGCGGGCACGCCCAGCATGCCGCTGCCCTTGAGGTCGGCCCACTTGTTCCACTTGCCGTTCGGCACCTGGGCGCGGCCGCAGACCCCGCCGCCCGCGTTGCGCACGAAGACGTGGAGGGATCCCTCGGCGTCCACGACGGCCGCCGGGAGCCCCGTCTGCGCGGCGAGCGAGCGGTCCTGCGGGTACGGCGTGCCCAGCGCGTACCAGTCCCGCATGGGGCGGCCCGACTGGTACTGGATGCTCTGCACCACGTCCGTGGCCGTCTCGCCGCCCGCGACCGGGGTGCGCCGCAGCCCGACGAGCTGCACATAGCCGTCTGCGCCCTGGGCGATCGCGAGGTACGGCACCAGCCCGGGGGCACGGAACAGCTCGGGGCCGGTCCACTCGGGCCCGCCCGGCCGCTTCTCGGTCCAGCGCAGCACGCCCTCGGGGGCCGGGGCGTAGGCGGAGAGCCGGCCGTCCTTGCCCCGCAGCAGCCAGCCGGTGGTCGGCGGGAGGGAGGGATCGGCGGGCAGTGAGGTGCTCGCGCGGGCGGCGCGGTGCGTCCGGCTTCCGGCGTCCCCGGTGCCGGGGGCGGTGCCCGTTCGACGCTTCGACCTCCGCGCAGACCGCAATGACATGGCCCGTTGCCCACCTTCCCTGAGCGCCGTACAAGCGCTTGATTTACGTGACGATAACACTCGGCGACATCCCCGATCGGCCCACCCGGAGACCGCCCTGTGCCAGGCTTCCCACATGCGGATTCTCTTGATCGTCGATGCCGCGAACGTGGTCGGTTCGGTCCCGGACGGCTGGTGGCGCGACCGCTTCGGCGCGACCGAGCGGCTGCGCGACGGACTCGCCCCGTTCGCCGAGGAGGGTATCGCCGGACATCCGGGACCGGCCGAGGTGGTGCTGGTGGTCGAGGGGCGGGCGCGGGGTGTGGGATCCGTGCCGGGCGTACGCGTCGAACCGGCGGCCGGCAGCGGCGACGACCGCATCGTGGAGCTGGTCGCCGAGGCGCCGGGCCGTACCCGGGTCGTGGTCACGGCCGACCGCGCGCTGCGGGAGCGCGTCGAGGCCCTGGGGGCGGTCTGCACGGGACCCCGGACGGTGCGCCCGGTCTGACCCCGGGCCCGGGACCGGGGCCGTCACCGTCCCGTCGGGGCCGTCACCCTTCCGTGTGGGCGGGTCACCGTCCCGTGTGGGCGGGTCACCCTCCCGTCGTACGGACGTACAGCACCGCGCCGTCGACCGGGTCCGGCAGCGGCCGGTAGTACCGGGCGAGCAGCCGGCGCAGGGTGGGCAGCCGTTCCGCGGCGTACGGCTTGCCGCGCGAGTCGTCGACGATCAGCGCCGGCGGGCTGCCGTGCAGTTCGCGTACGAGAACGGGCCAGGCGCCCGCCACCCCGTACCGCTCGCCGACCTGAGGGCCGTCGCGGCCTCCGCTGTAGTTGGTGAGCAGTCCGGCGGTCAGGTAGCGGCTGGCGGGGTCGCGGTCGGCGAGCCAGTACGTCTCCGGGTGCATCCCCCACAGCAGCACGCGCTCCTGCGGGGCGGTGCGGTGCCGTACCTCGGCGGCGAGCCGGACGGCGTGGGCCAGCTCGGGGCGGGGCGCCAGCAGGCCCCAGGTGAGGAAGAGCGCACAGGCGCCGGCGGAGCCGAGCAGCGCGGTGGCGAGCCGGGCGCGCGGCAGGACCTGCAGGGCGGCCGTCGCGAGCAGGACGAGGGGCGGCAGGAGCTGCAGGTAGTAGTGGCCGAAGAAGTGGAGGCCGAGGAGGACCGCGGCCGCGGAGGAGGCCAGCCACAGCCACAGGTCCGCGGCCCCGGTCCTGGCGATCCTGAGGACGCGTACGACGGGCGGAACCAGTCCGGCGCATGCCGCGCCGAGGAGGGCGGTGTTCGCCAGGCCCCGGGAGAGGACGTGCAGTTCGGAGCCGGTGAAGGCGGCGTAGGCGCCCGATCCGGTCACCGTCCAGAAGACGAAGCCCGACGGGTCGGTGAGCAGCGCTGCCGCCGTCAGCGGCAGGGCGAACGCGAGTCCCAGCCGCAGCGGACCGGCCCGCCGCGCGTACGTGCCTCGCCCGGAGGGGCCTCGTGCGGAGGGGCCTCGTGCGGAGGGGCCTCGTGCGGACGGACCGCTCGGTGCCGGGCGGCGCGGGGAGGATCTGCGCGGCGAGGAGCGCCAGAGCAGCCACAGCACGGGGACGAGGACGGCCCCGCCGGTCTGTTTCACCAGGACCGCCCCGGCGACGGCGAGGCCGGCGGCGCCCCAGCGGCCTTTCCCCGCGTACATCACGGCGGCGGCGGTGAAGGGGAGCATGAAGATCTCGAACGTGGCCGCCTGCGCGTCCTCGGGGTTCAGTCCGATCGAGACCAGCAGATAGAGGACGCCGGCGGTGCGCCCCGCCCGGTCGCCCCAGCGTTCGCGTGCGGTGGCCGCCAGGACGAGGGCGGTGAGCAGCTGGGAGAGGACGGCGAGGACCTTGAGCGGGCGCAGCGACTCGTCGCCGAAGACCGCGAAGGCCGCCGCGTACAGCCAGGGCAGCAGGGGTGGTTTGCGGTCGACGACGGTCTCGTACAGCTCTCCCCCGTCGGCGAGCATCCGTGCCTGGACGGCGAGGAAGCCCTCGTCGGGGTTCCACAGGATGTGCCGGAACGAGGGCAGCCGGGTCACGACGGCGAGCACGGCGAGGACGGGAAGCAGCCGCCGCCAGTAGCCGGCCGGTGCCGGCGCCCCGCCGCCCGCAGCGACCGCCACGGCCGCGGAGGCGGTCCTGGGCGCGGCCGTCCTCGGTGCGGGCACGGACGGATGCGCGGCCGCGGACGGGGGCGCGGCCGCGGACGGCGCTGAGGTCGGCGGCTCGACGAGCATGCGCACACACTAGGGCCCCGTATGCCCCCTTATGGGGGGACATACGGGGCCGAAAAGCACCTGCGGCGTCCCGTGGTACGGCGTCTAGTACAGGGCGTCCTGGCCCGCCTTGCCGAGGCGGCTGTGGGAGCGGCCGTACAGGTAGTAGACGACGACGCCGATCGCCATCCAGACCGCGAAGCGCAGCCAGGTCTCGGACGGCAGGTTCAGCATCAGCCAGAGCGACGCCGCGATGGAGACGATGGGGAGCGTCGGCACCCACGGGGTGCGGAAGGCGCGGGGCAGGTCGGGGCGGGAGCGGCGGAGGATGATGACGCCGAGGGCCACGATCACGAAGGCGAAGAGCGTGCCGATGTTCACCAGGGCCGCGAGCGCCTCGAGGCTGGTGAAGCCGGCGATGACGGCGATGACGCAGCCGAGCACGATCGTCGCCCGGTGGGGGGTGCGGAACTTCGGGTGGGTGACGGAGAAGAAGCGCGGCAGCAGCCCGTCACGGCTCATCGCGAAGAACACCCGGGTCTGGCCCAGGAGCAGGATCATGCAGACGGTGATGAGTCCCACGACCGCGCCGAGGCTGATGGCACCGGCGAAGAAGGGCTGGTTGACGGACTTGAAGGCGTCGGCGAGCGGCGCGGTCGCCGACATCTCCTTGTAGTTCTGCATACCGGTGACGACGAGCGTCACGGCCACGTACAGCACGGTGCAGATGAGCAGCGAACCCAGGATGCCGCGGGGCATGTCCCGCTGGGGGTTCTTGGTCTCCTCGGCCGCGGTGGCGACGACGTCGAACCCGATGAAGGCGAAGAAGACGATGGACGCCGCGGTGAAGATGCCCATGACGCCGAAGTTGGTGGGCTCGTAGCCGAACAGCACCTGCACCAGAGGCGCCGTGAGGCCGCTCCCCGTCTCCTGCGCCTCGGCCGGGGGGACGAACGGGGTGTAGTTGTCGGCCTTGATGAAGAACAGGCCCGCGACGATGACCAGCAGGACCACGGTCACCTTGATCGCGACGACGATCGCGGTGATCCGGGCGGACAGTTTCATGCCGATGACGAGGATGGCGGTCAGCGCCAGGATGAGCAGGAAGGCGAGCAGGTCGAAGTGCCCTCCCGCATCGGGTCCCGACAGCGCGGCGGGCATGTCCCAGCCGAGGTTGGTCGCCAGGAGGTGCCGCGCGTACCCGGACCAGCCGACCGCGACCACGGCGGTGCCGAGCGCGAACTCCAGGACCAGGTCCCAGCCGATGATCCAGGCCGGCAGTTCGCCGATGGAGGCGTAGGAGAAGGTGTACGCGGAGCCGGCCACCGGCACGGTGGAGGCGAATTCCGCGTAGCAGAGCGCCGCCAGTGCGCAGACGACGCCCGCGGCGACGAAGGACAGGGCGGTCGCGGGCCCGGCGTTCTCCTTGGCGGCGATACCGGTGAGCACGAAGATGCCCGTTCCGATGATGACGCCGACGCCGAAGACGGTCAGGTCCCAGGCGGAGAGGGACTTCTTCAGCGCGTGCTCGGGCTCCTCGGTGTCCCGGATCGACTGCTCGACCGTCTTGGTCCGGAACGCCCCGGTGTTCCTCGGGGACTGTTGCTGTGTGCTCACCGGCGTACCTCCGTACCCATGGCCATAGATCCATGATCGAGAGGGGTGCGGGACCTCGCCCGCCCTCGGAGGGCGTTTCACACGAAAGGACCGGCCGGAAACCTCATTCGGTACTCCGACCGGCCCAATCCGTCTGCCGGGGTCTGTACGCCGGACGGCGTCCGGATCAGTCGCGCGCGGGCTCCGGAGCCTCGGCCGGGTCGCCGTCGAGACGGCTGTCGAGCCGCCCGTCGAGCTTGGCGACGAGGCCCGTGACCTGCCGGGCGATGTCCGGCGCGGTCAGCCCGATCTCGGCCATGACCTCCTTGCGGGAGGCGTGGTCGAGGAAGCGCGGCGGGATGCCGAAGTCACGCAGCGGCAGGTCCACACCGGCGTCGCGCAGCGCCTGGGAGACGGCGGCACCGACACCGCCGACGCGGCTGTTGTCCTCGACGGTGACGACGACCCGGTGGCGGTCGGCGAGCGGCGCGAGGGCCTCGTCGACCGGCTTGACCCAGCGGGGGTCGACGACGGTCGTGGAGATGCCCTGCTTGTCGAGGAGATCGGCGATCTCCAGGCACATCGGCGCCAGGGCGCCGACGGAGACCAGGAGCACGTCCGGCCTGTCCGTGCCCGGTTCACGCAGGACGTCCATGCCGCCGACGCGGCCGACGGCCGGCACGGCGGGGCCGACCACGCCCTTGGAGTAACGCACCACGGTCGGCGCGTCCTTGACCTCGACGGCCTCGCGGAGCTGGGCGCGCAACTGCTGGGCGTCGCGCGGGGCCGACATCCGCAGGGTGGGGACGACCTGGAGGATCGACATGTCCCACATGCCGTTGTGGGAGGCGCCGTCGTCGCCGGTGACACCCGCCCGGTCGAGCACGAATGTGACACCGCACTTGTGCAGTGCCACATCCATCAGCACCTGGTCGAAGGCGCGGTTGAGGAACGTCGCGTAGACGGCGAAGACCGGGTGGACGCCGCCGGTGGCGAGACCGGCCGCCGAGGTCGCGGCGTGCTGCTCGGCGATGCCGACGTCGTACACCCGGTCGGGGAACGCCTCGGCGAACTTCTTCAGTCCGACGGGCTGGAGCATCGCCGCGGTGATCGCGACGATGTCCTCGCGCTCCTTGCCGAGCTTGACCATCTCGTCGCCGAAGACCGAGGTCCAGCTGGCGGCCGAGGTCTTGACGGGCAGCCCGGTGTCGGGGTGGATCGGTCCGATGCCGTGGAAGCGGTCGGCCTCGTCCTGTTCCGCGTGCTGGTAGCCGCGGCCCTTCTCGGTGAGGCAGTGCACGATGACCGGGCCGCGGAACCGCTTGGCGCGGGTCAGCGCGGACTCCAGGGCCTCCATGTCGTGGCCGTCGATGGGGCCGACGTACTTGAGGCCGAGGTCCTCGAACATGCCCTGCGGGGCGATGAAGTCCTTCAGGCCCTTCTTGGCGCCGTGCAGGGTCTCGTAGAGCGGCTTCCCGACGACGGGGGTGCGCTCCAGGATGTCCTTGCCGCGGGCGAGGAAGCGCTCGTAGCCGTCGGTGGTGCGCAGCGTGGCCAGGTGGTTCGCGAGCCCGCCGATCGTGGGGGCGTACGAGCGCTCGTTGTCGTTGACGACGATGACGAGCGGGCGGTCCTTGGCGTCGGCGATGTTGTTCAGCGCCTCCCAGGCCATGCCGCCGGTCAGCGCGCCGTCACCGATGACGGCGACGACGTGGTCGTCCTTCCGCAGCACCTCGTTGGCCTTGGCGAGGCCGTCCGCCCAGCCGAGGACGGTGGAGGCGTGCGAGTTCTCGATGACGTCGTGCTCGGACTCGGCGCGCGAGGGGTAGCCGGACAGGCCGCCCTTGGCGCGCAGCTTCGTGAAGTCCTGGCGGCCGGTCAGCAGCTTGTGCACATAGCTCTGGTGTCCGGTGTCGAAGAGCACCTTGTCGTTCGGGGAGTCGAAGACGCGGTGCAGGGCGATGGTCAGCTCGACCACGCCGAGGTTGGGGCCGAGGTGTCCGCCGGTCTTCGAGACCGCGTCCACGAGGAAGGTGCGGATCTCTGCGGCCAGCTGGTCGAGCTGCTCCGGGCCGAGTCGGTCCAGATCGCGCGGTCCCCTGATACGGGTAAGCAATGCCACCCGTGCCTCCTTGCGTTTGAGCTGGTCGAGCTTGCCGATTTGTCGAGTCTAATGTTCCGCTCCCGGCGCCTGTCATCGGGCGGGGCCTTGAGCGTCACGCCTTTGGCGGACATCGCCCTGTGTCCCCCGTGCGCGTCCCCCGTGGTCCTGTGAACACGCAGCAGTGCCCGGCGCCGGTTCCGGCGCCGGGCACTGCTGCGTGGACCGTTACGCGCGGCCCGCGGTCTTCTGCGTCTTGCGCGTGACCGAGTCGATCACGACGGTGGCGAGGAGCACACCACCGGTGATCATGAACTGGATCGGCGTGGCGATGCCCTCGAGCTGGAGCCCGTACTGGATCGAGACGATCACCATGACGCCGAGCAGCGCGTTCCAGGTGCGGCCGCGGCCGCCGAAGAGGCTGGTGCCGCCGATGACGGCCGCCGCGATGACGTTCATCAGGAGGTCACCGGCGCCGGCGCTCTGGTTGGCTGCCGCGATCTTGGACGCCCAGAACAGGCCGCCGACGGCGGCGAAGGTGCCCGCGATGGCGAAGACCGAGATCCGCACCGCCGTGACGTTGATGCCGGCGCGGCGGGACGCCTCGACGCTGCCGCCGAGCGCGAAGATCTTCCGGCCGTACGCGGTGCGCCGCAGGACGAAGTCCGTGAGCACCAGGACTGCAAGGAACAGCACCAGTGCCAGGGGCAGGCCCTTGTACTGGTTGAACATGAACGCGGCGGCGAAGGAGACGACCGCGAGCAGCGACGTGCGGAACACGATGTCGCCGAGGGGGCGGGAGGGGACGCCCGCGGCCTGCCGGCGGCGGCTGTCGACGTACGACGAGAGGAAGAAGACGGCCACGGCGGCCGCTGCCAGGCCGTAGGCGGCCGCCACGTCGGAGAAGAAGTACGTGGTCAGGTTGCCCACCACGCCCTCGTCGTCCAGGTTGATGGTGCCCTGGTCACCGAGCAGCTGGAGCATGAAGCCGAGCCAGAAGAGCAGTCCCGCGAGGGTGACCGCGAACGCCGGTGCGCCCAGCCGGGCGAAGAAGAAGCCGTGGATGGCACCGATCGAGGCGCCGCTCACGAGCGCGACGAGGACCGCGAGCCACTCGTTCAGACCGTGTGTCACGCTCAGCACGGCGACGATCGCGCCCGACACACCGCTGACCGAGCCGACCGACAGGTCGATCTCGCCCAGCAGCAGCACGAAGATGATGCCGACGGCCATCATGCCGGTGGCCACCATGGCCACGGAGATGTCGCTCAGGTTCTTCGCGGAGAGGAAGTTCGAGTTCAGGCTCTGGAAGATGACGCAGATCAGGATCAGGCCGATGACGACCGGGATGGAGCCCAGGTCACCCGCGTGCATCTTGCGCTTGAACTCGGTGAGGTAGCCCTTGAGGCCCTGCTCGCGCGCCAGCAGCCGGGGGTCGACCGCGGTGACCGCGTCCTGTGCGGCGTCCGGGTTCACCACCTGGTGCCCGGTGTCGGCGGGTGCCGAAGTCTTGTCGATGCTCACTTCTGCGCCTCCGAGGTGCGCGCCGCACGACGGGTCACGGCGTTGTCCGTGGCGCCGGTGATGGCGGAGATGATCTCTTCCTGCGAGGTGGTCTTGACGTCGAAGACGCCGTTGTTCCGGCCGAGCCGGAGCACTGCCACCTTGTCCGCGACGGCCTTCACATCGGCCATGTTGTGGCTGATGAGGATGACCGCGTGACCGCGCTCGCGCAGCCGCTCCACGAGGTCGAGCACCTGGGCGGTCTGCTCGACGCCGAGGGCGGCGGTGGGCTCGTCGAGGATGACGAGCTTGGGCTCGCCGAGCATCGAACGGGCGATGGCCACGGTCTGGCGCTGGCCGCCGGAGAGCGAGGCGATCGGGATCCGGACGCTGGGGATGCGGATCGACAGGGTGCTCAACAGCTCGCGGGAGCGGCGCTCCATCTCGACCTCGTCGAGGATTCCGCGCTTGCGCAGCTCCCGGCCGAGGTAGAGGTTGCCGACGACGTCGATGTTGTCGCACAGCGCGAGGTCCTGGTAGACGGTCGCGATGCCCAGGCTCTGGGCGTCGTGCGGCCTGTTGATCGAGACCACCTTGCCTTCCCATTCGATGACGCCCTCATCGATGGGGTGCACGCCGGCGATCGTCTTGACCAGGGTGGACTTTCCGGCGCCGTTGTCGCCTACGAGGGCGACCACCTCGCCGCCGTGGATCTCGAGCTCTACGTCGGTGAGCGCCTGAACGGCACCGAACCGCTTGGAGACCCCGCGCAACGCCAGCACGGGCGTAGCGGACACGTGAACCATCTCCTTCGCCGCCTGACCGGCGGGGATGCCGCGCCGGGGGTGTGGCGCGGAGGTTGAGCAGAAGCAAAGGCAAGTGAAGAGCGGAGGAGAAGCGTTTCTGTCCGGTGTCCCGCCCCGATAGCGGGGGCTGAGATGGGGCGGGGCACCGGGCAGGCTTCAGGGAGTGTCCCTCAGGGACGTGGTGCTACTTCAGGCCGAGCGCGTCGCAGGCGGCCTTGTACTTCGGCGTGCAGATGTCGGCGACGGTGTAGACGCCGTCCTTGATGACGGTGTCCTTGATGTTGTCCTTGGTCAGCGAGACGACCGGGACGAGCACCGACGGGACGCCCTTGGTGGTGGGGCTGTCGACCTTGGCCTTGGCGATCGAGTCGAGCTTCTCGCCCTTGGCCAGCGCCACGGCCATCTCGGCGGCCGCGGCGGCCTCCGGGGCGTACGGCTTGTAGACGCTCATGAACTGCTCGCCCGCGACGATCCGCTGCACGCCCGCGAGCTCGGCGTCCTGGCCGGTGACCGGCGGGAGCTTGGTGAAACCGCCGGCCTTCAGGGCGGTGATGATGCCGCCCGCCATGCCGTCGTTGGCGGAGTAGACGCCGATGATCTTGTCCTTGCCGAGGGCCGTGATCGCCGCCTCCATGTTGGCGTTGGCGTTCTCCGGCTTCCACTCCTTGGTGTCGAACTCGCGGCCGATGTTCACCTTGCCCTCGAGCTCGGCCTTCGCGCCCTTCTTGAAGAGGGCGGCGTTCGGGTCGGTGATCGCGCCGTTCATCATCACGATCTGGCCGTCCTTGGCCTTGGCGCCGAGCGCCTCCAGCAGCGCCTTGCCCTGGACGTGGCCGACCTCTTCGTTGTCGAAGGAGGTGTAGGCGTCGATCGGGCCCTCGGCGAGGCGGTCGAAGGCGACGACGGGGATGCCCTCGGCCTTGGCCTTCTTCACGCTGCCGGCGATGGCCTTGGAGTCCACCGCGTCGACGATCAGCGCGTCCACCTTGTTGGTGATCATGGTGTCGACCTGCTGGTTCTGCAGCGTCGCGTCCTGCTTGGCGTTGGCGTAGACGACCTTCGCCTTGCCGTTCGTGAGCTCGCTGATCTTCTTCTCGATGAGCGGCTTGTCGAACTTCTCGTAACGCGCGGTCTGGTTCTCGGGGAGCAGAAGACCGATGGTGATGTCGTCGCCCTTCGCGGCGCCGGTCTTGGAGCCGTTGTCCCCGGACTCCTTGGCGCTGCCGCAGGCGGCGAGGGACGCGGCCATCGCGGTGGCGGCCACGGCCACGGCGGCACGACGCATCTGCGTGTTCATTCAGAAACCTCCCTGACGAGGCCGCGTCGTTGCGGCCGAGGTGGCTGGAAGTCAACTCGGCCGCAACGCCAGCGTCAAGGAGTAAATCCTTAACGAGATGACAACGGTGCCATTCGTTATCTAAGTGAAGGCAGGCGTCCCGGCCGGGACCGAGCTGTCCAGAAGTGTCGAATCGCCCATTTCGCTCAGGACGAGGGCCAGCGCACCCAGCACCTCGGCCCTGCCGCCGAGCGCCCCCGGAAGCACCGAGAGCCGCCGTGCCGCGCTCGGAATCGCATACCGGGAGACCGATTCGCGGATCGGCGCCAGGACCAGCTCCCCCGCCTCGGCGAGGTTGCCGCCGAGCACCACCCTGCTGGGATTGAGCAGGTTGCACAGGTTCGCCACCCCGCTGCCGATGTGCCGGCCCACGTCGGCGACCACCCGGCGGCAGCCCGGGTCGCCCTCGCGCGCCAGCTGCACCACGCGCTCCATGGTCAGATCGGGGCCGTGGCTGGGCTGCAGCAGCGGCAGGACGTACCGGGCGGCCGCGAACGTCTCCAGGCACCCGCGGTTGCCGCAGCGGCAGACCGGCCCCGACTCGTCCAGCGTGATGTGCCCGATCTCCCCGGCGGTGCCGCCGGGCCCACGGTAGATCTGGCCCTCTATGACCAGACCGGCGCCCACCCCGCTGGCGACCTTGATGTACGCGAGGTCCTTCACCCCGCGGCCGCTTCCCCACACCAGCTCGCCCAGGGCGCCCAGATTGGCGTCGTTGTCGACGTACACCGGCACCCCGAGCCGCCGCGACAGCTCGTCGCTGGGGTTGATCCCGCTCCAGCCCGGCAGGATCGCGGTGGACCCGAGCGTCCCGGACTCCACGTCGATCGGCCCCGGTACGCCCAGACCCACCCCGACGATCTTGTCCTGGCCGATTCCGGTCGCCTCGATCAGCCGGGTGACCAGCTGTTCCGCCCGGTCGAAGCCCTGGGCCGAGGAGGCGTCGACGTCCAGCGGCTCGGACTCCTCGGCGAGGACCTGATGGGCCAGATTGCCGATGGCGACCCGCAGATGGGTGTGCCCGAAGTCGACGCCGATGACGATGCCCGCGTCGCCGCTCAGCGAGACGCTGCGGGCCCGGCGGCCGCCCGCCGAGGTGGGGGTGACCTCGACGGTCCCGCCGTCCTTCAGCTCGCGAACGATGTTGGAGACCGTGGCGGCGGACAGGCCCGTGGTCCTGGCGATCTCGGCCTGGGTGAGCGAACCGGCCAGACGCACGGCACGTACGACCCGCTCAAGATTGGCCCGGTGCAGCGAGGACTGCGAGCCCGGAGTCTCCACGACCATCCACTCCCACCTCGACGGGACGGCGCGACGGCCGCGCCCGTCTGCCGGGGCACGGCGATGTGACCCCGGACTGTCTACAACTAGTGAAGTATAGGCTCGATGCACACTCTTACTGGCGTCAAGACCTTGATGAGACTGTGACCCAATACGTTCCGATTTTCGCCTCGCCTACGTGATGTCCTACTCGGTGACTCGAGTTTCGCACTGTGCGGTTCGTCCACGCTGTGCTCACGAAGTTGGCCCGGCAAAGCATGATCGCGCCCGGTCGGCGCGGCGCCTGCCGCCCACCGCCGTGTACGCACACGACGAAGGCATCGGCGCCGGCCGTCCCGCGCGGTCACAACTCGACGACCAAGGCGCCCCTGCCCGAGGTTCAGGTGCTGGGCGTCGACGAGACGCGGCGCGGACGGCCCCGCCGGGAACAGACAGCGCCACTGGCACGTGGATGCCGACGCGCGATCGGTGGCCGACCGGCTTCGTCAACGCCATCGGCACCGGCGGCCCGCTCGGCCAGGTCAAGGGGTATCAGGTGAGGGCGGCGGAGACGACGGATCCGAAAGAGCACGGCCTTCGCTCGGGGCAAGGCACATGACGACGCGACCGGCGTTGTTCGCCGAGCCGCGGCGGACGCACGCACCATGAAGCGAGACCAGCTGCCGAGGTCAACGATTGTTGACCTCGGCAGCTGGTCAGACGGCAGGCGTCAGCGGAAGGTGCCCTGCGACACCGAACCGGCGATCCGGCGTTGGAACAGGACGTACACGATCAGTACAGGCACCACCGTGACCACGATCGCCGCGAACAGCGCACCGTAGTCGATGTCGTAGACCTGCGAGGACGCGTAGGCGGCCATGCCCTGGGTCAGGACCCACTTGTCCTGGTCGGTGTTGAGCGCCACCGGCAGCAGGAACTGGTTCCACAACCCCAGGAAGTTGAAGATCGCCACCGCGGCCATGCCTGGACGTGCCATCGGCAACATCACCTGGAAGAACGCCCGCCAGTCACCGGCACCGTCGATCAACGCGGCCTCGTAGACGTCATGCGGCAGTGACCGGAAGAACGCATAGAGGAAGAACATCGTGAACGGCAGCGCGAACGCGACGTAGGTGAGGATCAGTCCCGGACGCGTGTTCAGCAACCCGAGGTTCTGCAGCTGGAAGAACAGCGGCACGATCGCCAGGAAGACGGGGAAGGTCAACCCGGCCAGCATCACGTAGTAGATCAGCCGACGCCCGGGGAACTCGAAACGGGCGAGGATGTAGGCGCACATCGCGCCCAACAACATCACCAGGAACAGCGCACAGACGACGACGATCACCGAATTCAGGAAGTACTTCCCGATGTTCGCGTCGGTCCACGCGTTCGAGTAGTTCTCGACCCTCCAGTGATCCGGAAGCGAGAACGGCGACGACAGGATCTCACCGGTCGACTTGAACGACGACATCAGCACCCAGAGCATGGGCACGATCACGATCACGGCCCACACGGTCAGCAAGGCGTGCGAGATCGTCGCAAACCTGCGGTCGCTGCTTGCGGAGGCTCTCACCAGCCTCCGGTCGGTGGCTACGGCGCTCATTGAGCACCTCCCTTGGCTCCAGCACGCCGAGCCTTGGACCCACGCGCATTGTCTTTGCCCTCGCCACCGCCGGTCAGGCGATTGACGGTGAACACCAGCACCGCGAACACCAGGGTGACAACGGCGAGGACGACCCCCATCGCGGTGGCGTATCCGAACTGCTGCTGCCGGAAGGCGACATTGAACAGCCGCTGACTGATCGTGAGGGTCGAGTTGTCCGGCCCTCCGTTCGGCAACAGCGCCTGTACGAAGACGAACGCGTCCAGCGCGGCGATGCCCAGGTAGATGTACGCCGTCTGCACACTGTCCCGGATCGCCGGCAGGGTGATCGAGATCGTTGTCCGGAACCGACCGGCCCCGTCGATCCTGGCCGCCTCGTACAGCTCGGCGGGAACTCCCTTGATCGCGGCGATGAAGAGCACCGCGTAGAACCCGACGAGCCCCCAGACGAAGACGAACATCAGGGACGGCATCGCGGTCGCCGTTTCGCCCAGCCAGGCGAAAGCCTCGAACTGGTCAAGGCCGATCTTGGTGAGGAAGCCGTTGACCAGGCCGGCGTTCGGGTCGAACATCTGCGCCCAGATCAGGCCGACGATGATCGCCGGCACGACGTAGGGGAAGAACGAGATGATCCGGTAGAACGACGCCCCCCGGATCCCTCGGACGGGGCCTTTGCTGGGCCCGCCCAGCGTGATGGCCACCGCGACCCCGAGGGCGAGAGTCAACGTCACGAACGGCACGATGGCCGCCAGCAACGCGACATTGCGCAACGCCTTCAGGAAGACGTCGTCCTGGAACATCTTGGTGAAGTTGTCCAGCCCGACGAAGTTGTAGTCCGGGCTGAAGCCGCGCCAGTCGGTCATCCCCCAGTAGATCGCCTGGACGAACGGGATCAGGACGAAGGTCACGAAGACGGCCAGCGGGATACCGAGGAACGCGAGGAAGAACGTCACCCGGTCGAAGGTGAGCTTGCGGCGTCGGGGACGCCCGCCGCGAGCGGCCGGCGTCGGCCGGTCGCTCGCGGTCTCGGGGATGGTGATTGTGTCACTCATGGCGGTACTAGCTGACCTCGAACTTCTCGATGGAGTCGTCTTCCCGGATCTTGTCGGAGATCTTCTGCAGAGCCGAGGTCAGGCCCTTGGCGTCGATGTCACCGGCGAGGAACGAGTTCCACGGCACCAGCTGGTCGGTGTTCATCCCGTAGGCCTCGACGAACAGGTAGTTGAAGATGTTCTGGCCCGCGGCCTCGAGCATCTTCGACTGTGAGACCAGCGCGGACGATCCGTAGCCGTCTGCGGGCACGGTGCCCTTGACGATCGTCGGGGCCAGCTTCGTCCTGGAGAAGTTGGCAGCCGCCTCCTTGGACAGCATCGCCCGCAGCACCTCCTTACCGCCGGCCGGGTTCTTGCCCTGCTTGGGCACGATGAACGGCTCGCCCGCGGCCGCGCGAAGCGCCTCGTAGGGAATCTTCGGCTTACCGGTGAGCGTCATTGACGGAACTCCAGTCATCTGGAAGTCCGTCTTGGTGGCGTCCTTCATCTCGTTCTCGATCCAGCCACCGGACGGGTAGAGAAGCGCCTTCTGGTCGTTGCTCCAGATCGCCTGCGCCTTCTGGAACTGCGTGCCGGAGCCACCGGGGACGAACATCTTCTCCTTGACCATGGTCTCCATGATCTTGAGAACGCCCTGGATGGCCGGATGCGACCAGGAGTCCTTCTCCAGCTTCTCGAGAGCGATCCGGACCTCGTCGCCGCCCTCCTTGATCGCCGAGTCGATCAGGAGCGTCCGGTAATAGGTCGCGGCTTCCTTGCCGTGGACGAAGAGGTACTTGCCCTTCTTCTTCGCCTGCTGGCCGAGGTCGAGCGCCTCGTCCCAGGTCTTGGGCGGGGTCCAGCCGTTCGCCTCGAACAGCGTCTTCGAGTACCAGACGCCGTACACCGTCATCACGTAGTTGAGCGCGACGAACTTGCCGTTGTACGTTCCGGGCTTCTTGACGCCCGCGTAGAGCGTGTCGGCGATCTTCGTGCCTTCGTAGTTCTTCGCCTCAAGGACGTCATCCAGTGTCTCGAGCTGGTCGAGGATGCCGAGGAACCCGATCTGGTCCTCACCGGAGTTGTCGATGAGGTCCGGCGGGTTACCGCCGACGAACCGGGGCTGGAGCTCGGGGGCAATGTCGACGACCGGCTTGACCTGGACCGCGACACCCTTGACCTGCTTCCCGATGACCTTGTTGGCGTATTCGACATAGTCAACGCCGTAGCCGCCGTCGAAGATGGCCGCTTCGACCTTGGAACCTTCGGCGACACCGAACGGGTTGGTGGCCCCCACCTTGCCCTTCGGGCCGCCGCCACCACCGTTGCCAGAGGGAGATCCACACGCAACCGCAAGCGAACCCATGGCTGCCGTTGCGATCGCCCCGCGCAGGAGCGTCCGCCTGTCAAAAGAGCCGGTACGAGAGGTCATCTCTGCATCCTTACCGATCGTTTGGATCTTCATGGGTTTGCTGCGTGTTCGGCTGTCAGGCCAGGTTGGCCATGCGCTTGCCGCACTTCTCTTTGAGCGCGTCCTTGCGTGAGTCTCCGCCTGGGATGTTGGCGGACATGTACATCGGGGCGTATCGCCGTTTCGGAGCCGCTCAGCGACACCGATGGTGATCAGCTGAGCGACGCATGCCGCCGTGATCGACGAGACGGCACCGGCGCCCCTTCACCGCCGCCACTCGATGCACACGAATTCGGAAGAGCGGTCGCCGGGGCCGAGGCCGGAGCGACAGCCGTGCTCCGCTCGATCAGATCGCGGCGGCCCAGCCCGCCGTCCGTGTGCGCGGAGGTGGATCCCATGCTCAAGTCCTCGCCTTCTCCAGGACTCAGGCGGTGAACCGGTCGCCCGTGCGTCTCGCCTGAGGCGAAGGGCCCCGCCACCGCGGTCAATTGCTGAAGCTGGTCGTGCAGGGGTCTACGCGGGAACGGAGATCCGCGCATTGCTGTCGACATTCTCGTCTTCCGGGCCGCCCTTCGTCCCCTTGTCCGCCGCCGTGTCACCGGCAAGTCCGGACGCCGACAGGTATAGTCCACTTCCCGCCACGTGAGCAAGATCGAAAGCAAGGTTGGTCGGCAGTCTTTCCCGAGTTGAGACCTGACGGATATGAGCGTCCCGCCCCGATCCGTACTCCGGGCGGATTCTCGCCGAATCGGCCGATTCCGAGCCCGCCATGCCGTCAACACCCTTGACACCACGCGGCACTTACCTCCCTACTGGTTCCTGCGCATTGCGCTTGACAACGTTGTCTACATCGCTTCGGCGGGAGGAACGGCTCGATATGCGGCCCAGATCCAGCCCTCGGCACTCTCGGCATCCTCGGTACGGACAAGCCCGCGCGGCCGCCCTGGTGGCGGCCGCTTCCCTGCTGGTGGTGACGGCGCAGTCGGCGGCCGTCGCGCTCCCCGCCCAAGCCGCCGCGCCGGCGCGGGAATTCAGCACGTCCTTCGAAGCGGACGAAGCCCAGCCCGACTGGCGCAATACCGTGGAAACGGGACCAGACGGAAAGAAGCGGTCGTTGGGCATCGACGGCGGCTTCGCGTCCGGCATACCGGGCAATGTCACCGACAAGGTCGTCGAGGTGCGTGCCAGCGCCGAGAACTCCGGCGGCGGTGAGACCAAGGAGAATCTGGTCGATCTCCAGCCGTCCACCAAATGGCTGGCGTTCGAGCCGGCCGGCTGGGCCGAGTTCTCCATGGACGCCCCGGTCAAGGTCGTCACCTACGCGCTGACGTCCGCGAACGACTTCGCCGAGCGCGACCCGAAGGACTGGACCCTCCAGGGCTCGGCGGACGGCAAGGACTGGAAGGTCCTGGACACCCGCGAGGGCGAGACGTTCGACAAGCGCTTCCAGACGAAGACGTACGACATCGAGGCGTCGAACGCCGCCGCGTACGGGCACTACCGGCTGGAGATCACCGCCAACAACGGCGCCTCGGGCATCCTCCAGCTCGCCGACGTCCAGTTCTCCGACGGCGACACGAGCGCCCCGGCGCCCGAGGACATGCGCAGCCAGGTCGACCGCGGCCCCGCCGGCTCCCCCACGGCGAAGGCCGGCGCCGGATTCACCGGGACGCGCGCCCTGAAGTACGCGGGCACGCACAAGCCGGACGGCCGCGCCTACTCGTACAACAAGGTCTTCGACGTCGACACGATGGTGAGGCGCGACACGGAGCTGTCGTACCGCGTCTTCCCCTCGCTGCCCGAGACCGATCTCAACTATCCGGCCACGAACGTGGCGGTCGATCTCGCGTTCACCGACGGCACCTATCTGAGTGACCTCCGGGCGGTGGACTCGCACGGCGGGCTGTTGACTCCGCAGGGCCAGGGCGCTGCCAAGCGCCTCTACGTCAACCAGTGGAACCAGGTGGCCTCCGGCATCGGGTCGGTCGCCGCCGGCAAGACCGTGGACCGGATCCTGGTGGCGTACGACTCGCCGAAGGGCCCGGCGAAGTTCCAGGGCTGGATCGACGACGTGCGCATCGCCCCCGAGGCGCCCCGGAAGCGGCTCGAGCATCTGTCGGACTACGCCTCGACGGTGCGCGGCACGAACTCCAGCGGCTCCTTCTCGCGCGGCAACACCTTCCCGGCCACCGCGGTCCCGCACGGCTTCAACTTCTGGACGCCGGTGACCAACGCGGGCTCGCTGAGCTGGCTGTACGAGTACGCGCGCGCCAACAACGCGGACAATCTGCCCACCGTGCAGGCGTTCAGCGCCAGCCATGAGCCGAGCCCCTGGATGGGCGACCGGCAGACCTTCCAGCTGATGCCGTCCGCCGCCGAGGGCACTCCCGACCCGGCGCGTACCGCCCGTGCGCTGCCCTTCCGTCACGAGAAGGAGACCGCGCGCCCGCACTACTACGGCGTGACGTTCGAGAACGGTCTGAAGGCGGAGATCGCTCCCACCGATCACGCCGCGATGATGCGGTTCACCTACCCGGGTGAGAACGCGGCGGTGATCTTCGACAACGTCACCGACCAGGCCGGGCTCACGCTCGACCCGGGGACCAGCTCCTTCACCGGCTACTCGGACGTCAAGAGCGGACTGTCGACGGGTGCGACACGGCTGTTCGTGTACGGCGTCTTCGACGCGCCCGTCACCTCGTCCGCGGCGGAGGGGGTCCGGGGCCATCTCCGCTTCGACGCCGGCAAGGACCGTACGGTGACATTGCGCATTGCCACGTCACTGATCAGCGTGGACCAGGCGAAGAAGAACCTGGCCGGCGAGATCCCCGCCTCGGCGGGCTTCGGCACGGTCAGGGACCGGGCCCAGGACGCCTGGGACGACATCCTCGGCCGGGTCGAGGTCGAGGGCGCGACCCACGACCAGCTGGTGACCCTGTACTCCTCGCTCTACCGGCTGTACCTGTACCCCAACTCCGGCTTCGAGAAGGTCGACGGGAAGGACCGGTACGCGAGCCCGTTCTCGCCGCAGACCGGACCCGACACGCCGACCCACACCGGCGCGAAGATCGTCGACGGGAAGGTGTACGTCAACAACGGTTTCTGGGACACCTACCGGACGACCTGGCCGGCCTACTCCTTCCTCACGCCGAAGAAGGCGGGCGAGCTGGTGGACGGATTCGTCCAGCAGTACAAGGACGGCGGCTGGATCTCCCGCTGGTCCTCCCCCGGCTACGCCGACCTGATGACCGGCACCTCCTCCGACGTCGCCTTCGCCGACGCGTATGTGAAGGGCGTCCGCGGCTTCGACGCCGAGGCGGCGTACGAGGCGGCGCTGAAGAACGCGACCGTCGCGCCGCCGAGCAAGGGCGTGGGCCGCAAGGGCATGGAGACCTCGCCGTTCCTCGGCTACGCCCCGACCGAGACGCACGAAGGCCTGTCGTGGTCGCTGGAGGGCTATCTCAACGACTACGGCCTCTCCAAGATGGCCGACGCGCTCCACGCGAAGACGAAGAAGGCCCGCTACAAGGAGGAGTCCGCCTACTTCCTCAACCGGGCCCGGAATTACGTCTCCCTCTTCGACACGAAGGCCGGCTTCTTCCAGGGCCGCAACGCCAAGGGCGACTGGCGGGTTCCGTCGGACCGGTACGACCCCCGGATCTGGGGTTACGACTACACCGAGACCAATGGCTGGGGATACGCCTTCACCGCGCCGCAGGACAGCCGGGGCCTGGCGAATGTGTACGGCGGCCGGGCGGAACTCGGCAAGAAACTGGACACCTATTTCGCCACTCCGGAAACGGCGTCCCCGGAATTCGTCGGCTCGTACGGCAGTGTCATCCACGAGATGACCGAGGCCCGCGACGTACGGATGGGCATGTACGGCCACTCCAACCAGGTCGCCCACCACGTCACCTACATGTACAACGCGGCCTCGCAGCCCTGGAAAACGCAGGAGAAGGTCCGCGAGGTCCTCTCCCGCCTCTACACCGGAAGCGAGATCGGCCAGGGCTACCACGGTGACGAGGACAACGGCGAACAGTCCGCCTGGTTCCTCTTCTCCGCGCTCGGCTTCTACCCGCTGGTGATGGGCAGCGGGGAGTACGCGGTCGGCTCGCCGCTGTTCACCAAGGCGACCGTGCACCTGGACAACGGCCGCGACCTCGTGGTGAAGGCCCCGAAGAACAGCGCCCGCAACATCTACGTCCAGGGTCTGAAGGTGAACGGCAAGCGCTGGAACTCCACCGCGCTCCCGCACTCGCTGCTGGCGCGCGGCGGCACGCTGGAGTTCGACATGGGCGCGAAGCCGTCGAAGTGGGGCACGGGCGAGAGCGCCGCTCCCGTGTCGGTGACGACGGACGACAAGGTGCCGTCGCCGAGGCACGACGCGATCAGCGGGCCGGGGGCGCTCTTCGACAACACCTCCGGCACGGAGGGGGCGTTGGAGGCGTCCGTGGACCTGCCCGTCGCGGCGGCCACCCGCGCGGTCCAGTACACGCTCACGTCCTCGGCGCGGGACAAGGCGCCGGCGGGCTGGGTCCTGCAGGGCTCGCGGGACGGCACGGCCTGGACCGATGTGGACAGGCGGTCGGGTGAGACGTTCGCCTGGGACAAGCAGACCCGTGTGTTCACGGTCGCGCGCCCGGGGACGTACCAGAAGTACCGGCTGGTGCCGGCCGGCGCCGGTACGCAGACGGTGCTGGCGGAGGTCGAGTTGATCTCGTAGCGTCACGGCGAACCGAGGGCCGCACCCCTGGCGGGGTGCGGCCCTCGGCGTGTTCCCGGCCGGTGCCGAGACCCTCGGCGACGGCGAACGGGCCCCCGGCCCGGGAGCCCGGTCACGGCCCCGGTCACGGCCCGGCCCGGCCCGGTCTGGTCCGGTCCGGTCCGGTCCGTCCCCTGGAGGGTGGCGACGCATGCGACGGGTGCGGGTCGGGTGGGCGACGGGTGTGGGACCGGCGAGCCCCGTCTCACTCGAACGGGAGCGCCCGGTCGCCCGCCGGGCCTCGTGCGCATACGTTCCGAAGCGTGGAACTGACCATCGCGCCCGGTGAGGGACTCGTCGACGAGGTCCCGGAGCTCGTCGTCCGAGGGCTCCGCCCGCATGAGCAGGTGACGGTCCGGATCGACGTGACCGATGCCGCCGGGAGGGCCTGGCGGTCGGACAACCGTTACCGCGCGGACGCCCGCGGAGTCGCCGGCCCGGCGCTGAGCGCGCCGCTGGCGGGCTCCTACAGCGGCGTTGATCCGTCGGGTCCCTGGTGGTCGATGCACAATGTGCAACGTCACCGGTCACCGGTCGTCTTCACGGCGCCGGACGACCAGTTGACGTGGACCGTGCGCTGCGCGGCCGACCGGGCACGCCAGGTCCGGCGGACGGTCGTACGGCGCTGGCGGGCCCGGCGGGTCACCCGGACGGAGTCGATGGACGAGGGGCTGCGAGTCGTCCGGTTCGCCCCGCGTTCGCTGAGCTCCGGGCCCCGGCCGGTGGTGGTCCTGATCCCGGGATCCACCAGCATGGAGGCGGTCACGCCGACGGCCGCGCTGCTGGCGTCCCGGTGCGGCTTCACGACGGTGGTGCTGGGTTACGTGGGCGGTCAGGGACAGCCCCGGACGGTCGCGAATGTTCCGCTCGAACGGTTCACCCGGGCGGTATCGGCGCTGGCGGAGCGCCGGCGGGTCGCCGTCGTCGCCCATTCGGTGGGGACGGGCGGGGCACTGGCGGCGCTCGCCCTGGCCCGGGTCCCGGTGCGGGCGGTGGTGGCGATCGCGCCGACGCATGTCGTGTGGCAGGCGCTCGGCTCCGGTGGCCGGCCGCCGATGACCTCCTCGTGGACGTACCGGGCGGCCCCGCTGCCCTATGTGCCGGTGCGGGGTGAACTGCTGCTGCCGCAGCTGGCCCGGCACGCCCTGCTGCGGCGGCTGCCCGGCGGACGGTCGCGCTCCACGGCGCTGCGGCTGCGGTCCGCGTACGGGGCGGGGCTCTGGGACTCCGCCGCGGTGAAGAACGCGCTGATCCCGGTGGAGGACATCACGGCTCCCCTGCTGGCCGTCGCCGGCACGGACGACGCCGTGTGGCCGTCCGAGGCGATGGCCCGCGCCCTGGTCGAGCGCCGCCGTACCGTCGCGGCCCAGGACGACCTGCTGATCCACCCGGGCGCCGGGCACTTCATGCGCCCTCCGCTGGTCCCGACGACCGCGGACCGGGACGGGATCCTCGTCTCCGGCGGCACGCCGCAGGCCAACGCGCTGGCGCAGGCCGAGACATGGGCGGCGATGACCCGGTTCCTGCAACGTCACCTCGGCTTCACGGAGCCCGCGGACGCGTAGCGGAATGTTGCCCCGCGTTCAACTTTCCTGCACCGGCGACGCGTTGAGATGTGCAGATCCGGTGAAACGATCCGGTGGTTCCGTGGCTCGCCGCACCTCTTGAGGCGGGCCACACCTCTCACACCTCGATCCTCACTGGAGAACTACGTGGCCCCACTCATCGGCCGTAAGCGCGGCCGGGCCCTTACCCGTATCGCCGTGGCGGCGGTCGCCACGGCTCTCGCCGTCACCGGCACCGGTGCGGCGTCAGCGGCCGACCGGCCGGCGCCCGCCTCGGCGCCGTCGTCGGTGTCCGCACCGGTGCCGGCGCCGTCGGTCGGCGCCGCCGCCGATCCTCGCCCCGCCGCGCGCCCGAACGGATCCCGCGCGCAGGCGGAGCCGGGCGACGCTCCGATCAACGCCCTGTACGGCGCCGACCGGGCAGGTGATCTGTACGGCTATCCGCCGAACGGCACGGGCGGTCTCGACAGCCGGGTGCTCGTCGGCTTCGACTGGGGCGTCATCAAGCACGCCACCCAGGTCGACCACGACGCCGACGGGAGTTCCGACGGCGTCTGGGAGATCAACAACGGCGGGCAGCTGTTCTACGCCCCGTTCGGCGGGGAACCGGCCTCCGTCGGTGGCGGCTGGAACATCTACAACAAGGTGCTCTCCCCGGGGAACCTCGCCGGCGCCGCGGCCGACGACCTGATCGCCCGGGACGCCTCCGGTGTCCTGTGGATCTACCTGGGGTACGGCAACGGAACGCTGACGGGCCGTACCAAGGTCGGCCCGGGCTGGAACATGTACAACCAGATCGCCGGCCAGGGCGACCTGACCGGCGACGGCCGGCCCGACATCGTCGCGCGTGACGGCTCGGGGGTGCTGTGGCTCTACCGGGGCACCGGGAACCGCACGGCGCCGTTCGCCGCGCGCACGAAGATCGGCTCCGGCTGGAACCTGTTCAACACCCTGGTCTCCGTCGGTGACATCGACATCGACGGGACGACGGACCTGATCGCCCGTGACGCGGCCGGAGCGCTCTGGCTCTACCGTGGCACCGGCAACGCCGCCGCCCCGTACCAGGCGCGGGTCAAGATCGGTACGAGCGGCTGGAACACCTACCGTCTGCTGTTCTGACGGACGTTCCGGCGGATGCTCCGGCGGATGTCCCGGCGGATGTTCCGGCCGGCCTTGCGACGGACCTTCCGACGGAAAGCGAAGGGGCCGCACCCCCGTGACGGGGGTGCGGCCCTTTCCGCGTACCTGCCTCTGCTCGTGTCCGGACTCCTCGCGGAATCCCGGTGGACTACTTGCGGATCAGGTTGCGCAGCACGTACTGCATGATGCCGCCGTTGCGGTAGTAGTCCGCCTCACCGGGGGTGTCGATGCGGACGACCGCGTCGAACTCGACACCGGTGTCGGTGGTGACCTTCACCGTGCGCGGCGTACGGCCCTCGTTGAGCTCGGTGACGCCCGCGAAGGAGAAGGTCTCCTCGCCGGTCAGGCCGAGGGACTCGGCCGACGCGCCCTCCGGGAACTGGAGCGGGAGGACACCCATGCCGATGAGGTTCGAGCGGTGGATGCGCTCGTACGACTCGGCGATGACGGCCTTGACGCCGAGCAGCGCGGTGCCCTTGGCGGCCCAGTCGCGGGACGAGCCGGAGCCGTACTCCTTGCCGGCCAGGACGACCAGCGGGATGCCCTGCTCGATGTAGTTGCGCGAGGCGTCGTAGATGAACGACACCGGCGCCCCTCCCTCACCTTCGGCGGACCGGGTGAAGTCGCGGGTGTAGCCGCCCTCGGTGCCCGGCGCGATCTGGTTGCGCAGGCGGATGTTGGCGAACGTGCCGCGGATCATGACCTCGTGGTTGCCCCGGCGCGAGCCGTAGGAGTTGAAGTCACGACGCTCCACACCGTGCTCGGTGAGGTACTTGCCGGCCGGGGTGTCGGCCTTGATGGCACCGGCCGGGGAGATGTGGTCGGTGGTGACCGAGTCGCCCAGCTTGGCCAGCACGCGGGCACCGGCGATGTCGGTGACCGGGGCCGGGTCCATCGTCATGCCCTCGAAGTACGGGGGCTTGCGGACGTAGGTCGACTCGGCGTCCCATTCGAAGGTGTTGCCGGTCGGGATCGGCAGCGCCTGCCACTGGGCGTCGCCCGCGAAGACGTCCTGGTAGGACTTGTTGAACATGTCCTCGCCGATGGCGTTGGCCACGACGTCGTTGACCTCGGCCTCGGAGGGCCAGATGTCCTTCAGGAAGACGGGGTTGCCCTCGGTGTCGGTGCCGAGCGCCTCACGGGTGACGTCCACCTTCATGGAACCCGCGAGGGCGTACGCGACGACCAGCGGCGGGGACGCCAGGTAGTTCATCTTGACGTCGGGGTTGATGCGGCCCTCGAAGTTGCGGTTGCCGGACAGCACCGAGGTGACGGCGAGGTCGTGCTCGTTGACGGCCTTGGAGACCTCCTCCGGCAGCGGGCCGGAGTTGCCGATGCAGGTGGTGCAGCCGTAGCCGACGAGGTTGAAGCCGACCTTGTCGAGGTACGGGGTCAGGCCCGCCTTGTCGAAGTAGTCGGTGACGACCTTGGAGCCCGGGGCGAGGGTGGTCTTGACCCACGGCTTGCGGGTCAGGCCCTTCTCGACCGCCTTCTTCGCCACCAGCGCGGCGGCGACCATGACGTACGGGTTCGAGGTGTTGGTGCAGGAGGTGATCGCGGCGACGGTGACGGCGCCGTGGTCGATCTCGTACGTCGTGCCGTCGGGGGCGGTGACCGTGGTGGGGCGGGTCGGCACACCGTTGGACGCGGCCGGGGCGTCGGAGGCCGGGAAGGACTCCTTGCCCGCCTCGTCGTCGTCCTCGACGTAGTTGCGCACGTCCTGGGCGAACTGCTGGGCGGCGTTCGCGAGGACGATACGGTCCTGCGGGCGCTTGGGGCCGGCGATGGAGGGGACGACCGTGGAGAGGTCGAGCTCCAGCTTCTCGGAGAAGTCGGGCTCGGCGGCCGGGTCGAGCCAGAGGCCCTGCTCCTTCGCGTACGCCTCGACGAGGGCGACCTGCTGCGCGCTGCGGCCGGTCAGCTTCAGGTAGTTCAGGGTCTCGTCGTCGATCGGGAAGATCGCGGCGGTGGAGCCGAACTCGGGCGACATGTTGCCGATGGTGGCGCGGTTGGCGAGGCTCGTCGCCGCCACGCCCTCGCCGTAGAACTCGACGAACTTGCCGACGACGCCGTGCCCCCGCAGCATCTCGGTGATCGTGAGGACGAGGTCGGTGGCGGTGGTGCCGGGCTGCAGCTCACCGGTGAGCTTGAAGCCGACGACGCGCGGGATGAGCATCGAGACCGGCTGGCCGAGCATGGCGGCCTCGGCCTCGATGCCGCCGACGCCCCAGCCCAGCACGCCGAGGCCGTTGACCATGGTGGTGTGCGAGTCGGTGCCGACGAGGGTGTCGGGGTAGGCCTGGCCGCCCCGGACCATGACCGTACGCGCCAGGTGCTCGATGTTCACCTGGTGGACGATGCCGGTGCCGGGCGGGACGACCTTGAACTCGTCGAAGGCGGTCTGGCCCCAGCGCAGGAACTGGTAGCGCTCCTTGTTGCGGCCGTACTCCAGCTCCACGTTCTGGGCGAAGGAGTCCGGGGTGCCGAACCTGTCGGCGATGACGGAGTGGTCGATGACCAGCTCGGCGGGCGCGAGCGGATTGATCTTCGCGGCGTCGCCGCCGAGCTCCTTGACGGCCTCACGCATGGTGGCGAGGTCCACGACACAGGGCACGCCGGTGAAGTCCTGCATGATCACGCGGGCCGGCGTGAACTGGATCTCCTGGCTCGGCTGCGCCTGCGAGTCCCAGCCGCCGAGCGCCCGGATGTGGTCGGCGGTGATGTTCGCGCCGTCCTCG
The DNA here is from genome assembly GCF_044757085.1 of Streptomyces sp. NPDC091376. Taxonomy (NCBI): domain Bacteria; kingdom Bacillati; phylum Actinomycetota; class Actinomycetes; order Kitasatosporales; family Streptomycetaceae; genus Streptomyces; species Streptomyces sp. NPDC091376. The sequence continues at coordinate 39,036 of NZ_JBIVUF010000013.1, read as the reverse complement.
GTGCGGAGCAGGTTCTCCAGCAGGACCTTGAGGCTGTAAGGGAGGCGCGCGGAGCCCTCGACCTTGTCCAGCCTGAAGATCTCGTACGACTCGTCGCCCACACGCAGTGTGCTGCGGGCGTCGAAGCTGTTCGCCGACACGACAGTCTCCTTCATCAATGTGCGCGTACTGACCGCATCCTGCCTGCTGCGACGTCCCGGCGATCCGCTAAGGTAAGGCTTAGTTAGGCCACCCTTACCGAATGGGCCGTGACGGTCGGCGATGCGGTACGCCTCCGTGTAGATATCTCGATGTCGAGATAACTCTAGTACATGACCGCTGAAGGGTCATGCCCGGACGCCCACGTTCTGCCCCTGAGGCTTCTGACCCCAGGGGGCGACCGCCTGCGGGCGGGCCGCTCCGACCTGGCCGCGGGCCCTGCACTCCAGGCTCCGGACTCCGGCGCACGAGCCGGGGCCGCGACCGGGCGTCGCGGGGATGCGGCCCTCGCCCGGGCGAGGGTCCCGGCGAGGCGAGACTCCGGGGCGCACCGCCGGGACGCCGAGGGCGCCAGTCACGCGAGGCGCACCAGTGGGGCACGGGGGCACGCCACCCGCACCTGCGGCGCGCCGCCACGCCCGGTTTGCCCTAGTTAGGTAGATGATGGACCATCAAGTCAGGGTGTCACCCGTATGGTCCATCCCATTGGACGCCTCATCTCATATCTGAGATAGCCTGCCGCTATGGCAGACGACTACCTCGTACGCATCGGCAAGCTCATCCGTGACGCCCGTCAGCACCGGGGCTGGACACAGGCGCAGCTCGCCGACGCACTCGGCACCAGCCAGAGCGCCGTCAATCGCATCGAGCGCGGCAATCAGAACATCAGCCTTGAGATGATTGCCCGTATCGGTGAGGCGCTCGACAGCGAGATCGTGTCCCTCGGCTACGCCGGGCCGATGCATCTGCGGGTCGTCGGCCGGCGCCGCCTCTCCGGTGCCATCGACGTCAAGACCAGCAAGAACGCCTGCGTCGCCCTGCTCTGCGCCTCGCTGCTCAACAAGGGCCGGACCGTACTGCGCCGCGTCGCGCGGATCGAGGAGGTCTACCGCCTGCTGGAGGTGCTGAACTCCATCGGTGTACGGACCCGCTGGATCAACGACGGCACCGACCTCGAGATCGTCCCGCCGGCCCGTCTCGACATGGACGCCATCGACGCGGACGCCGCCCGCAGGACCCGCTCGATCATCATGTTCCTGGGACCCCTGCTGCACCGCATGGACCGCTTCCGGCTGCCCTACGCGGGCGGCTGCGACCTCGGTACGCGCACCATCGAGCCGCACATGATCGCGCTGCGCCGTTTTGGTCTGGACATCACCGCGACCGAGGGGCTGTATCACGCCGTCGTCGAGCGCTCGACGAGCCCCGACCGTCCGATCGTGCTGACCGAGCGCGGCGACACCGTGACCGAGAACGCCCTGCTGGCGGCGGCCCGCCACGACGGCGTCACCGTCATCCGCAACGCCTCCTCCAACTACATGGTCCAGGACCTGTGCTTCTTCCTGGAGGCTCTCGGGGTACGCGTCGAGGGCATCGGCACGACGACGCTGACCGTCCACGGTGTGGCCACCATCGACGTCGACGTCGACTACTCCCCCTCCGAGGACCCGGTCGAGGCGATGAGCCTGCTCGCCGCCGCCGTCGTCACCGAATCCCAGCTGACGATCCGTCGTGTCCCGATCGAGTTCCTGGAGATCGAGCTGGCCGTGCTGGAGGAGATGGGCCTCGACCACGACCGAACGCCGGAGTACAACGCCGACAACGGCCGTACGCGGCTGGTGGACCTGACCGTGCGCCCCTCCAAGCTGGAGGCGCCGATCGACAAGATCCACCCGATGCCCTTCCCGGGCCTCAACATCGACAACGTGCCGTTCTTCGCGGCGATCGCGGCGGTCGCCCAGGGCCAGACCCTCATCCACGACTGGGTCTACGACAACCGTGCCATCTACCTCACCGACCTCAACCGCCTCGGCGGCCGCCTCCAGCTCCTCGACCCGCACCGCGTCCTGGTCGAGGGCCCGACCCGCTGGCGCGCCGCCGAGATGATGTGCCCGCCGGCCCTGCGGCCCGCCGTGGTCGTCCTGCTGGCGATGATGGCGGCGGAGGGCACGTCCGTGCTGCGCAACGTGTACGTCATCAACCGTGGTTACGAGGAACTGGCCGAGCGCCTCAACTCGGTCGGCGCCCAGATCGAGATCTTCCGCGACATCTGACGCTCCTCCGGCTGAACGGCCGCCGCACCTCGTCCGACCAGCACGGACGCATGCCCTGACGGGGTGCGGCGTGGCCCTGCGCGCCGAGGCCATCGGCCGCTGCTGGTCGCGGGGCTTCGTCGGACGCCGCCGAGCGCGCGGCACCGAACACGGCGTCTCCTTCGGGTCGTTGAGGAGAAGGGTTCCTTCGCCGTGGAGACGCGGTCGGCGGCATGTCTCAGCGTCCTGGCTGTCCTGGTCGTGCTGGTCGTGCTGGTCGCCGTGCCGCCAGGGCCGGGCCGGCGGGGAGGCGCGACGAGCGGTGGTCTCTTTGGCGGCTCCGCGCCCGTACGGCGACGATGAGGAAGTGTGCAATGTGACGCACCCCTGCGCAGTGCCGGAGGACCGCCATGGTGATCCATGTCCTGATCGCCGACGACAGCGAGATCGTGCGCCGAGGGCTGAGCGACATCGTCGAGGCCGGCGACGACCTGCATGTCGTCGCCCAGGCCTGGGACGGCCGCAGCGCCGTGGACGCCGCCCGGCAGTTCAGCCCTGACGTCGCGCTGCTGGACATCCGGATGCCGGGCATGGACGGGCTGGCCGCGACGCGGGAGATCAGGGCGCTGCCGCGGCCACCGCGGGTGCTGATCCTGACGACGTTCAGCTCGGACGAGTACGTCGACGAGGCCGTAAGGGCGGGCGCCAGCGGATTCCTCCTGAAGGACACGCCTCCGGAGGAGCTGCTGCGTGCCGTACGTCAGGTCGCCGAGGGCATGGCGACGCTGGACCCGGCGGTGACCGGGCGGGTCCTTGAGGTACTGGCCGGGCAGTCCGCGCAGCTGACGGCGGCGGAGAAGCAGGTCCTGGAGTCCCTGGCGGACCGCGATCTCCAGGTGCTGCGGCTGATCGCCAGAGGGCTGTCCAACGCCGATATCGGTGCCGCCCTGCACATCAGCGAGGGCACCGTCAAAGGCCAGGTCAGCAGGCTGCTGGCGAAGGTCGGCGCGGACAACCGGGTGCAGGCCGCCCGGCTCGCCTACCGGGCGGGGCTGGAACGCTGACGGCGCAGGGGAAGGGCAGCTGACCACTGACGACGGCTGACGTGTGGCGTGTGATGTGTGGCGTGTGATGTGTGGCGTGTGGCGTTGTACAGCGGCAGTCGGGGGCGGGCCGGCGCTCAGGTGTTCGCCGGTGGCGCGCCGTGCGGGATGAACGCGTCGATCCGGTAGCCGCCGTCGTACGGGCCCGCGGTGACCGTGCCGTCCAGCAGGGCGACCCGCTCCGCGAGGCCGATGAGCCCGTTGCCACCGCTGGGCGGCGAGTCGGCGTCGCGTGAACCGGCCGCGGGTCCGTTGGTGACCCGTACCTCGACACCGTCCATCCGGCACTCGACGAGAACGCCGACCTCCGCTCCGGGTGCGTGCTTGGCCGCGTTGGTGAGGCCTTCCTGGACGATGCGGTGGATCGCGCGCTGCACGGGGGCGGGCAGGGTCTCGGGGTGCCCGTCGACCCGCAGCGTCGCGCGGCGGCCGAGCCGGGCCGCGCCTTCGACGAGTTTGTCCAGCTGGGAGGCGTCGGGATGGGGCGCCCTCGCGGGGGCGACCTGTCCGCGGCGGCCGGGGGTAAGGACGCCGAGGACCTCGCGCAGTTCCTCCAATGCCTGGTGCCCCTCGTCCCTGATCAGCTCCGCGGCCTCGGCAGCGGCCGGGTCCCGTGCCTGCGACCCGACCTTGAGCGCTCCCGCCGTGAGGACGATGTTGCCCACCCGGTGCGCGACGACGTCGTGCAGCTCACGGGCGATCCGGGCCCGCTCCCCCACCTGGGCCCGCTCGACCAGCAGATGCTTCTCCCGCTCCAGAGCCTCGATGGTGCTCTGTGCCTCCAGGGCCAGATCGCGCCGGATGGCGACGGTGTAGCCGACGATGAGCGGCCCGAGGATGAAGGCGATCGTGAACCCCGCCTCCCGCAGGTCCCAGTCCGGCGGGCCGGTCCACAGCACCAGCACTCCCGCCGCACAGCTCGCGGCGCCGAGGAGCACGAGCGTACGCATGCGCCGGTACGTCTCCCCCACGGTGTACATGGCCACGGCCAGCGCCACCGGGGTGAAGGCGATCACGTAACCCACCATGACGACGACGGCCACCACTGCGGGGCTGCGGCGCCGCCACCACAGCGTCGAGCCCACCAGACCCGACACGATGGCCACCACCGCCGTGGGCTGGCCGGTGAGCAGTCCGTTCGACGGCTTGATCCAGGTGTCGCCGACGCCGATGGCCACGACCACCGCGGTGAGCAGGGCGTCGTACTGCCGCTCCGACCAGCCGCCGCGCCCCTTGCGCTCGGTCACTCGGCCCTCACCACCTCGCGGTATGCGCGCCTTGCGGCCACTGTAAGTCGCGTCGCGCGGTCCGGCCGTACGAGCGCGACCGGCGTCCCGGGGCGTCACTTTCGTCGTGGCGAACACCGACGATCGGCACGCGGGGAGGGCCGGTGCGGGCCTCAGGCTGGATGTGCGGCGCGGTGCTGTTCCCACCCCCCGAGGGGCAGTGCCGCGTCGCGCCTCGGCCCACGCTTGCGCGGGGTGCTGAGCCACGTCCGTGCGGTGCCGTGTCACACACACCCTGTGCCATGTCACACCGGTGCTGTGCCGTGTGCCGTGTCGCGTCCCGGCGCGGCCCTGTCCACTGCCCGTCCGACCCCGGAGCGAGAACCGTCCCATGCTGCATGCGCTGTACCTGCTGGGTATCTCCGCGTTCGCCGCGAGTGGTGTGCTCGCCGCGCACCGCGCCCGGATGGACCCCTTCGGCGGGCTCGTCCTCGCCTTCGCCGCGTCGGTGTCCGGGGGCACGCTGCGGGACGTGATCCTGGACCGGCACCCGTTGTACTGGACACACGACTGGCAGCTGCTCGCCGTCATCGGCCTCGTCGCCGTCGCGACCATGGCGTATCTGCACAGGTGGGAGCTGCCGCACCGGACACTGATGATCGTCGACGCGCTGGGGCTGTCCGTGGTCACCGTCATCGGGGCGCGGGCCGCCGTGGAAGCGCATGTCACCCCGCTCGCCGTGATCATTCTGGCGGTTCTCACCGGAGTGACCGGCGAGGTCGTCCGGGATGTGCTGTGCGGCCGGCTCCCTCCGCTGCTGTTGCGGGAGGAGGTGTACGCGACCGCGGCCCTCGCGGGAGCGGTGTGCTACCTGCTGCTGGACCGGGCGGGCGCCGGCCCGGGCCTGGCGACGGCGGTGGCCGCGGCGGTGGTGTTCGCGCTGCGCATGGCCGCGGTCTTCCGGGGCATGCATCTTCCCCGGTCCCGGCCGCGGCCTGCCCACTGCGAGCCACGGCTTCCCGGGTCCGAGCCACGGCATCGACGTGACGAAAGTTACGCCGCGCCGTGACGTCCGGCACACCATAGTCCGGCGGAAAGGTACGTTCTGGGGCCCTTTTTCGCCGTCAGGCTGGAAGTAGTCCAGCGGCCGGCAGGTCCGGCCCGACGGCGGAACTTGGAGCTCACTGATGACCGGAAACAGCGCAGTCGCCACTCTGCCCCGGCACCCGCGTGCGGCGGCCCAGGCCCGGCGCGTCCTCGAAGAGGTCGCGCCCGCCGACTGCACCGTCGCGGACACCGCCGCGCTGCTGCTGTCCGAGGTGGTCTCGAACGCGGTGCGTCACGCCGACGGCGCGGCCATCGAGGTCGCCGTCGCCCGCGACGAGGCCGCCGGCGGGATCACCGGCGCGGTCTTCGACACGGAGCCGGGCATGAGTGCCGGAGCGCGCTCGGGTGACGAGCCCGTGGACGAGATGGAGACCGGGCGCGGGCTGGACCTGCTGGAGGCCCTGGCCGTGTCCTGGGGCGTGACCACGGTCGGTGACCACGGCAAGTGGGTGTGGTTCCAGCTGTCGGGGTACTGAGCCCGGGTTCACCTTCTCGGATCCCGCACTCCGGCGACCGTCGTGCCTTTGAGCCGGTCGATGTCCGAGGCCCGTACCTGGATGACGAGCAGGGCGATCAGCGCGGCGATCGCGGTGAAGACGGCGGCCGCGACGAACGCGGCGGAGGCCCCGGCGGCGAGGATCTCGTCCGCCCAGGGAGACGGAAGCGACCCGGTGCGTGCGAAGCGCAGCCGTTGCGGCGCGGTCGCGCGGGCGAGGAAGTCCGGAGTCTGTCGCGCGGTCTCGGTGGCGGCGGCCGTGCCGAACACCGTGACCAGGATGGACAGTCCGAGCGAGCCGCCGATCTGCTGGCTGGTGTTGAGCAGCCCGGAGGCCGCGCCGGACTCGTGCGGCGGGACGCGGGAGAGCGCCATCAGCGTGAGGGAGACGAACTGCAGTCCCATGCCGAGTCCGAAGACGATCATCGGTCCGAGGATGCTGCCCGCGTAGCTGGAGTGGACGTCGGTCGCGGTCAGCCAGGTCAGGCCCGTCGTGGCGAGCAGCGCTCCGGTCAGCATGAAGGGCTTGGGCCCGAACCGGGGCAGCAGGCGGGAGGCGAGGCCCGCGCCGGTCGCGATCATCACGCTGACGGGCAGGGAGGCGAGGCCGGTGCGGAGCGGGCTGAGGCCGAGCACGTTCTGGACGAAGAGCGTGAGGAAGAAGAACATGCCGAACATCGCGGCGGCGAGGCTGAGCATCATGCCGTACGTGCCGGCGCGGTTGCGGTCGGCGAACATGTGCAGCGGTGTGATCGGTTGCCGTGATCGCCGCTCCACGAGGACGAAGACGGTGAGGATGACGAGCGCCGAGGCGAAGGACGCCAGGGTGGTCCCGTCCCGCCAGCCGTCCTGCGCGGCGCGGATGAAGCCGTACACCAGCAGGACCATGCCGAGGGTGGAGGTCAGTGCCCCGGCGATGTCGAAGTGTCCCGGGTGGCGTGCGGACTCCTGGAGGCGGCGCGGGGCGGCGAGGGCGATGAGCAGTCCGATGGGGACGTTGACGAAGAACACCCAGCGCCAGTCGAGCCATTCGACGAGCACGCCGCCCGCGAGCAGGCCGATCGCGCCGCCTGCCGCGGACACGGTCGCGAAGACGCCGAAGGCCCGGTTGCGGGCCGGCCCTTCCCGGAAGGTCGTGCTGATCAGGGCGAGCGCGGTCGGGGACGCGACGGCGCCGCCCGCGCCCTGCAGGGCCCGGGCGGCGAGGAGCTGTCCGGAGTTCTGGGCCAGTCCACCGAGCAGTGAGGCGACGGCGAACAGCAGCACGCCGGAGACGAACACCCGCCGCCGGCCCAGGATGTCGCCCGCGCGGCCGCCGAGCAGCAGCAGTCCGCCGAAGGTGAGTGTGTAGGCGCTGACCACCCAGGACAGGCCGGTGGTCGAGAAGCCGAGCGCGTGCTGGATGTGCGGCAGCGCGATGTTCACGATGGTGGCGTCGAGGACCACCATCAACTGGCAGGAGGCGATGACCAGGAGCGCGATGCCGTGACGGTCGCCGGGTGCGGGGGTGGTGGTCCCTGGCACAGGGGCCGGCTGAGGCGAGATCATGGCACAGCCGCCTCGTAGGAGAGCAGCGTCGGGCGTCCGTTCTTCGACCGTAAGCCCGGGCCATGGCCGTCACCAGTCGATCAAGCGGCGGTGGTGTCCGGCTGCGGGCCGAGCTCGGTGATGAGGCCACGCGGCACGGCGGCGAACCGCTGAGGCCGGTCCTCGGGGATCGGGGTGCCGCTGTCGTCGATCTCCACGAGCCGTCCCCCGGGGCGGAGTTCGGCGTGCAGGCGGCCCGGGTGGCCGGACGTCAGCGGCTGCCGAGGGTGTGCTTGGCGCGCGGCTCCACCGGTTCGTCCCTGGCCCGTGCCCAGAGGGAGCGGACATGGCCGAGGTGGCGGGCCATGCATTCCTCGGCGGCCAGCTCGTCCCCCGCCAGCATCAGGTCGAGCAGTTCGTGGTGTTCCTCCGCGGAGGCGACCAGCAGGCCGAGTTCGTCGAGCCTGGTGAGGCCGTACAGCCGGGAGCGCTTGCGCAGGTCTCCCACGGTCTCGACCAGGCGGTCGTTGCCTGCGAGGGCGAGCAGGCCGAGATGGAAGCGCCGGTCCGCGTCCAGGTAGCCGATCAGATGGTGGTTCGTGGCGTGCTCCACGATCTCCTCGGCGATGGGCCGCAGCGCCTCCAGCTGTGCCTCGGTGGCGATCTGGGTGACCTGCCCGACGGTCGGCACCTCGATCAGTGCGCGGAGTTCGGTGTACTGGTCGAGGTCGCGCTCGCTGACTTCGGTGACGCGGAAGCCCTTGTTGCGGACGGGCTCGACGAGGCCCTCGCGGGTGAGGTCGAGCATCGCCTCACGGACGGGTGTGGCCGAGATGCCGAAGTCGGCGGCGAGACCGGGTGCGGAGTAGACGTGGCCGGGGCGGAGTTCGCCGGCGACGAGCGCGGCGCGCAGGGCGTGGGCGACCTGGTCGCGCAGCCGCTCCTGAGCGGTGATCAGGTTGATCTGCTTCAGGTCCCCCATGACGCTTCCTCCGAGAATCCAGTGAAGGGCAAGCGTACAATGTCACGTTGCGCTGCCCGGTTCCGTCGTGGCCGCTGTGGACGTCGTGGGCGTCGTGGGCGTCGCAGACTTCGCGGCCGCCGGTGGACGGCCGCTGCCACGACAAGATCCTCCCAGGCCCCGCCCAGACTCAGGAAGGCCTGTGGACAACTCCCCGTCGGGGGTGCGGTCAGAGCAGGAACCCCGTCGCCAGGGTGTCGTACGGGTCGCGTACGAAGGTGTGCTCGCCGGTGCGGTGCGCGGTGCCGGTGACCTCGGTGACGGCTCCCGAGTCGGTACGGGAGATCACGCATCCGGTGAAGACCGTGCCGACGACCGACTCATGGTGCAGGACGTCGCCGGGACCCAGTCGGCCGTCCTCGGCCAGCAGGGCGAGGCGTGCGGAGGTACCGGAGCCGCAGGGCGAGCGGTCGATCTGGCCGTCGGCGAAGACGGTCACGTTGGCCTGGGCGGGACCGGCGGGGGTGTCGGGGAGTTCCTCGTGCAATATCACACCGTAAACGCCGGACAGCAGTGGGCTGTCGGGGTGCCAGGTGGCGGGGTGTCCGGCGAGGGCGGCGCGGATCTCCCGGCCGGCGCGGACGAGCCGGGGCAGCGAGGCACGGCCCACGTCGAGGCCGAGCTGTGCGGCGGGCACCGATGCGTAGCAGGCGCCGGCGTGGGCGACATCGACGTCGGCGGTGCCGTAGCTGGTCGCGACCGGGACCTTGCGGGCCGTCACGCGGGTGGGGACGTTGCGGAAGGTGACGGCGGTGGTGCGGCCTTGTGCGCAGTGCACCGTGGCCCGGACGCGTCCGGAGGGTACGTCGATGCGGATCTCCACGGAACCGTCGTCGGGTGCGCGGACGCGGCCGCTGTCGACGGCCCAGGCGCCGAGCGCAAGGGTGCCGTGGCCGCAGGCGGTGGAGTAGCCGTCCTTGTGCCAGAACAGGACGCCGAAGTGGGCCCCGTCGTCGTCCGGCGGCACGACGAACCCTCCGTACATGCCGGCGTGTCCGCGGGGTTCCTGCACGAGGAGCCGGCGGATGTCGTCGAGCGGGCCGGGGCGCGGTGCGGTGGCGGAGCCCCCGGCACCGATGACACTGGCGCAGCGTTCGGCCACGGTGTCGCCGGGGACCGGGGGCAGCCCGTCGGTGACGATGCGGAAGGGCTCGCCGGCGGTGTGGTAATCGGTGGTGCGGACGGCGTTCTCGGCCCGGGGCGTCGGCGGGAGGGAGGTCGGGGGCGGGGTCACAGGAGGAAGCCTCCGGGGAACGGGTCGGCCGGGTCCAGGAAGTACTGCGCGGTGCCGGTGATCCAGGCGCGGCCCGTGACGGTGGGGATGACGGCGGGCAGTCCGCCGACGGTGGTCTCCCCGACGATGCGGCCGGTGAACTCCGTGCCGATGAAGGACTCGTTGACGAAGTCCCGGCCGACGGGGAGTTCTCCGCGTGCGTGGAGCTGGGCCATCCTGGCGCTGGTGCCGGTGCCGCACGGTGAGCGGTCGAACCAGCCGGGGTGGATGGCCATGGCGTGCCGGGATCTCGTGGCGTCCGAGCCGGGGGCGGTGAGGTAGACGTGCTTGACGCCGTCGATGGCGGGGTTCTCGGGGTGGACGGGCCGGTCGGTGGCGTTGATGGCGTCCATGACGGCGAGTCCGGCGGCGAGCAGCTCGTCCTTGCGTTCGCGGTCGAAGGGCAGGCCGAGGGCGTCCAGGGAGACGAAGGCGTAGAAGTTGCCGCCGTATGCCATGTCATAGGTGACCGTGCCGTGTCCGGGTACGTCGACCTTGCGGTCGAGACCGAGGCAGAAGGAGGGCACGTTGGTGAGCGTGACGGAGGTGGCCGCGCCGTCCTCGACCCGGACGTCGACGCCGACGAGGCCTGCCGGGGTGTCGAGGCGGACGGTGGTGACCGGTTCGGTGACGGGCACCATGCCGGTCTCGACGAGGACGGTGGCGACGCCGATGGTGCCGTGGCCGCACATGGGCAGCAGTCCGGACACCTCGATGTAGAGGACCCCGTAGTCGGCGTCCGGACGGGTGGGCGGCTGGAGGATCGCACCGCTCATGGCGGAGTGGCCGCGCGGCTCGTACATGAGCAGGGTGCGGACGGGGTCGAGGTGCTCGATGAAGTGCAGCCGGCGTTCGGCCATGGTGGCGCCCGGGATGACGCCGACGCCGCCGGTGATGACGCGGGTCGGCATGCCTTCGGTGTGCGAGTCGACGGCGTGGTAGACGTGACGGGTGCGCATGAGGTCCCTTCTCGCTGCTGCTGGGGTGCTTCCGGCTACTGGAGGCCCTCGGCGAGTGCCTTCTCGGTGGCGGCGCGTACGGCCGTGTCCTGTTCGCCGGTGAGCGGTGAGCGCGGCGGGCGGGTCGGTCCGCCGGGGCGGCCCGCGAGGTCCATGGAGAGCTTGATGGCCTGGACGAACTCGGTCCTGGAGTCCCAGCGCAGCAGTGGGTGCAGGGACTTGTAGAGCGGCAGCGCGGTGTCCAGGTCCCCGGTGACGGCGGCGTGGTAGAGCGTGGCGCAGGAGGCGGGCAGCGCGTTGGGGTATCCGGCGATCCAGCCGACCGCGCCGGCGAGGGCCAGTTCGAGCAGGACGTCGTCGGCGCCGACCAGCAGGTCGAGCCCCGGGGCGAGTTCGGCGATCTCGTAGGCCCGGCGGACGTCGCCGCTGAACTCCTTGACGGCGACGATGCTCTGCTCGCGGTGCAGCCGGGCGAGCAGGTCGGGGGTGAGGTCGGTCCTGGTGTCGTGCGGGTTGTTGTAGGCGACGACGGGCAGGCCGCTGCGTGCGACGTCGGCGTAGTGGGCGGCGACCGTCTCCTCGTCGGCCCGGTAGGCGTTGGGCGGCAGGAGGAGTACGGATCCGGCGCCGGCCTCGGCGGCCTGGTCGGCCCAGCGGCGGGCCTCGGTGCTGCCGTAGGCCGAGACACCGGGCATCACCCGGTTACCGTCGCCCGCGGCCTCGACGGCTGTGCGGACGACGCGGGCGCGTTCGTCGTCGGTGAGGGTCTGGTACTCGCCGAGGGAGCCGTTCGGGACGACTCCGTCGCAGCCGTTGGCGATCAGCCAGGCGACGTGGTCGGCGTAGGCGTCGTGATCGACGGAGAGATCGTCGCGAAGTGGCAGGGCGGTGGCGACCATGATGCCGTGCCAGGGGCGCGTACGGGGTGCGGGTGCCATAGCAACTCCTAGTGTGAGGTGTGACATTTTACTAAGCATCGTGAGACCGCCACAAGAGGTCGATCCCTCGTGGAAGCAGCGGGTCTGACGCCGTGTCGGTTTCAGGCCCGAGGGCGGTCGGGCCGGGGTGGAGGGCCCTCGGGGTCAGGAACGGTCCGACTCGTCCGCCGGCATCAGGGTCTCGGCCGGCAGGCGGGTCAGGTGGTTCAGCGGTACGGGGCAGGACAGGGGCCGGTGGTCCGGGGCCTGCTCCTCGCCGGCCAGGGCGGCCACGGCGGGCCCGCACATCCGTCCCTGGCACCAGCCCATGCCGGCCCGGGTGAGCAGTTTGACGGTGCGGGTGTCGTGTGCGCCGAGTTCCTCGGTCGCCTCCCTGACGAACCCCGCCGGTACCTCCTCGCAGCGGCACACATGGGTGGCGTCGTCGAGCCAGCCGGTCCAGCCGGGACGCGGGTGGTGCACGGCCGCCATCGCCTCGGCGAAGGCGCGCAGCCGGTCACGCCGGGAGGTCAGCGCCTCGGCCCGCCGCGATCGGCGGGCGTCGTGCGGAGCCGGGCTCAGGGTGCCGGCGACGCAGAGGGCGGCCAGTTCGCCCTCGGCCAGGGCGAGTTCCGCCCCGCCGATCCCTCCGGTCTCCCCCGCCGACCACACTCCGGGGACGGAGGTGCGCTGTTCGTCGTCGAGGTCCAGGGCGGCGGTGCCGTCGGCGGTACGGCGCGTGGCGCAGCCGAGTCCGGTGGCGAGTTCCAGCTGAGGGAGCAGTCCGTGGCCGACGGCGAGGGCGTCGCACGGGACACGTCGTCCGGAGCCGGGTACAGGCCGCCAGTCCTGGTCGAGCCGCGACACCGTCACGGCCTCGACCCGTTGCGTGCCGTGTGCGGCGGTGACCGCGTGCCGGCTGAGCAGTCGTACGCCGTGCCGGAGCAGGGCCGCGCCGTGCAGGGCCGCCTCGGCGATCTTGCCCGGATTGCGCAGCAGGGCGGGGAGTCGGCGGGCGTACGCCGGGTACGCGGCGGCCTCCACGACGGCGGGCACCGTGGCCCCCGCGGCGGCGAGGGACCCGGCGACGGCGAGCAGCAGCGGGCCGCTGCCCGCGACGACGATGCGGCGGCCGGGCAGGACGAGGCCGGACTTGAGCATGGCCTGGGCTCCTCCGGCGCCGACGACGCCGGGCAGGGTCCAGCCGGGGAAGGGCAGTTGACGTTCGTAGGCGCCCGTCGCGAGGAGCACCGTCCGGGCCCGGACGGTGACGGCGCTCTCGTCGTCGCCGTGGCCCGCGTCGCCGTGGCCTGCGACGGCGTGGCCTGCGACGGCGTGGAGCCGCCAGCTCTGTGCGCGGCCCGTCTCGCCCGCGTCCGGGGCCCGTTCGGGGAGAACGGTCCATACGTGGTGTGCGGGCAGATGGCGGATGCGCCCCGCTGCCGTATGGGCGCGAAGTGCGCGCTCCAGGCGCGCGAAGGCGTGCCAGTGGTGGTGCAGCGCTTCCGGCCGGGCGGCGCGGAGGGCGGGTCCCGGGTGGCGGTAGAACTGTCCGCCGGGCCGGTCGCCCGCATCCAGGAGCGTCACCCGCAGTCCGAGCCCGGCCGCGGCGACGGCGGCCGCGAGTCCGGCGGGTCCCGCGCCGACGACGGCCAGTTCGCAGGGCGGCGACGGGGGTTCAGACGGCGAGTTCGTCATGACCGGTGCCCTTCTGGGTGGTGATCGCGTCGCCCGGGCGGGCGGGGACGAGACAGGCACGCTGGTTGGGGCGGCCGTTGACCGTGGTGAGGCAGTCGTAGCAGGTGCCGATGCCGCAGAACGCGCCGCGGGGCGCGCCGCCGTCACGGGTGGTGCGCCAGGAGAGGATTCCCGCCGACCAGAGCGCGGCGGCGATGCTCTGCCCGGGCAGTGCGGTGACCGGGCGTCCGTCGAAGGTGATCTCGTACGGGGGGTCCGGCTCGGCCCGCACCAGGGAGGCCGGGGTTCTGCTCACTGTGCTGCTCCTGCCTGGTCGAAACGGTCCGGCCGGAAGGGCCGCGGGTCCAGGACCGGCTGCCCGCCGCCGAGTGCGGTGGCGATCAGCATTCCGGTGGCCGGGGCGAGTCCGATGCCCGCGCCTTCGTGGCCGCACGCGTGGAAGAGTCCGGGCACGCGCGGGTCGGGGCCGATGGCGGGCAGGTGGTCGGGGAGGTAGGGGCGGAAGCCGTGGTAGGTGCGGATGACGCGTACGTCGTCGAGTACGGGGAAGAGCTGGGCGGCCTGGGTGGCGAGCCGGCGCAGCGCTTCGGCGGACAGGGCCCGGTCGAAGCCGACGCGTTCGCGGGTCGCGCCGATCAGGACCGGTCCCGCGGGGGTGCCTTCGACGACCGCCGAGGACTGGAGGGTCGCGGAGCCGCTGGCGACGTCGGAGATGTAGTCGGCGGCGTAGACCTTGTGGCGGATGACGCGCGGCAGGGGTTCGGTGACGAGGACGAATCCCCGGCGCGGGAGGACGGGCAGGTGGGTGCCGGCGAGGCGGGCGAGGTCGCCGGCCCAGGTGCCGGTGGCGTTGACGACGGCGGGGGCGTGGAGTTCGCCGCGTGGTGTGCGTACGCCGCGGACGCTGCCGTCGGGCCGGGTGAGGACGGCGGTGACCTGTTCCCCGAGGCGGACGGCGGCGCCTGACCGGCGTGCGGATCGCAGGAGTTGGGCGGCGGCGCGGGCGGGCTGGACCTGCGCGTCCTGGGGGTAGTGGAAGCCGCCGGCGAGTCCGTGTGCGAGGTGGGGTTCCAGATCGTGGAGCCGGTCGGCGGGGACTTCGTGGGCTTCGACGCCGGCTCTGCGCTGGTCCTCGGCGAAGTCGCGCAGCGCGGTGAGGGCGGTCTCGTCGGGCGCCACGACGAGACCGCCCTTGGGCTCGTACTCCGTCTCCGGTGGGAGGACGTCGGCGAGTTCGCGCCAGAGCCGGGTGGACAGCAGCGCCAGGTCGAGCTCGGGTCCTGCCTCCTTGTCGGAGACGAGGAGATTGCCTTCCCCGGCGCCGGTGGTGCCGCCCGCGACGGAGCCGCGGTCGACGACCGTCACGGCGAGGCCGGCGCGGCTCGCGTAGTAGGCGCAGGCCGCGCCGACGACTCCGGCGCCGATGATGACGGCGTCCAGGGGACCACGAGGGTTTCTGGTGGGCACAGCAGTAATATGTCACATTGCTGTGTGACCGGGGAAGGGAATCACGCGCAATGGCACCGGCGTGTGCGGCTCAGCTGCGCAGCGGCCCTTCGCAGCGGTAAGTCGACGTACCCGCCCGGCCGTTGCTCCAGATCTCCACCGGCCCGAAGGAGCAGTTCATGTCGGCGAGGTTGGTGGAGGCCGGCTCCGCCCGGTCGAGGATGAAGTAGTCGACCGTCTCGGACATGTCCTTGAAGACGAGGTCCGGGTTTCCCGCGTCGGAGAGGTTGGCGGTGATCCTGCCGGTACAGGTGAAGCGCCGCTTACCGGGGTCGCCGTTCTCCGTGCACGCCGGATCGGCCTGGGTGGCGGCGGCGAAGGAGGCGCGGACGGCGTCCGCCGTCGTGTCCCTGAGCCGGTCGTTGGGCGTGTACGTGGTGTTGGGCACGAACAGGTCGTCGACGTCGGCGATCTGCGTGTCCAGGAAGCTGTCGTAGTCCCGCTGGAGCGCCGGGTCGGCGCCGAGCCGGGTGCGCCACGCGTCGAAGCCCGCGGGGTCGTCGGCCCGCAGACGGCCGTACATCTCCCGCAGCAGCGAGGGCCGTTCGGTCCACAGGAACTCGAAGAACGTGCCCGCGTAGTCGTAGAAGCGGAAGCCGTCGCCGTCGTAGGTGGCGTGCAGCAGCTGGTTGACGGTCATCCGCGGGCCGCCGCCGGCGGTGTCGTCGATGATGCCCTGGACCAGGGACTTGCGGACCGCGATGCCGTCGTCGCGCGTGGCGCCGTCGAAGAACTCCGCCGTGCCCTCGTCCATCGCGGTGGTCCGGTCGGCGCTGTACCAGGGGCCCTCGCCGAAGAATCCGGGCACGCCCCAGCGGCCGTTGAGGTAGTGGACGTACTCGTGCCGGAAGAGCTCTTCGAGGGTCAGGGAGGAGTCCTGCGGGACACGGCGCTGGTAGGTGTAGAAGGTGGCGCCGCGCTCGATGTAGACGCCGCCGTTCTCGGTGCCCATGCCGGTGAGGACGGGGTGGTAGACCTCGTAGTCGGCGCGGGAGCCGTAGAGCACGATGTTCAGTGAGGCGTTGGGGTCGCCTGCGAGGGGTTCCTCGGCGCCGAGGACCCGGTGGAACTGCGCTTTGACCTGCTTGCTCGCGTAGTAGAGCTGGTCGACGGTGGCGCGGTCGAGGCCGGTGCGGACCTTGATGGCCCCGCTGTCGTACGTGTACGTGTGGGGGAAGATCTCCCGCTCGATGTCGTCCTTGCAGACCGCGTACGGCTTGCATGCCTCGTAGAAGTTCAGCCAGGTCACGAGCTGGGCCCACGGGCGGCTGCCGTTGCCGAAGTTGGTGCGGGTGACGGACAGCAGGGCACCGAGGCCGGGGACGATCTGCGCCTTGAGCGCGTCGACCTGGCCGAAGCGGCCGTACTCGCCGAGCGCGTCGCGCACGACCCACTCGTTCGGCGTGCCCCTGAGGTGGGTGTGGCCGGCGAAGGCCTTGAAGGCGTCGCGGTAGGAGGCGTTCTGGGTGACGACGTTGTGGAACGCGGTGTCCCGGTTGCCCGGGTAGATGCCGAGGTAGTTGACGGAGAGGGCGGCCAGGGCCGCGCCGCCCCAGGCGGCGTCGTCGTACTGCCCCTGGTGGTACCTGTCCATCGTGGCCAGGACCTTCTTGATCAGGCCGAGCTGGCTGTGCCGCAGGCCGGGGGCGCTACCGGTGTAGAGGGCCTCGCGGAGGGTCTCGGCGTTGGTCCGGGTGACCTGGAAGGTGCGGGCCGCGGTGCCGAAGGCGTTGATGGCCCGCCGGAGTGTCTCGGTCGTCGGGACGTCGGTGATGTCGATCTCCGGGCGCGTGAAGTCGTGGTACGCGACGGCGTGGAGGTAGGTGAACATCTCCAGCAGGTGGGTGCTGTTGCGGCCGTCGTGCGCGGCGGCCAGTGAGGATATTCGCCGGCCCACGGCCTGGACGTGCGCGTCCGACATGACCGGTGCGAGGCGGGCGTCCCAGGTCCAGATGAGGTCCCTGAGGCAGCCGTCGGCGGTGACGGCCGGGTCGGCGAGGAAGTCGGCGAGTTGCTCGGGGCCGAGGCGGGTGATGCCGTCGAGGGTGCAGGGGACGCCCGCGGCGCGCGGCACGGGGCTGTCGGCGGTGGCGGCGGATGCGGCGGGTGCGGCTCCGGTGTCCTGGCGGCCGGGGGTGCGGCCTTCGGCCAGTTCTCCCGGGGCGGGTGCGGGCAGGGCGGCCGGCTTGGGGGCCCTGGAGAGGCGGTCGACCTCGTCGTAGGGGTTCTGGCCGTGGCCGGCTTCGGCCGTGGCCGGTGCGGGGCGGCCGGCGAGTGCGGCGGGAACGGCCGGACGTGCGGCGCGTTCCGTGGCGGCAGCCCGGGGGATGTGGCCGAGCGTGGTGAGAAGGGTGACGGCGACGGCTGCGGCGAGCAGGGGGGTGCGCGCGGATCTGGGCAGCACGGATCGAGGCTGGGACACCGATGGCTCCTGTGTGGGAGGTGGCTGTGGGGTGGTGCGTCAGCGGTGCGGTGATCGCGAAATCCCGTGGTGTACGCGGGGATTGGCCGTATCGGGACGGCGCGATGTGACCCGTAACATAGTAATGTGAAATTGCACTGACAAGCCCTCAGCCCACCTTCGTCTCCGAGGAGTCGAGATGTCCGGTACCCCGCACCGTGTCCCGCCTCTCCACACCGGTAGCCATGACCTGCCCGTTTCCCCCGAGTTGGCGGCCTTCATGGGCGCCGGCTGGGCGGCCGGTCCGCTGCCCGGGGATGTCCGCGTCCCGGCGTGCGCCGCCACGCCGGCCCGCCGGGCCCGGCTGTCCGCGCGCTTCCCGGGTGAGCGTCTGCTGGTCCCCGCCGGCGAGTTGAGGGTCCGCTCCAACGACTGCGACCACCGCTTCCGTCCGAACAGCGCGTACGCCTGGCTGACGGGTCTGACCGGCGAGGACCAGAGCGGCCATGTACTGGTGATGGAGCCCTCGGGCCCGGGGGGCGGCCACGAGGCGGTGCTGTATCTGCGCCCGCGGTCGGTTCGTGGCGAGGGCGACGACGCGTTCTACCGGGACCGCCGGTACGGGGAGTTCTGGGTAGGTCGGCGGGCCGACCTCGCCGAGGCCGAGCGGCTGACCGGTATCCGCTGCGTCCACCTCGACGGGCTCGGCCTGCTGCCTCCCGGCCGTGACGCCGGGACCGACCCGGAACTGGCCACGGCTCTCGCGGAGTTCCGCCTGGTCAAGGACGCCTGGGAGATCGGGCAGTTGCAGCGCGCCGTCGACCACACCACGGCCGGTTTCGAGGACGCCGTCCGCGCGCTTCCCCGCGCTCTGGCCCACCCGCGGGGCGAGCGCTGGGTCGAGGGGGTGTTCGGGCTGCGCGCCCGGCTGGAGGGCAACGGCACGGGCTACGAGACCATCGCCGCGTCCGGTGCGCATGCCTGTGTCCTGCACTGGATCCGCAACGACGGCCGGCTCGACCCCTCCGAACTGCTGCTGCTCGACGCGGGCGTGGAGACCGACACCCTCTACACCGCCGACATCACCCGCACCCTGCCGCTCTCCGGCCGCTTCTCGCCCGTGCAGCGGCGGGTGTACGAGCTCGTCCTCGCCGCCCAGGAGGCGGGCATGGCGGCGCTCCGGCCGGGGGCGCGGTTCCGCGACTTCCACCGGGCGGGGATGCGGGTGATCGCTGAGGGGCTGGCCGACTGGGGTGTGCTGAAGCACGCCGAGCGAGACTTCCACCGGCGCTACACGCTGTGCAGCAGCGGCCACATGCTCGGCCTCGACGTCCACGACTGCGCCAGGGCCCGGGCGGAGGTCTATCTCGACGGAGTGCTGGAGGAGGGGCAGGTCCTCACCGTCGAACCGGGCCTGTACTTCCAGCCCGACGACGAGACCCTGCCCGCCGAGCTGCGCGGTATCGGGGTGCGTATCGAGGACGATCTGGTGGTCACGGCGGACGGGGCCCGGCTGATGTCGGGTGCGCTGCCGCGTACGCCGGACGGCGTCGAGGAGTGGATGGGCACACTGCTGGAGGGGTGACCGCGACGGTGCAATGTCACAGCGGTCGTGTGACCGGCGACGGGGTTCTGTCACCGGTCACGGCCGGGGCGCCGGACATCCCTAGGGCAGTACGGCGATCCCGTCGATTTCGACGAGTGCCTGTTCGTCCCAGAGGCGTACGGCTCCGATGACCGCCATCGCGGGGTAGTCCCGGCCCGCGAGCCGGTGCCAGACGCGGCCGAGTTCGGTGGTGTGGGCGCGGTAGTCGGCGACGTCGGTGGCGTAGATGGTGACGCGGGCGAGGTCGTGCGGGGTGCCGCCGGTCGCGGCGAGGGCGGCGAGGAGGTTGGTGAGGGCCGTTTCGAACTGCTCGACGATCCCGGTTCCGGTCACCTTGCCGTTCGCGTCGAGTGCGGTCTGTCCGGCCAGGAAGACCAGCCGGGAGCCGGTGGCGGCGACGGCGTGCGAGAAGCCGCCGGCCGGGGACAGCCCGGGCGGGTTGATGCGTTCGAGGCTCATCGGCTGGTCTCCTCGGTGCCGGCGCTGGCGTACAGCTCCTTGGCGATGATGCTGCGCTGCACCTCGCTGGCGCCTTCGTAGATCCGCGGGGCGCGGACTTCCCGGTAGAGGTGTTCCAGCAGATGGCCGCGCTGGAGTGCGCGTGCACCGTGCAGTTGTACCGCGGTGTCGACGACGTACTGGGCGGTCTCGGTCGCGAACAGTTTCGCCATGGCGGAGCGCTGTGGCACGTCCGGAGCGCCGGTGTCGTAGGCGCAGGCGGCCGCGTAGACGAGGAGGCGCGCGGCTTCGGTCCTGGTGGCCATTTCGGCGGCCTGGTGGGAGACGGCCTGGAGGTTCTTCAGTGGTCCGCCGAAGGCGTTGCGCTGCGCGGTGTGGGCGAGGGTGGCGTCGAGGGCGGCCTGGGCCATGCCGATGGCGAAGGCGCCGACGCTGGGCCGGAAGAGGTTGAGGGTGTTCATGGCGACGCGGAAGCCGCCGCCGGGTTCGCCGAGGACGTCTTTGCGGGTGACGGGTACGGCGTCGAAGGCGAGGGTGCCGATGGGGTGGGGGGAGAGCATGTCGAGGGGGCTGCCGGTGAGTCCGGGGCGGTCGGCGGGGACGAGGAAGGCGGTGATGCCGCGGGCGCCGGGGGCTTCACCCGTTCGGGCGAAGACGGTGTAGAGGTCGGCTTCGGGGGCGTTGGAGATCCAGCGTTTGGTGCCGGTGAGGTGCCAGCCGTCTCCGTCCGGGTCGGGTGCGGCGTCGAGGGCGAGTGCGGCGGCGTCGGATCCGGCGTCGGGCTCGCTGAGTGCGAAGGCGGTGACGGTGCGGCCGGCGATGATGCCGGGAAGGTGGCGCTCGCGCTGGCCGGGGGTACCCGACTGGACCAACGGGTAGGCGCCGAGGCCCTGGAGGGCCAGTGCGGTCTCGGCTTCGGTGCAGCCGTGGGCGAGGGATTCGCGCAGGAGGCAGAGGTCGAGCGCCCCGGCGCCGAAGAGCCGTTCCAGCAGGCCGAGTTCGCCGAGGGTGGCGACCAGCGGGCGGTTGACGTGGCCGGGTTCGCCTTTCTCGGCGATGGGGCGCAGTTGTTCGGCGGCCAGGGTGCGCAGGTCCGCGCACCAGGCGGTTTGTTCCGGATCGAGTGAGAATACGGGCATCCGAGCCCCCACTTGTCGGCACTTTTATCGCGGACCGTTGACTGTCGTCACCATCACGATACGCTCGTTGGGCGACCCCACCACGACAAGGGGCGAACATGGAGCTGACACCCCCGGCCGGCCTGGAGCTGACACCTTCGGCTCATCTCGACACGTTCGCGCGCGAGCATCTGCCGCCCGCGGATCAGTGGCCCCGGTTGTTGTTCGATCTGCCGGAGCTGCGCTATCCGGAGCGGCTCAACTGCGGTGCGGAGCTGCTGGACGTGACGATCGGGCGGTTCGGTGCCGCTCGTCCCGCCTTCCGTGACGGGAGGGGGACGGTCTGGACGTACGGCGAGCTGCGTGACCGGGTGGACCGGTTGGCGCATGTGCTGACCGGGGAGCTGGGTGTGGTGCCCGGTCAGCGGGTGCTGCTGCGGGGGCCGACGACGCCGTGGCTGGCGGCCTGCTGGCTGGCGGTCATGAAGGCGGGCGGGGTGGCGGTGACGGTGCTCGCCCAGCAGCGGTCTCAGGAACTCGCCGTGATGTGTGAAATGGCACGTGTCACGCATGCGCTGTGCGACGTCCGCTGTGTCGACGATCTGGTGAAGGCGGAGGTGCCGGGGCTGCGGATCGCGGCGTTCGGCGGGGACGCCCCCGATGATCTGCTCCGGCTGGCGGAGGGGAAGCCGTCGTCGTTCCGGGCCGTGGAGACGGCGGCGGACGATGTCGCGCTGATCGCGTTCACGAGCGGTACGACGGGGCGTCCGAAGGGGTGCATGCACTTCCACCGGGATGTGCTGGCCGTGGCCGACACGTTCTCGGCGCGGGTGCTGCGGCCCACACCCGACGACGTGTTCGCGGGCAGTCCGCCGCTCGGGTTCACGTTCGGGCTCGGCGGTCTGGTGGTGTTCCCGCTGAGGGCGGGTGCGTCGGCCCTGCTGCTCGAACAGGCCGGTCCGAAGCAGTTGTTGCCGGCGATCGCCGAGCATCGTGTGTCGGTGCTGTTCACCGCGCCGACCGCGTATCGCGTGATGCTCGACGAGCTCGCGGGGCACGACGTCACATCGCTGCGGCGCTGTGTGTCGGCCGGGGAGAATCTGCCGGCCGGCACGTGGCGGGCGTGGCACGAGCGGACCGGGCTGCGCCTCATCAACGGCATCGGGGCGACGGAGCTGCTGCACATCTTCATCTCGGCGGCGGACGGGGACATCCGGCCGGGCACCACCGGGGTGCCGGTGCCGGGCTGGGACGCGCGGGTGGTGGACGGGGAGTCCGGGGAGCCGGTGCCGGACGGTGAGCCGGGGCTGCTGGCGGTGCGCGGTCCGGTGGGCTGCCGCTATCTCGCGGACCCGAGGCAGAGCGTGTATGTGCGTGACGGATGGAATGTCACGGGTGACACCTATGTGCGCGAGCCGGACGGGTGGTTCCGCTACGTCGCCCGCGCCGACGACATGATCGTCTCGGCGGGCTACAACGTCGCGGGCCCCGAGGTCGAGGACGCGCTGCTGGCCCATCCGGATGTGGTGGAGGTGGCGGTGGTCGGGCGCCCCGACGAGCTGCGAGGGCAGATCGTGGCGGCGTATGTGGTGGTGCGGGACGGTGTGGCGCGTGACGAGGCGGTAGCCGGGGTGCTGCGTGATTTCGTGAAGACGCGTCTGGTGCCCTACAAGTGCCCGCGTGTGATCGTCTTCCTCGACGCGCTCCCCCGCACGCCGACGGGCAAGCTGCAGCGGTTCCGGTTGCGGGGCCTAGAGTGATCACGTGGCCGAGCAGCACACTCCCCGTTCCTTGATCGTCACCCTGTACGGCGCGTACGGACGCGAGACGGCGGGGCCGTTCGCGGTGGCGGAGTTGATCCGGCTGCTGGGTGCGGTCGGGGTGGACGCGCCGTCGGTGCGTTCGTCGGTGTCGCGGCTCAAGCGGCGGGGGCTGCTCGTCGCGGAGCGGACGGCGGCCGGGGCGGCCGGGTATGCCCTGTCGGACGATGCGCGGCAGCTCCTCGACGACGGTGACGAGCGTATCTACGGCCGCCGGGCGCCGGAGCTGTCGGACGGCTGGGTGCTGGCGGTGTTCTCGGTGCCGGAGGCCGAGCGGCACAAGCGGCATCTGCTGCGTTCACGGCTGGGCCGGCTGGGTTTCGGGACGGCCGCGCCGGGTGTGTGGATCGCTCCGGCCCGGTTCCACGAGGAGACCCGGCACACGTTGCGGCGGCTGCAGCTGGATCCGTATGTGGATCTGTTCCGCGGTGAGCATCTGGGGTTCGCTGCGACGGCGGAGGCGGTGGGCCGGTGGTGGGATCTGGCGGCGATCGCGAAGCAGCACGAGGAGTTCCTGGATGTGCACGGCCCGGTGCTGCGGTCGTGGGAGGGGCGTGCGGACACTCCGGCGGAGGACGCGTACGGGGACTATCTGCGGGCGCTGGATTCCTGGCGTCGGCTGCCGTACGCGGATCCGGGTCTGCCGCAGGAGTTGTTGCCGTCGGGCTGGCCGGGTGGGCGTTCGGCGGCGGTGTTCACGGGGTTGCACGAGCGGTTGCGGGACGCGGGGGCGGAGTTCGTGGGCGCCGGGGGCTGAGTGTCACTCCGCGCAGGCGCAGCGCAGGCGCAGCGCACGCGTAGCGCAGGTGCGGCGCAGGTGCCGCGCGGGTGCGGCGCAGGTATCGCGCGGGGCGCCGCGGAGTGTCAGGGCTGCGGCCGGTCGGTGAGGCTGAGGCGTGGCTTGGGTGCGTCGGTGCGGCCGGTGGGAGGTGTGCGGCTGCCGGCGCGGTAGGGCGCGGGCCAGGGTGCGGCGGGGCCGGTGTAGGTCTGTTCCGCGGCGGCGTGGAGGGTCCAGTGGGGGTCGTAGAGGTGGGGGCGGGCGAGGGCGCAGAGGTCGGCGCGGCCGGCGAGGAGCAGGGAGTTGACGTCGTCCCAGGAGGAGATGGCGCCGACGGCGATGACGGGGGTGTGGAGGGTGTTGCGGATCCGGTCTGCGTAGGGGGTCTGGTAGGAGCGGCCGTACTCGGGGCGCTCGTCGGGGACGACCTGGCCGGTGGAGACGTCGATGGCGTCGGCGCCGTGGGCGGTGAAGGCGCGGGCGATCTCGACGGCGTCGTCGGCGGTGGTGCCGCCGGGTGCCCAGTCGGTGGCGGAGATGCGGACGGTCATGGGCCGGTCGTCGGGCCAGATGTCGCGGATGGTGTCGAAGACTTCGAGGGGATAGCGGAGCCGGGCGGTGAGGCTGCCGCCGTAGCCGTCGGTGCGGTGGTTGGTGAGTGGGGAGAGGAAGCCGGAGAGCAGGTAGCCGTGGGCGCAGTGGAGTTCGAGGAGGTCGAATCCGCTGTGGGTGGCGCGGTGTGCGGCGGCGGCGAACTGGTCGCGGATGTCGGCGAGTCCGGCCCGGTCGAGCTGGTGGGGGACCTGGTTGACGCCGGGGCGGTAGGGCAGGGGTGAGGCGGCGGCCAGGGGCCAGTTGCCGTCGGGGAGGGGTTCGTCGATGCCTTCCCACATGAGCCGGGTGGAGCCCTTACGGCCGGAGTGGCCGAGCTGGACGCCGATGGCGGTGCCGGGTGAGTGGGTGTGGACGAAGTCGGTGACGCGCTGCCAGGCGGTGGCTTGTTCGTCGGTGTAGAGGCCGGTGCAGCCGGGGGTGATGCGGCCTTCGGCGCTGACGCAGACCATTTCGGTCATGACGAGTCCGGCGCCGCCGAGGGCGCGTGCGCCGAGGTGGACGAGGTGGAGGTCGCCGGGGATGCCGTCGTGGGCGGAGTACATGTCCATGGGGGAGACGACGACGCGGTTGCGCAGGGTCAGGCCGCGGAGCCGGAGGGGGGTGAACATCGGTGGTGTCCCGGGTGGGCAGCCGAAGTCCTGCTCGACGGTTTCGGTGAACGCCGGGTCGCGCAGCCGGAGGTTGTCGTGGGTGACGCGGCGGCTGCGGGTGAGGAGGTTGAAGGCGAACTGCCGTGGGGGCTGGTGGAGATAGGTTCCGAGTTCCTCGAACCAGCGCAGGCTGGCCGCGGCGGCGCGCTGGGTCGATTCGACGACGGGGCGGCGTTCGGCTTCGTAGGCCGCGAGGGCCTCGGGGAGTGTGGGGTGTTCCTCGATGCAGGCGGTGAGGGCGAGGGCGTCCTCGACGGCGAGTTTGGTGCCGGAGCCGATGGAGAAGTGGGCGGTGTGTGCGGCGTCGCCGAGGAGGACGGTGTTGGCGTGGGACCAGTGGTCGTTGACCACGGTGCGGAACGCGGTCCATGAGGAGTTGTTGCCGCGCAGGGGGCGGCCGCCGAGGGCGTCGGCGAAGACTTTGGCGCAGCGTTCGGCCGACTGCTGCTCGTCGCACTCGTCGAGCCCGGCGGCCCGCCAGACCTCCTCGCGCACTTCGACGATGACGGTGGAGGCGTGGGGCGCGTAGGGGTAGCCGTGGAGTTGCATGACGCCGTGTTCTGTTTCGGCGATGTCGAAGCGGAAGGCGTCGAGGGCGAAGTCGGTGGCGAGCCAGATGTAGCGGCAGCGGTGGGTGGTGATGCGGGGTCCGAAGGCGTCGGCGTGTGCGGCGCGGGTGGGGCTGTGGACGCCGTCGGCGGCGATGACGAGGTCGTGGGTGGCGGCGAGTTCGGCGGCGGGTGGGGCTTCGGTGCGGAAGCGGAGGTGTACGCCGAGGGATGTGCATCGCCGGTGGAGGATGTCGAGGAGTCTGCGGCGGCCGAGTGCGGCGAATCCGTGTCCGCCGGAGGTGAGGGTGTGGCCGCGGTGGACGATGTCGATGTTGTCCCAGCGGACGAACTCGTCCTGGAGTGCGCGGTGGACGGTGGGGTCGGCGTGTTCGATGCCGCCGAGGGTTTCGTCGGAGAGGACGACGCCGAAGCCGAAGGTGTCGTCCGGGGCGTTGCGTTCCCACAGTGAAATGTCACGTGTGGGGTCGAGTCGTTTCAGGAGTGCTGCGGCGTAGAGTCCGCCGGGTCCGCCGCCGATGACGGCGATGCGCAGGGGGTTCCGGTGGGGGCGGGGCGTGGTCATCGTCCCTGCCAGTTCGGGGCGCGCTTCTCGGTGAAGGCGGCGTGGAACTCGGCGTAGTCCTCGCCGTTCATCAGCAGGGCCTGGGTCGCGGCGTCGAGTTCGACGGAGGCGGCGAGCGGCATGTCCAGTTCGGCGGTGAGCAGGGCCTTGGTCTGGGCGTGTGCGAGGGCGGGGCCGTCGGCGAGGCGGCGGGCGAGGTCGGCGGCTGCTTTGTGTGCCTGGCCTTCCTCGGTGAGTTCGCTGATGAGTCCGATGCGTTCGGCTTCGGTGGCCCGGACGGGTTCGCCGAGCATGAGGAGCCGGGTGGCATGGCCGAGGCCGACGATTCTGGGCAGGAGGTAGGCGGCGCCCATGTCGCCGCCGGAGAGTCCGACCTTGGTGAAGAGGAAGGAGAACCGTGCGGAGGGGTCGGCGATGCGGAAGTCGGCGGCGAGGGCGAGTACGGCTCCGGCGCCGGCGGCGACTCCGTGGACTGCGGCGATCACCGGGAAGGGGCATTCGCGCAGTGCTCGTACGACCTGTCCGGTCATCCGGTTGAAGTCGAGGAGCTGGGCGGTGTCCATGGCGAGTGTGGCGCCGATGATGTCGTCGACGTCGCCGCCCGAGCAGAAGCCGCGGCCTTCGCCGCCGAGGACGAGGGCGCGTACGGAGCGTTCGCGGCTGAGTTCGGCGAGTACGTCGCGCAGGTCGGCGTAGGCGCCGAAGGTGAGCGCGTTGAGTTTGTCGGGGCGGTCGAGGGTGATGGTGGCGACGCCGTCGTGCCTGGTCAGCCGGATGTGGTGCCAGTGTTCCGTGTGGGGCGCCGAGCTGGGGAAGGGGCTCATGTGCGGTGGCCTCCCTTGGAAGGCGAGCGGCTGTGCCTGCGTCTGCCTGCCCCCTGAACTTATCACTTCTCCGTGACTTCCGTCACGAGTACGCGATATCGCTCGCCTCCTGGCGCCCTCGCGGCTCTCCGTCGCAGCTCGGCAAAGGTCCCGTATCAGGTGTGGCACAGGTCCTGCGCAGGATGGTCCGCGGCCCCTGGCGTGGGGGTTCGCGATTCGTAGGGTTGGAAGCAGTACCAGCAGCACCTGGGGTGCTGAGCACTGCGAACGGAACCGACCTTGCCCGAAGCCCACGCAATCGCCCCTGCCGCCGAGGCCCCCGCCTGGTGGCACATCGCGCTGCCGCACACCACCGCGGCGGTGCCGATCGCCCGTGCCCTGATCCGTACGGCGCTGACGGACGGCGGGCCGGCGGCCGACTGTGACACCGCCGAGCTGCTCACCGCGGAGCTGGTCGCCAACGCCGTGGAGCACACCGGCTGCCGTGGGCCGATCGAGCTGATGGTGGAGGTGCGGCCGGACGGCTGCCGGATCGAGGTGCACGACCGCGACCCGTCGCCGCCCGGCTCCCTCTCGGGCCCGACGCCGCCTCCCGTGCCCGATCCGTGGCAGGAGGGCGGCCGCGGGCTGCTTCTGATACGTACGCTCAGCGAGGCGTGCGGTCACCGCCCGACCGATCGGGGCAAGGCGGTCTGGTTCAGGCTTGCTGCGGCTCCCGTTGCGGGGTGACGCCCGCCTCACCGGGAGCTGCGGCGAGGCGCGAGTTGCGGCGGCCGTAGAGCGCGTACACGAGCGCGCCGGCGGCCAGGAAGACGGCGAACTGGATCCAGGTCGTCCAGCCGGTGCCCCACATCAGATAGAGGCAGAACAGCACGCCGAGGACGGGGCTGAGGGGGAACAGCGGTACCCGGAACGAGGTTTCGGTGCCGGGGTGGCGGCGGCGCAGCGCGATCACCGCGACGTTGACCACGGCCATGACGGCGAGGGTGCCGATGGTGGTGAGGTTCATCACCACGTCGAGCGGGACGACGGCGGCCGGTACGGCGAAGACGGCGGCGACGATCCAGGTGTTGGCGACGGGGGTCGAGGTGCGGGGTGAGACGCGCTGGAAGATCCGGGGGACGAGTCCGTCGCGCGACATGGACATCAGGATCCGGGTCTGTCCGTACATGACGGCGAGGACGACGGAGGCGATGGCGACGACCGCGCCGAAGGCGATGATGCCGCCGCCGAGGTCGGAGCCGGTGACCTTGTCGACGATGAGGGAGAGGGCGGCGGGCTTGTCGGCGACGTCGTCCGCGGACATGGCGCCGATCGCGCCGAGGGCGACGGTGCAGTAGAGCAGGGTGACCAGACCGATGCAGATCATGATCGCCAGGGGGATGTTGCGGCGCGGGTTCTTCACTTCCTCGCCGGCGGTGGTGATGGCGTCGAAGCCGATGTAGGAGAAGAAGGCGAGGGAGGCGCCGGAGGTGATGCCGGCGAGTTCGTGGGGGGCGAGGGGGGACAGGTTGCCGGACTCGTACGCGGTGAAGGCGACGGCGCAGAAGAGGGCGAGGACGGCGAGCTTCACGACGGCCATGGCGGCGGTGGCGCGGGCGGATTCGCGGATGCCGCGGACCAGGAGTGTCGCGGCGAGGAGGATCACGACGACGGCCGGGATGTTGACGATGCCGCCGTCGCCGGGCGGGGCGGCGAGTGCGGCGGGCAGCTGGTGGCCGGTGAGGGTGCCGAGGAGTTCGTTCAGGTA
The DNA here is from genome assembly GCF_044757085.1 of Streptomyces sp. NPDC091376. Classification (NCBI taxonomy): domain Bacteria; kingdom Bacillati; phylum Actinomycetota; class Actinomycetes; order Kitasatosporales; family Streptomycetaceae; genus Streptomyces; species Streptomyces sp. NPDC091376. Next base: position 10,817 of record NZ_JBIVUF010000013.1, on the reverse strand, counting down.
CTGGCCCCATCCGACGGCGACGGCGGAGACGGAGACGCCGTACTCCAGCAGCAGGCACCAGCCGGTGAGGAACGCGACGCGTTCGCCGAGGGTGGCGTAGGCGAAGGAGTAGGAGGAGCCGGAGACGGGGATGGCGCTGCCGAGCTCGGCGAACGAGAACGCGGTGAAGACGCAGGTGATCGCGGCGAGGGCGAAGGAGACGACGACGGCGGGGCCGGCTTCGGAGACGCTGTCGGAGAGGCCGACGAAGATGCCGGTGCCGACGATGGCGCCGACGCCGAAGCACACGAGCTGGAAGAGTCCCATGGTGCGTTTGAGGCCGTGGCCCTCGCGGTCCGTGCCGGATTCGGCGACGAGTCGGGTAGGGCTTTTGATGCGCATGGGGTGGTTCTCTTCTCGGGTGGTGCGGGGGTGTGCAGCACAGTGGGGTCCGGGCTGTGTGAGCCCGGACCCCAGGTGTCGGAAGAGATGCTAACCGTAGAGTCGCATATGTCCCCAATCGCCTGTATGGCTATTCGGGTGGGGTCATCGTGGCGGCTTCGGGTGCGGCCATGGTGGCGACGAGGACGGCCTTGATGGTGTGCATGCGGTTCTCGGCCTCGTCGAAGACCACCGAGTGCGGGGACTCGAAGACCTCGTCGGTGACTTCGAGTTCGGTCAGTCCGTGCCTGTCGTGCAGCTCGCGGCCGATCCTGGTCCCGAGGTCGTGGAAGGCGGGCAGGCAGTGCAGGAACTTGACGTCGGGGTTCGCGGTGGCGCGCAGTACGTCCATGGTCACGGCGTAGGGCGCGAGGGTGGCGATGCGCTCGTCCCACACGTCCTTGGGTTCGCCCATGGAGACCCAGACGTCGGTGGCGACGAAGTCGGCGCCGGCGACTCCGTCGGCGACGTCCTCGGTGAGCGTGATGGTGGCTCCGCTCGTGGCGGCGGCCGCGCGGGCGGCGGTGACGATGTCGTCGGCCGGCCAGTAGGCCTTGGGGGCGACGATCCGGACGTCCATGCCGAGGAGGGCGCCGGTGACGAGGTAGGAGTTGCCCATGTTGAAGCGGGCGTCGCCGAGGTAGGCGAGGGTGATCGAGGTGAGCGGTTTGTCGCTGTGCTCGGTCATGGTGAGGACGTCGGCGAGCATCTGGGTGGGGTGCCAGTCGTCGGTGAGGCCGTTGAAGACGGGGACCCCGGCGTGGGCGGCGAGTTCCTCGACCGCCGCCTGGCTGTCGCCGCGGTACTCGATGGCGTCGAACATCCGGCCGAGGACGCGTGCGGTGTCCTTGACCGACTCCTTGTGTCCCAGCTGGGAGCCGGCGGGGTCGAGGTAGGTCGTCGACGCGCCCTGGTCCGCGGCGGCGACCTCGAAGGCGCAGCGGGTGCGGGTGGAGGTCTTCTCGAAGATCAGCGCGATGTTCTTGCCGCGCAGGCGCCGGGTCTCGGTGCCGGTGCGCTTGGCGGCCTTGAGCTGCGCGGCCAGGTCGATCAGGCCGCGGAACTCGTCGGCCGTGAAGTCGAGCTCCTTGAGGAAGTGGCGGCCTTCGAGGTGTGTCGCCATGGTGGCTGCTCCTGGGTCGCGAACGCGGGACGATGGAAGTCTATACGTAATCCCGTATTGCTATACGACCGGATTATGCGTCCGTCCCCACCGCGTCCCGTTCCACCGGGCAGCTCATGCAGCGGGGGCCGCCGCGGCCCCGGCCGAGTTCGCTGCCGGGGATCTCGATCACTTCGATGCCCTGCTTACGCAGATGGGTGTTGGTGGTCACGTTGCGTTCATAGGCCACGACGACCCCGGGTTCGACGGCGAGGACGTTGCAGCCGTCGTCCCATTGCTCGCGTTCCGCGGAGTGCACGTCCTGGGTGGCCGTGAGGACGCGGATGTCCTGCAGTCCGAGGGCGGCCGCGATGGCGCTGTGCATGTGCTCGGGCGGATGGTCGGTGACCCGCAGGGACAGGGCGTGGTCGCCCGTGGCGGGTTCGATCGTGTACGAGCGGAGCATGCCGAGCCCCGCGTACTGGGTGAAGGTGTCGTGGTCGACCATCGTCATCACCGTGTCCAGGTGCATGAACGCACGGCGCTTGGGCATGTCCAGCGCCACGATCGTCCGTGCGGAGCCGGCCGCGAACAATCCGCGGGCGAGCATTTCGACGGCCTGCGGCGTGGTGCGCTCGCTCATGCCGATGAGGACCGCGCCGTTGCCGATGACGAGGACGTCGCCGCCCTCGATGGTGGAGGGGTAGTCGTCCTGGCCCTCGGACCAGTGGTGGAAGTCACCGGCTTCCGGTCCGGTGAACAGGGGGTGGTGCTTGTAGATGGCCTCGAAGTGGACGGTCTCGCGCCGGCGGGCCGGCCAGCGCATGGCGTTGATGGACACCCCGTCGTAGATCCAGGCGGAGGTGTCGCGGGTGAAGATGTGGTTGGGCAACGGCGGCAGGAGGAAGTCGTCCAGGTCCATGACGTGGAAGCGGACGGACGAGGGCTCGGAGTGGCCGGCGAGGAACTCCCGTTTGGTCATTCCGCCGATGAGCGCCTCGGTCAGGTCGCCGGTGTCCATCTCGTCGAAGGCTGACCGCAGATGGCCGGTGGCGAGCGGGCCGTACTCCTTCTCGTCGAAGACGCGGTCCAGGACGAGCTTCCTGGCCGCCGGGATCTCCAGCGACTCGCGCAGCAGGTCGCCGAAGAGGTGCACGACGATGCCGCGGTCGCGCAGGACGTCCGCGAAGCCGTCGTGCTCCTGACGGGCGCGGCGGACCCAGAGCAGGTCGTCGAAGAGCAGCGCGTCCTTGTTGGAGGGCGTGAGCCGCTTCAGTTCCAGATCGGGCCGGTGCAGTATGACCCGGCGCAGCCGCCCGGTCTCGGAGTCGACGTGGAATCCCATGTCCCCATACTCGCCGTCCGGACAGCTCTTCACCCGGCGAACGGCCGGACCGTGTCCGGTCGTATCTCACACCGGTCCGGTCAACCTCTCTCAGCGAGCCGGTCAATCTCGTTCACCGGACCGGTCACCTCTCGTATCGGACCGGTCGTGGCCGTACGGGCGGGCGTTCCCCGGCACGTGGTCGCCCCTGCGGGGAGGCGCGGGCGGCGCCTCCCCGTGGGGTGCGGGGCCGGTCCTACAGGCGCGGGTCGACCGGCTCCGACTCCAGTGCGAGGACGGCGAAGACCGCCTCGTGGACCCGCCACAGCGGCTCGCCGTCGGCCAGCCGGTCCAGCGCCTCCAGGCCGAGCGCGTACTCGCGCAGCGCCAGCGACCGCTTGTGGCCGAGGAAGCGGCCGCGCAGCCGGGTCAGGTTGTCCGGGCGGGTGTACTCGGGGCCGTAGATGATGCGCAGGTACTCCCGGCCCCGGACCTTGATGCCGGGCTGGACGAGGCGGCTCTTGCCGTCCCGTACGAGGGCGTGCAGGGGCTTGACGACCATGCCTTCGCCGCCGGCGCCGGTCATCTCCAGCCACCAGTCGGTGCCGGCCCGCACCGAGGCCTCGTCGCCGGTGTCGACGACGAGCCGGCGGGTGCGCTGGAGCAGCCCGGCCCCGGTGCTCCGCGCCGCCTCCACCAGCCGGTCCAGCCAGGCGAGTTGCTCGTCGTGGGGCACGGAGGCCAGCGAGCGTCCCTGGACGGCGAGGATCTGGAACGGCGCGAGGCGCACCCCGTCCAGGCCGTCGGTCGTCCAGCAGTACCTGCGGTAGGCGTCGGTGAACGCGGCGGCGTCCGCGGCCCGTTCGCGCTGCCGGTCCAGCAGTGCGCCCACGTCGAGTCCGCGTGCGGCGGCCGCTTCGAGGGCGGTGGTGGCGGCGGGCAGGACCGCTCCGGAGGCGGCGCCGACGGCCGCGTACTGCTTGCGGAGCAGTCCGGACGCCTTGAGCGACCAGGGCATCAGTTCGGCGTCCAGGAGCAGCCAGTCCGTGGCGAGTTCCTCCCACAGACCGGCGCCGGTGATCGCCGTGCGCAGGCGCCCGAGGATCTCCTCGGTGGTGCCGGGGTCGTCGAAGAAGGGGCGGCCGGTGCGGGTGTGCAGTGCGCCGGTGACGCCGTCGGCGCCGAAGCGTGTCCGTGCGACGTCCTCGTCTCGGCAGACCAGGGCGATGGCGCGGGAGCCCATGTGCTTCTCCTCGCACACGACCCGTTCGACTCCGTCGGCCTTGTACTGGGCGAACGCCTCGGCCGGGTGTTCCAGGTAGCCGTCCTTGCGCGAGGTCGCGGTCGGCGCCATGGTCGGCGGAAGATACGCCAGCAGCCGCGGGTCGACCGCGAAGCGGCTCATGACCTCCAGGGCCGCGGCGGCGTTCTCCTCACGTACGGCGACGCGGCCCATGTGGCGGGTCTCCACGATGCGGCGGCCGTGGACGTCCGCGAGGTCCAGGGGGCGGCCCTGGTGTCCGCCGGGCGCGTCGGTGGCGAGCGGCTTGACGGGCTCGTACCACACCCTTTCCGCGGGTACGTCGACGAGTTCACGCTCCGGCCAGCGCAGCGCGGTCAGCTTGCCGCCGAAGACGGCGCCGGTGTCGAGGCAGATGGTGTTGTTGATCCACGAGGCGGTGGGCACGGGTGTGTGGCCGTAGACCACGGCGGCTTGGCCGCGGTAGTCCTCGGCCCAGGGGTAGCGCACGGGCAGCCCGAACTCGTCGGTCTCGCCGGTGGTCTCGCCGTACAGGGCGTGGGAGCGGACCCGGCCGGAGGTGCGGCCGTGGTACTTCTCGGGCAGTCCGGCGTGGCAGACGACGAGCCTGCCCTCGTCGAGGACGTAGTGGCTGACGAGGCCGTCGATGAACTCCCTTACCTGCTCGCGGAAACGGGGGTCCTCGGTGTCCGCGCGCTCCAGCTGTTCGATGGTCTCGGCGAGTCCGTGGGTGTGCTGGACCTTTCGGCCCTTGAGCCAGCGGCCGAGCTTGTTCTCGTGGTTTCCGGGCACGCACAGGGCGTTGCCGGCGGCGACCATGCTCATGACGCGGCGCAGGACGCCGGGGCTGTCGGGTCCGCGGTCGACGAGGTCTCCGACGAAGACGGCGGTACGGCCCTCGGGGTGTGCGCCGTCCACATAGCCGAGGGTGGTGAGCAGGGTGTCCAGTTCGGAGCGGCAGCCGTGGATGTCGCCGATGATGTCGAACGGTCCGGTGAGGTGCCGCAGGTCGTTGAAGCGCTTCTCCAGGACGACTTCCGCGGCGTCGGCCTCCTCGGGGCTGCGCAGGACGTGGACCTTGCGGAAGCCCTCGCGTTCCAGTCCGCGCAGGGAGCGGCGCAGTTCGCGCCGGTGCCGCTGGATGACGTGGCGGGGCATGTCCGCGCGCTCGGGGCGGGCCGCGTTGCGTTCGGCGCAGACCTCTTCGGGCATGTCGAGGACGATCGCGATGGGCAGCACGTCGTGGCTGCGGGCCAGCTGGACGAGCCGGCGGCGGCTCTCCTGCTGCACGCTGGTGGCGTCGACGACGGTAAGGCGGCCGGCGGCCAGGCGCTTGCCGACGATGTGGTGGAGGACGTCGAAGGCGTCGGCGCTGGCGCTCTGGTCGTTCTCGTCGTCGGCGACCAGTCCGCGGCAGAAGTCCGAGGAGATGACCTCGGTGGGCTTGAAGTGCCTGCGGGCGAAGGTGGACTTGCCGGAGCCGGTGGCGCCGATGAGGACCACGAGGGACAGGTCGGTGACGGGCAGCTTGCGGGTGGTGTCGGTGGTGGTCATGCGGCCTTCGCCTCGTTCCGGTCCTTCTGGGTGAAGACGGCCATCTGTGTCGGCGGGCCGACCTCGGGGTCGTCGTCGCCGACGGCCACGTACTCCACGCCGTAGCCGTGCCGTTCCGCGGTGGTGGCGGCCCAGGTGCGGAACTCCTCGCGGTTCCACTCGAAGCGGTGGTCGCTGTGGCGGACGTGCCCGGCCGGCAGCGTCTCCCAGCGCACGTTGTACTCGACGTTCGGCGTCGTCACGATCACCGTGCGCGGGCGGGCGGAGCCGAACACCGCGTACTCGAGGGCGGGCAGGCGGGGCGGGTCGAGATGCTCGACGACCTCGCTGAGGACGGCGGCGTCATAGCCCGTGAGGCGTTTGTCGGTGTACGTGAGGGAGCCCTGGAACAGGGTGACGCGGCGTGCCTGCCGTTCGCCCATGCTGTCCAGTCTGAGCCTTCTGGCGGCGATCGCGAGCGCGCGTACGGACACGTCGACGCCCACGATGTCGGTGAAGCGGACGTCCTTGAGCAGCGCCTGGACGAGCTGGCCCTGCCCGCAGCCCAGGTCGAGGACGCTGGAGGCGCCTGCCGTGCGGAGCGCGTCCAGGATCGCGGCGCGTCGCTGCTCGGCCAGCGGCACCGGGCGTTCGTCGGTGTCCTTGGTCTCGTCGACGGCGTTGTCGACGTCCTCGACGTCGAGGTCGTCGCTCTCGGCGAGCCGTACGAGTTCGAGGCGTTCCATGGCCTGCCGGGTCAGGCCCCAGCGGCGGGACAGATAGCGGCTGGTGATGAGTTTCTGCTCGGGGTGACCGGCCAGCCAGCCCTCTCCCGACCGCAGCAGTTTGTCGACCTCGTCCGGTGCGACCCAGTAGTGCTTGGCGTCGTCGAGCACCGGCAGCAGGACGTAGAGCTGGCGCAGCGCGTCCGCGAGACGCAGCCGCCCTTCCAGCGTCAGTCGTACGTAGCGCGAGTCGCCCCATTCGGGGAACTGGCCGTCGAGTGCGACCGGGTGGGCCTCGACCGTGTCCCAGCCGAGCGGTCCGAAGAGTTTGCGGACGAGTTCGGCGCCGCCGCGTGCGGGCAGCACGGGGACCTCGATCCTCAGCGGCAGCGGGGTCGCGGCCCGCTCCGGCATCGCCTGGCACACGCCGCGCAGTGCGCTCTTGAAGACGGTGCTCATGGCGACGGAGAGGAGTGAGGACGCGGCGTAGGGCCGGTCGTTGACGTACTGGGCGAGAGCGGAGTCGGCGGCTCCGCCGCTGCCCTTGCCCTTGCCGCGGCGGACCAGCGCGACCGGATCGACCTCCAGCAGCAGCGCGGCCGTACAGCGTTCGGCGGTGGCCTCGGGGTAGAGGACGTGGGCCGTGCCGTGCGAGGTGGAGAACGTCTGCGCCTTGTCGGGGTGCTTGTGCAGCAGGAAGCCCAGGTCGGTGGCGGGACGCTCGGGGGTGCCGGTCGTGGTGATTGTCAGGAACACATGTCCGAGTATTGCCCGCACGGCCGGTCCTGACCAGGCGATTTCCTGGCCGGCGAGGGACGTCTCGCGACCCCCGGCCCGCGCGGGCTTCACGAGAAGCATCAATTCTTCACGCGATACACACAAGTGGAGGGGGGTTGTGTATCTTAAGCGCCGTTCATGCACATGCCACAGCAGGGAGATCTCTCGTGGCCACTCCCCCGTACCCTCCACCCCCGCCGTACGTCCCGCAGCCGCAGGCGAGCCGGCTGGGCGGCAAGCACAAGACCGTCCTCGGCTGCGGCGGCCTGCTGTTCACATTCATCCTCATCGGGGCGATCGGTTCGGCCTGCTCCCCGACCGGGAGCGAGACGACGAAGAAGGTTCCCGGTCCGGCCGTCACCGTGACGGTCACGGCCACCGCGACGGTGACCCCTGCGGCGAACGCGGCCGCAGGATCCCCGAAGCGGGCACAGGAGTCGGCGCCCGCTCCCACCGCGAGCGCGGAACCCGTCACCACGAAGGCCCGGCTCTCGAACCACGTGGGGCAGCAGCTCCAGGCCGCCCAGGACGCCGCGCAGGCCGAAGGGTTCCTCGTCCTCACCTCGCACGACGCGACCGGCGGCAACCGCATGCAGGTGTGGGACCGGAACTGGAAGGTCTGCTCACAGAGCCCGGGACCGGGCACGCTCGACACGGCCACCACGATCGATTTCGGGGCCGTCAAGCTGGAAGAGGCCTGCCCGTGAACAACCCCTACGGACCCGTTCCGCCCCCGCCCGCGGGCGGCGCCACCAGCACTCTCGACGCGAACCAGAAGACGGTCCTCGGCTGCGGGGTCATGGCCGCGGTCGGGCTCGTCCTCGTACTCGTCGCCGGCGCGTGCTCGCCCGATCCCGTGGTCAAGGAGTCGGCCGTGCCCGGCCCCACGGTCACCGTCACCGCCCGCGAGACCGTCACCGCCGCACCGGCCGCGGCGATGCCCGAGGTCGTCGGCGCCACCTTCGCCGACGCCCAGCGGCGGACCGGGGCCCTGACCGACGACGGCATGACCGCCTACAGCGCCTACGCGGACGTCGACCTCCCGACGGACCACAGCGACTGGACCGTGTGCTTCCAGAGCCCCGCGGGCGGCACGGCACCGCTCCCCCGGCAGACCGCGCTCACGGTCCACCTGGTGGCGGCCGGCACCAAGTGCCCGGCCGAGCAGGGCACGAAGCTGCACAAGCCGAAGCCCGCACCGAAGCCCAAGCCCAAGCCGACACCCACGCCGGCACCGGACGACGAGGACGACTCCTCCAGCAGCACCGGAGGCGGGGGCGGCGGCAGTGCCTACTACCGCAACTGTGACGCCGCCAGGGCCGCGGGCGCCGCGCCCGTCCGCAGGGGCGACCCGGGCTACGGCCGCCACCTCGACCGCGACGGGGACGGCGTCGCCTGCGAGTAACCGGCGTTGCCGGGCCGCCCCGGGACGCACCCCGGTCCCGCCCGGCACACGCGGCCGTCCGGCACGCACGGCGCGGCCGGGCCCGTCGTCCGAGACCGGGAGGGCTGGGGCTTGCCCGACCGTGACCGGTAGGGCTGAGGCACGGGGGCCGCGACCGGGACCGGCAGGGCTGAGGCCCGCAGGGGCCGCGACCGGTGGGCCGGAACCCGCCCGACCGGGACCGGCAGGGCTGGTGCCCGGAGGGCCCTGACCCGGACGACAGGGACCGGGACGACAGGGCCCGGGAGGGCCGGGGCCCGGGGGGCAACTTCCTCCCGGGCTCAGGACTTCCGGGTCCCGGCGAGCGCGGCCAGGGCGGCGATACGGTCCGGGCCGACGCGGCAGCAGCCGCCGACCAGCCGGGCTCCCGCCGCGGCCCAGCCGGGCAGTCGCGCCGGGTCGAAGGTGACCTCGCCCCGCCAGGCGCGGGACGCCGCGTCCCACCGCTCACCGCTGTTGGGGTAGACGACGACCGGTTTGCCCGCCTCCCGGGAGGCCAGCTGAACGGCACGGTCGGCGTCCGCCGGCTCACAGCAGTTGACGCCGACGGCGATCACCTGGTCATGGGCGGCGACGAGGGCGAAGGCCGCCGCCAGGTCCTGGCCGGCGCGCGTCCGCCCGCCCGCGATGCTGTAGGAGAGCCACACCGGCAGGCCGATGCCTTCCGAGACCCGCAGCAGCGCCGTCGCCTCGTCGGTGTCCGGCACCGTCTCCAGGGCGAGAACGTCGGGGCCCGCCGCTGCCAGGGCCTCGATGCGCGGACGGTGGAAGTCCTCCAGCTCCCGCACCGTCAGCCCGTACCGTCCGCGGTACTCGCTGCCGTCCGCGAGCATCGCCCCGTACGGTCCCACCGAGGCCGCGACCCACACCTCCCGCTCCGTGCGCTCCGCCGCGGCGCGGGCCAGCGCCACACTGCGGGTGAGGAGTGCCGTGGCCTCGTCACGGCCCGTGCCGCGTCCGGCGAAGCCCTCGAACGTGGCCTGGTAGCTGGACGTGATGAGCACCTGTGCGCCCGCCCGCACATACGCCGTGTGGGCGGCCTCGATCTGTTCGGGAGCGTCGGCGAGGAGCCGCGCCGACCAGAGGTCGTCGGACAGATCACAGCCCTGCGCCTCGAGTTGGTTGGAAAGGCCGCCGTCGAGGACGAGCGGGCCTCCCCCGGCGAGGGCGGTCGAGAGGCTGCGGGCGGGCTTCACGGTGTCTCCGGCTCGGGTGCGTCCGGCTCGGGTGCGTCCGAATCGGGCGCGTCCGAATCGGGTGCGAGGCCGGGGTGTGCTGCGAGTTCGGGTGCGCCTGTGAGGCGGCGCACGGTGGTCAGTTCAGCTGGGACTGGACCTGGGAGGAGAGGAGTTCCAGGTGGTCCAGGTCGTCGAGGTCGAGGATCTGCAGATAGACGCGGGAGGAACCGGCCGCGGCATAGCGGCCGATCTTGTCGACGATCTCGGCGGGCGACCCCGCCAGGCCGTTGGCCTTCAGCTCGTCCACTTCTCGGCCGATGGCGGCGGCACGCCGCGCGACCTCCGCGTCGTCCTTGCCGGCGCAGACGACGAGCGCATTGGAGTAGACGAGGTCGTCCGGTGTGCGTCCCGCCTCCTCGGCGGCGGCGCGGACCCGGCCGAACTGCCGCTCGGTGTCCTCCAGCGAAGCGAAGGGAATGTTGAACTCATCGGCGTACCGTGCGGCCAGACGCGGGGTGCGGATCGCCCCGTGTCCGCCGATGAGCACCGGAATCCTCTGCTGGACGGGCTTGGGCAGCGCGGGCGAGTCCTGCAGCTTGTAGTACGTCCCGTCATGGCTGAACGTCTTGCCGGTCTCCGTGCCCCACAGGCCCGTCACCACGGCCAGTTGCTCCTCGAGCCGGGCGAACTTCTCCTTGGGGAAGGGGATCCCGTACGCCTTGTGCTCCTCCTCGAACCAGCCGGCACCGAGGCCCAGCTCGACGCGTCCGCCCGACATCTGGTCGACCTGGGCGACCTGGATGGCCAGTACTCCGGGCAGCCGGAAGGTGCCGGCGGTCATGAGCGTGCCGAGCCGGATCCGCCTGGTCTCACGGGCGAGACCGGCCAGGGTGATCCAGGCGTCGGTGGGGCCCGGCAGACCGTCGGCGGAGCCCATGCTCAGATAGTGGTCCGACCGGAAGATCCGACTCATTTGCTACCTATACTCTAGCACGTCAACTGACCTGCGACGATACGCTTTTGTCCCCCGGAAACGACGAAGCCCCGCCCATC
>NZ_JBIVUF010000012.1:0-265910 GCF_044757085.1 Streptomyces sp. NPDC091376 | reverse complement strand
CGGTGGCCGGAAGGGCGGACGCGGCGCCGAGAGCCAGGGCGGCGACGGCTATGGCGCTGGCCGCGGACAGTCTTCGCCGCGAATTACGCATCACGGACATGTGAGGATCCTCCTCATTGGTGGTGCGTTCTGTGGGGGTTTCGACAGGTGCATGACAATGACGCGGAGGGGATGTCCGCGTGATTGCCGTGCCGCTGCCGTCCGAAAGATTGACCGATCCATAGGAATCCCACAAGAGTCCGGGACATGCCGTAACACGTGCGCCACACAACTGCCATGGTGGATCACATGACGGACTATCAGTGCGCGATGTGCGAGGTGCGGTCCCCTGTCGAGGCGCTCACCTGGCGCTGTCCCCAATGCCGAGGCCCCTGGGATCTCGACTTCGCCGCCGGTCCCGTCCCCCGCAACTCCCTTTCCGGACGCCTCAATTCACTCTGGCGTTACGAGGAGGCTCTCCCCCTCGCGGCCGCGGACGCCTCGCGCGGCTCGCAGGCTGTCTCTCTCGGCGAGGGCAGGACCCCGCTCGTGCCGCTCACCGAGACCGTCACCGCGAAGCTCGACTTCCTGATGCCGACCCTGTCCTTCAAGGACCGCGGCGCGGTCATGCTCGCGGAACTGGCCCGGCATCTGAAGCCTCGGCGCGTCATCGCCGACAGCAGCGGCAACGCCGGCACCTCGATCGCGGCGTACTGCGCCCGGGCCGGGCTGGACTGCACCGTGTACGTGCCCGCCGCGACTCCTCAGAAGAAGGCCGAACAGATCTCGGCGCACGGCGCCCGTCTCGACATCGTGCCGGGCGGCCGCGAGGAGGCGGCGCTGGCCGCCCGCGCCGCCGCCGACGAGGACGGCGTCTTCTACGCCTCGCATGTCTACAACCCGTACTTCCTGCACGGCACGAAGACCTATGTGTACGAGATCTGGGAGGACCTCGGCGGCCGGCTTCCCGAGACGCTCGTCGTGCCCGCCGGCAACGGGACGCTGCTGCTCGGCGCCTACCTGGCCATCGAGGAGCTCCACTCCCACGGGCTCATCGCCGAGCGTCCCGCCCTCATCGCCGTACAGGCGTCGGCGGTCGCCCCGCTCGCCTTCGCCTTCCGGGCGGGCGCGGACGACATCCTCGTCCCCGCGGCCACCACCCCCACGCTCGCCGAGGGCATCGCGATCCCGAACCCGCCGCGTGCCCGCCAGATCCTCACCGCCGTACGCGGCACCGGCGGCACCGTCCTCACGGTGACGGAGGACCAGATCCGGACCGCGCAACTGGACCTCGCGGGCCGCGGCCTCTTCGTCGAGCCCACAGGCGTGGCCTGCTGGGCGGCGATCGGCGCCCACGGCCTGGACGACCGCACCACCGTCGTACCGCTGTGCGGGGCGGGAGCGAAGACGGGATTGGCACCACGCGACTGACGGGCGCGCTCGACAGTCACGGTCGGCGGGACGAAGACACCGGAGTCGGCCGCGAGATGACCATCTAACGGGATCAGCGCAATCGGCCCAAGCCGCCAAGGCACGGCGCCTTCGTCCGGACCAGCCGGCCGGGTTGTCAGTGGCTGCTGCTTCCATGTCGCCATGAGCACTGTGCACGAGACCGCCGCCCTCCTCCCTGAGCCCGCCGAGCTCCGCGCCCATCTGCGCGCGCTGGCCGTCCTGGACGCCGCGATCGGCAGCGATCCGCGGTTCTGCTGCTACACCTTCGACGCGGCTTGGGGCCCGGGCCAGGAGGCGGCGCTGATGGAGAACGGCTCGGGGGACGACTTCTCCGTCGTCTTCACCTCCGCCGGCGCGCTCATACGCGGCTTCGACCACGAGTCGGAGATGAGCCCGTACGCGACGGACGACGAGCAGGTCTGGCCCGGTGTCATCGACGAAGTGCCCGCCGCGTTGCGCCCGCTCCTGGACGAACCCGCCTTCTGTGACGAGGGCATCGACGCGCCTCGTGTCACCACCTGCCTGTGGCGGGAGACCGGCGACACCGCCTGGCGCACCGGCTCGGCCATCGCCTTCCCTTCCGGCAGCGAGGACCCTGACGGCTCCGGTTTCCTCTTCCCTCTCCTCACCGACCGCTCCCCCGAGGCCGTCCAGGCCTACTTCGAGGACTACTACGAGCGCCCCGTCCCGCTCGACGCCATCCGCCGCATCCTGGGCGGGCACACCCTCACCCCGGCGATCGCCGCGGCACTCAACCCGGCCGCCCTCTCGGACAGCGCCCTGCTCCGCAGGATCGCCGACCATGCCGAGGTCGCCTCCTACCTGGCCTGCGACGGCGAGTTCGACCTCGCCCGCACCGACCCGATCGAACCGATCGCCCTGCCCAACGGCCTCCCGGTGGAGCCCGTTGCCGGCTGCAACGCGGGCGGCACCCACTACCTCTGCGGGCCGGCCGTCCCGGGCGGCTCTCGCCCCGTCCTCTACACCGACTCCGAGGGCCAAGCCTCCTTGATCGCGGAGTCCCTCGCCGAGGCCCTGACCCTCGCCGTCGTCCTCCCGTCCTGGCACGACGCCCTGGCCGGCTTCCGTCCCCCGGACCTCAACTCCGATTACCTCGACGACCACCCGGACCACCCCGCCGTCCGCGACCGCCTGCTCGCCGCCCTTCGGCTCCCCTCGGCCACCGACCGGGAAGTCCTGGACCGCCTCCTCGCCACCGCCGCCCGCACCGTCCCCGACGGCTTCCTCCCGCACGTTCCCGATGAGGAGGACTCCGCCTTCCAACCGATGCTCGAACCTTGTGACGAATAGGGCCCCGCGAACCTCCTGAAGAGGACCCGCACGGGGGCCGCCCCAGCCCCCGCGGCTACCGGGGCTGCCACGCCCGTACGAGGTTCTCCGGTCCCCAGTGCGCGGTCAGTGGCAGATCATCAGCCACCCCACAGCGGGCGAGGGCGACCAACGGAGTGTCCGGGGCGGCGCCGGGGACAGCGAGCATGTCGCGTACCAAGGCGTCGTTGTCATGACGGCCGAAGGGCTGGGTCTCCAGCCACTTGACCGACCCGACGAAGTGCACCTGCCGGGCGACCGGCTCGCGGTCCGCGGACAGGTGACGGTCCCAGACAGTCCAGAGGGCGCCCTCGAACTCCTGATCCTGCTCGACCAGCCAGGGCACCTCGTCGATCACCGCGATGCTGGGTGAGTCATCGGGCACCGCGAGCGCCAACGAGCGCAGGGCCTGGTTCCAGTCCTGTGCCTGGAGGCCGGCGACGAGCTCCACGCCCGGCAGCGGCGACTGCGCGAGGGTCGCGGCGAAGTCGGCACGCTCAGCCACAGGGCTACGCCCCCGGTGGCCTGGAACACCCACGTACGGCGCTCCCGACCGATCGCAGAACTCCTGGACCAGTCGCGACTTCCCCACTCGGCGCCGACCCGTCATGATCACGGCCCGCCCTCGCGTGGCACCAGCACCCTCAGCCACGGTCCGGTACTGCTCGGCCAGCAGTTCCAGATCTCCGAGCCTCGGAACAATCGGGACGCCCAAGAGCACCTCACCTGAGGTGACTGCAGCCGCTACCGTGAAGCCATGACCGCACTGCCCGACTGGATGCGCCCGCCGCGCGCGGAAGGCTGGTTCGCGGAGGACCTCGACCGCCTCCCCGAGGCACCCCGCCACACCGAGTTGATCGATGGAGCCCTCGTCTTCATGATGTCGCCCCAGCGGTCCTGGCATGGCCGCCTGGTCACCGCCCTGACCACCACGCTCATGGCGCAGGCGCCGGCCGGCTTCGAGGTCGAGCGCGAGATGACGATCCGCCTGGATGCCCGCAACCGCCCGGAGCCAGACCTCCTACTGACGGAACTGCCCTATGACCCCGACCGCACCTGGTACGCCCCGGAGGATGTGAGACTCGTCGCCGAGGTCGTCTCCCCGGAGTCCGCCCACCGCGATCGCAACGTAAAGCTTCGCAAGTACGCAGAGGCCGGCATCCCGCACTACTGGTGCATCGAGGACGAGGACGGGGCGCCCGTCGTCCACGTCTACGAGCTCGACGAACCCACCGGTGCCTACGCGCCCGCCGGGATCTTCCGGGGAACCCTCCAGCGCCCGGTGCCTTTCGAGGTCAGCCTGGACCTCGACAAGCTCACGCCGCCGCGAAGCAGCTGAAGACGCAGCACCAAGTCGGCACGGGAATGCAGAAGGGGTCGGACTCATCCGAGTCCGACCCCTTCTGACCTGCACGAACGAGGTGGCGCACCCTCGCCGCGGCCCCGCTCTGATCCCTCCTGGGTTAGCGACGACCCCACCCGCCGGGCCCCTGCGCCGCGCATATCAGGCGCACACGCACGGGGCGAGTCCTGGAGTAGGGCGGCCGGGCCGTGCATGGCGTGCACGTCGGCAGTCACCTGACCTGACGCACCTCAAGAGTGCCGCCATGTGGCACAAGAATGGGTGCCATGACAGAGAGGCGTGAGTGGAAGTACGACGGAACTGAGCTGGCGTGGCTCCACGACCGGCTCGGCCGCTCGGAAGCCGGGCCTGGGCACGTGGTGTCCGAGCTTGTACCGAGCGGCTACGAGGCGTACGTACGGGTCTTCCACCGCTTCGAAGCCACAGACGGTTCAGGTCGCAGCCGCACGTGGGAGTCGTGGGCGCAGGACTCTGGCGTTCCGTTTCACCCGGAGATATCCCACTGGTGGTTGAGGCGCGAGGAGCTCAGCACGGGACAACCGCTGTGGGTGGCTGATGACGGGCTCTCGACGAGCACAGCCGTGGGGCGCTCGCTCGCCTGCTCGGCATGCTTTCCGGGGAGCAGGCCACGTACTTCGCCTACAACCTCGCGACCATGCTCTGGGGCGACGATGACGAACCTCTCGTCCGTCACAGCTCCCTGGCCGACCTCGAGAGCGTAAGAGATTCGCTGAGGGATCTGGTGGGAGAGAGCGGCCCAGAATTCTGGTGGCCCCAAGATCGCAGCTGGGTAGTCTCCACCGACTATGACTTGCTGTCGACCTACGTGGGGTGCTCGGCACGGACCTCCAAGCTGCTTGGCGGACGACGAACTCGAAACTCTCCCCGTCACCCTGCAGACCCGCATCGATTGCCACACCCAAGCCGCCCCGTCCGGCCCGTGTGACTCATACACAGGTCGCTCCTGTCCCGCGCTGACTGGCGCTACGAAAACAGCGGTCAGGGCGCGAACGGCTCCGCCAGCGGAAGATCGCCAGTACATCGTCAGCAAACCAGACCCGCGACTGCGGGCAATCAGCTTCAGCGGGGCGGAACAGCACTGCCTGCGCAGGCACCGGGAGCACCGATTCCCCTTCGGGGTACTGGCGCTTCCATCCCCACTCATCCAGAGAAGGGGCTGATCCAGCCAGAGAAGGCAGGAAAGGGCCAGACCTGAAGATCTGGCCCCTGACCTGAGGTTTCCCGCTCTGACCAGCTGCTCCAACCGATCAATGAATCAGGCACTACACGTTGAAGCGGAACTCCACCACGTCGCCGTCCTGCATCACGTACTCCTTGCCCTCCATGCGTGCCTTGCCCGCCGAGCGGGCGTCGGCGACGGAGCCGGTGGCGACGAGGTCGGCGAAGGAGATGACCTCGGCCTTGATGAAGCCCTTCTGGAAGTCGGTGTGGATCACACCGGCCGCCTCGGGAGCCGTGGCGCCCTTCTTGATCGTCCAGGCGCGGGACTCCTTGGGGCCGGCCGTGAGGTAGGTCTGCAGGCCGAGGGTGTCGAAGCCGACGCGGGCGAGGGTGGCCAGGCCCGGCTCCTCCGCGCCGACGGACTGGAGGAGCTCCATGGCGTCCTCCTCGTCGAGCTCGGCGAGGTCCTGCTCCAGCTTGGCGTTGAGGAAGATCGCCTCGGCCGGGGCGACCAGGGCGCGCTGCTCGTTCTTGAAGTCCTCGTCGACCAGCTCGTCCTCGTCGACGTTGAAGACGTACAGGAACGGCTTGGTGGTGAGCAGGTGCAGGTCGTGCAGCAGCTCGGCCTTCTCGCTGCCCTGGAGGATGCCGACGGAGAAGAGGGTGTTGCCCTCTTCGAGGATGGCTTGGGCGGCCTCGACGGCCGCGACCTTGGGCGCCACGTCCTTCTTGATCCGGGACTCCTTCTGGAGGCGCGGAAGGACCTTCTCGATGGTCTGGAGGTCTGCGAGGATCAACTCGGTGTTGATCGTCTCGATGTCGTCCTTCGGCGAGACCTTGCCGTCGACGTGGACGACGTTCTCGTCCTTGAAGGCCCGGATGACCTGGCAGATCGCGTCGGACTCCCGGATGTTCGCCAGGAACTTGTTGCCGAGGCCCTCGCCCTCGCTCGCGCCGCGGACGATGCCGGCGATGTCGACGAAGTCGACCGTCGCGGGGAGGATCCGCTGGGAGCTGAAGATCTCGGCCAGCTCGGTGAGCCGGGCGTCGGGAACTCCGACCACGCCCACATTGGGCTCGATGGTGGCGAACGGGTAGTTGGCCGCCAGCACGTCGTTCTTGGTCAGGGCGTTGAACAGGGTCGACTTGCCGACATTCGGCAGACCGACGATTCCGATCGTGAGCGACACGTTGGCGACTTCCTGGAGTGAGGGCTGGCTGGTGGCCGGGGCCCGGGAGTGGGCCGATCCCCCAGTTTACGGGCGGGCCGCCGCAGTACGTCACGCGTGCGATGTCTCGAACTCACGACCAAGGTCACCCAAAGGGCGTGTCCCGTGACGTACTCGTCGCACATGGCGACCTACGTTGGTCACGTGGAGCAGCAAAGGACTGGTACCCCGTCGAGGCGGCCGCGGCCGCAGACCCCTCTGTCACCGCAGGCCCCTGTCTCGCAGGGTTCGCTGATCGAGGGCGCCGCGGTGTACCGCGTCACCGCCCGGCCCGGGCGGCCCGGTCAGGCGGACGCCCCGGCGCGGCCCGGGAAGCGGCCCACCGTGCGGCCGGTCCGCCCGGGGCCACCGGTGCTGGCAGCCCTGCGGCGGCTGCCCAATCCGCGGCTGACCGGGCTCGGCGCCGGGCTGTTCGCGTGCTCCGTGATGCTGGTCCTCGGCTCGCTCGACGAGCTGTTGTTCGACGGCTCGGCGATCGTGTACGGCGTACTGTTCCTGCCGCTGAGCGCCCTGACGGCGTTCTGGGTACGCGACGCCGATCTGGTCACCGCGCCGATCAGTGTGCCGATCGCCTTCGCCGTCGGGCTCGTCCCCATCTCGGGCGGTGCGACAGGGACCGGTGGCAGCGGGGGGATCGGCGTCCAGATCATGGCGCTCGTCACCGCACTGGCCGTGCATGCGGGCTGGCTGTACGGCGGCACGCTCATCGCCGGCGTCATCGCGAGTGTCCGGAAGATCCGGCTGATGACCCGCCGCCGCTCCCGCCGGCCCTCCGCCCCGCCCCGCCGCGCCTGACGCCCTCGTCACGCCCTCCCCCGGCACCGCGCCGGGGGAGGGTGTCGCTCAGTGCTCCGCCGTGGCCATCGCCGCGCCGACGATCCCCGCGTTGTTCTGCAGCTCCGCCGGGACGATCTCCGCGCGGATGTGCTTGATCAGCGGAATGAACTTGTCCGCCTTGCGGCTCACCCCGCCCCCGATGATGAAGAGCTCGGGCGAGAACAGCATCTCCACATGGGCCAGGTACTTCTGGACCCGGTGGGCCCAGTGCTCCCAGCTCAGCTCTTCGTCGTCCTTGACCTTGGTCGACGCGTGCTTCTCCGCCTCGTGGCCGTTCAGCTCCAGATGCCCGAGCTCCGTGTTCGGCACGAGCTTGCCGTCGATGAAGACCGCGCTCCCGATGCCCGTACCGAACGTCAGCAGCATCACCACGCCCTTGCGGCCGCGGCCGGCGCCGAAGGTCATTTCGGCCACGCCCGCCGCGTCCGCGTCGTTCAGCACGGTCACGGGCATGTTCAGCCGGTCGCCGAGCAGCTTGCCCGCGTCCAGGTCGATCCAGCTCTTGTCCACGTTGGCCGCCGTCCGCACGACCGAGCCGGTGACCACCCCGGGGAAGGTGATTCCGACCGGGCCCGACCAGCCGAAGTGCTCCACCACCTCGCCGACGCAGTCGGCCACGCCGTCGGGCGCGGCCGGATGCGGTGTCAGCACTTTGTGGCGGGGCTCTGCGAGGTCGCCGCGGTCCAGGTCCACGGGAGCGCCCTTGATCCCCGATCCGCCGATGTCCACTCCGAAGACGTTCATGGACACAACGTTACGAGGAACTGCTCACCGTCACTCCCTGAAGGCCGCGCTTGGTCCCTCCCGCGAGCCGTCCGCGGGAGGGCCTCAAGCCGTTCCCAGGCTGTCCTCAAGCCGTCCTCAGGCCGTGCTCGGACTGTTCCCGGACTGTTCTCAGTCCTCGACGAGCGACGTCGCCTCGGCACGCAGGTCCCGGCGGAGTTCCTTCGGCAGTGAGAACGTGATCGACTCCTCGGCCGCCTTGACGATCTCGACGTCCTCGAAGCCACGCTGCGTCAGCCACTCCAGGACCTCCTCGACCAGCACCTCGGGCACGGAGGCACCCGAGGTGACGCCGACGGTCGAGACGCCGCCCTCCAGCCACGCTTCGTCGATCTCGCTCGCGTAGTCCACCAGGTGGGCGGCGCGGGCGCCGGCGCCCAGGGCGACCTCGACGAGCCGCTTGGAGTTCGAGGAGTTCTGCGAGCCGACGACGATGACCAGATCCGCCTCGGCCCCCATCTGCTTGACCGCGATCTGGCGGTTCTGGGTGGCGTAGCAGATGTCGTCGCTCGGCGGTGAGACCAGCAGCGGGAACTTGGTCTTGAGCTTGTCGACGGTCTCCATGGTCTCGTCGACGGACAGCGTGGTCTGGGAGAGCCAGACGACCCTCGACGGGTCGCGGACCTCGACCTTCTCGACGTCGTCCGGGCCGTCGACCAGGGTGATGTGCTCGGGGGCCTCGCCGGTGGTGCCGATGACCTCCTCGTGGCCCTCGTGGCCGATGAGGAGGATGTCGAAGTCCTCGTTCGCGTACCGGATGGCTTCCTTGTGGACCTTGGTCACCAGGGGGCAGGTCGCGTCGATGGTGGCGAGCTTCCGCTCGGCGGCCTCGTCGTGCACGATCGGAGCGACACCGTGGGCCGAGAACATGACGATGGAGCCCTCGGGGACCTCCGCCGTCGCCTCGACGAAGATCGCACCCTTCTTCTCCAGGGTCTGTACGACGTACTTGTTGTGGACGATCTCGTGACGGACGTAGATGGGCGCGCCGTACTGCTCGAGGGCCTTCTCGACGGCGATCACGGCGCGGTCCACGCCCGCGCAGTAGCCACGGGGAGCGGCGAGCAGGACGCGGCGGGCGTTCGTTGCAGTCATGGCACCCATCGTAAAGGCGCGCCGGACGGCCCAACGATCGCCCACAGGACTGAGACTGGTGCCCGTATGTGATCAACGTCGTACGTACGAGGACGGAGGGTCCCATGACGGGCACCGGCACCGGGACCGGTGCGGACGCGCACGCCCGGCTGCGCCGGAGCCTCGGATTCCGGGACCTCGTCGTGTACGGGCTGCTCTTCATCGCCCCCATGGCCCCGGTCGGCGTCTTCGGCACCCTGGACGCGAGGTCGCACGGCGCGGTCGCCCTCGTCTACGTCGTCGCGACGGCCGCCATGGCGTTGACGGCGTTCAGCTACGCCCAGATGGTGCGGGTCGCGCCGCTGGCCGGATCGGTCTTCGCGTACGCCCGCAAGGGGCTCGGCGAGGGGCCCGGCTTCATCGCCGGGTGGATGGCGATGCTCGACTACCTGCTGATCCCCGCCGTCGCCTACCTTTTCTCCGGGATCGCCATGGAGGCCCTGGTTCCGCAGGTGGACCGGTGGGTGTGGACCGGGATCGCGGTCGTCGTGACCACGCTGCTGAACCTCTGGGGCGTACGGGCGGCGGCCAGGGTCGGGTTCGCGGTCCTGGCGATGGAGATCGTGGTGCTGGTGGTCTTCCTGGTCGCGGCCGTATCAGTGCTGGCGCAGGACGGGCCGCGGCGCGACTGGGCGTCGCCGCTGACCGGGGACGGGGACTTCGCCCTGAGCGCGGTGCTCGGGGCGGTGTCGGTGGCGGTGCTGTCGTATCTCGGCTTCGACGCGATCGCGTCGTTCGCGGAGGAGGTCACGGGGGGTTCGCGGCAGGTGGCGCGGGCGGTGCTGTTCTGTCTGGGGGTCGCCGGAGCGCTGTTCGTGGCGCAGACCTATCTGGTGGCCCTGTTGGAGCCGGTCTCATCGGCGCAGCTGGCGGCGGACCCGAAGGAGCAGGGGACGGCGTTCTACGACGCCGTGGACGTGTCCGTCGGGACCTGGCTGCACGATCTGGTCGCCGCCGGCAAGGCGATCGGGGCGGCGTTCGCGGCGCTGGCGGGGCAAGCGGCGGCGGGGCGGCTCCTGTTCGCCATGGGCCGGGACCGGCGGCTGCCGCGTGCGCTGTCCCGTACGGACGAGGGCGTTCCGCGCGTGGCGCTGGTCGTCGCGGCGGCGGTGACGATGATCGCGGCGTTGTGGGCGGCGCGGCGTGACGACGGGCTGGAGCATCTCGTCTCCGTCGTCGACGTCGGGGCGCTGACGGCGTTCACGCTGCTGCACGCGAGCGTGGTGGGCTGGTTCGTGGTGCGGCGGGCGGCCGGCCCGCCGAGCTGGTGGCGGCACGTGCTGTTCCCGGTGCTGGGTGCGGCGGTGACGGTCGTGGTGCTTCTGGAGGCTTCCCGGGCCGCGCAGGTGGTGGGCGTGATCTGGCTGGCGGTGGGGCTGGTGGTGCTGACGGTGCAGCGAGGACGGCGGGAGCGGCGGGAGGCGCAGGCACCGCCCGCTTCGTAGCGACGCGACGGGCCGGCGCTCCCGGGCCAGTGCTCCCGGGCCGGTGATGCCGCTCCGGTGCTACCGGGCCGGTGATGCCGCTCCGGTGCTACCGGGCCGGTGCTCCCTGGCGGGGATCGCGGGTCCGTCGCCGCCGAGCCGGATACTGCCCGGATGCTGCCCGGCCTGCCGTTGCGCGCCTGGTGCTGTCGTGCCGCCGGACCGGGCTTGTCGGAGGGTGCCGATACGCTCGCGGGCATGGGTCTCACTACGTCTGCCGAAGCTCCCCTGCCCGTCGGCGAGGTGTCACGGCTCATCGGGGGATGGATCGACCGCCTCGGCGCGGTGTGGGTGGAGGGGCAGATCACCCAGCTGTCTCGTCGGCCGGGCGCGGGAGTGGTCTTCCTGACGCTGCGCGACCCTTCGTACGACATCTCGGTGAGCGTGACCTGCTACCGCCAGGTGTTCGACGCGGTCGCCGACGCCGTGTCGGAGGGCGCGCGGGTCGTCGTGCACGCCAAGCCGGAGTGGTACGCCCCGCGCGGGCAGCTCTCGCTCAGGGCCGCCGAGATAAGGCCGGTCGGCATCGGCGAGCTCCTCGCCCGGCTGGAGCAGCTCAAGCGGGCGCTGGGCGCGGAGGGGCTCTTCGCACCCGCCCGCAAGAAGCCGCTGCCGTTTCTGCCGCAGCTGATCGGTCTGGTCTGCGGCCGCGCGTCGGCGGCCGAGCGCGATGTGCTGGAGAACGCGCGGCGACGGTGGCCCGCCGTCCGGTTCGAGGTGCGCAACGTGGCCGTGCAGGGCGTGCGCGCGGTGCCGCAGGTCCTCCAGGCCGTGAAGGAGCTGGACGACCACGCGGACGTGGACGTGATCATCGTGGCGCGGGGCGGCGGCAGCGTCGAGGACCTGCTGCCGTTCTCGGACGAACAGCTGGTGCGTGCCGTCGCCGACTGCCGTACGCCGGTGGTGTCCGCGATCGGTCACGAGCCGGACTCCCCGCTTCTCGACCTGGTTGCCGATCTGCGTGCCTCGACGCCGACCGACGCGGCGAAGAAGGTCGTCCCGGACGTCGGCGAGGAGCTGGACCGGGTGCAGGCGCTGCGGGACCGGGCCCTCAGGACCGTACGGGGACTGCTGGAGCGCGAGGAGCGCGGGCTCGCGCACGCCCTGCACCGGCGCGTCATGGAGCATCCGCACCGCATGGTGGAGGAGCGCGAGCACGAGACCGACGCGCTGGTCGCCCGGAGCCGGCGGGTGCTGGGGCATCTGCTGGACCGCGCCGACTCCGAGCTGTCCCACACGCGTGCGCGGGTCGTCGCGTTGTCGCCCGCGGCGACGCTGGAGCGGGGGTACGCCGTGCTGCAGCGCGCGGACGGCACGGTGGTGCGCGCAGCCGGCGAGGTCACCGCGGACGAGGAGCTGCGGGCGCGCGTCGCGGAGGGCGAATTCACGGTGCGGGTGGCGGGCGACTGACACGGCACGGCGTCCACGGGCGACGTCCGGGCTCACGTCCAGGGGCGACGTCCGAGCTCACGCTCAGGGGCGGCGTCCGGGCTCATGTCCCGGCTTCGGGGCCCGGCCCGCCGAGGCCTCAGGCCCCACTGACAACAGGCGAACTTAGGGTGGATCAGATGACAGCCAAGACGGACGAGGGCGCGCTCGGCTACGAGCAGGCGCGGGACGAGCTGATCGAGGTCGTGCGCCGGCTGGAGGCGGGCGGCACGACGCTGGAGGAGTCCCTCGCGCTGTGGGAGCGCGGCGAGGAGCTGGCGAAGGTGTGCCGCCGCTGGCTGGACGGCGCCCGGGCCCGGCTGGACGCGGCGCTGTCCGGCCGCGACGCGGCGGAGGGCGTGGACGCAGGCGCAGGCGCGAAGGTCACGGACGGCTCCAACGACTCGGACGGCTCGGACGACGAGGTCGAGGACACGGGCGGCACGGCTCTGTGAGACGCCGGAGCAGAGGCGGATCAAGAGCAGGGGTGGATTAAACGGACGCACCGTTTAGTTGAAGGTTAATTAGTTGAAAGTTGCGTGACTTAGCTCACGAGCGGCCGGATTTGGTTGAACGTTCACACACTCCGGTCGTACCGTGAGGTCACAGCTTGATCCCCCTGTTCCACCCGGAAGGCACAGCATGTCCCTCGTTCTCGACACCGCCGCCCAGGACCTCCTGTTCCGCGAGGCCCGTACCGCCAACACCTTCACCGACGAGCCGGTGTCGGACGAGCAGGTGCAGGCGATCTACGACCTGGTCAAGTACGGCCCGACCGCCTTCAACCAGACGCCCCTGCGCGTTGTCCTCGTCCGCTCCGCCGAGGCCCGGCAGCGTCTGGTGCAGCACATGTCCGAGGGCAACCAGCCGAAGACCGCCACCGCCCCCCTGGTCGCGATCCTCGCCGCCGACAACGAGTTCCACGAGGAGCTCCCGGAGCTGTTCCCGCACTTCCCGCAGGCGAAGGACGCGTTCTTCGGCGAGCGCCCGGTCCGCGAGCAGTCGGCCATGCTCAATGCCGCGTTGCAGGCCGCCTACTTCATCGTCGGCATCCGCGCCGCCGGTCTGGCCGCGGGCCCGATGACCGGGCTCGACTACGCCGGCGTGCAGAAGGAGTTCCTGGACGACGACCACACGCCGCTGATGGTGGTCAACATCGGCAAGCCGGGCGAGAACGCGTGGTTCCCGCGCTCGCCGCGCCTGGCGTACGACGAGGTCGTCACCACCGTCTGAGTCCCGCCGAGCCACGCGGCCACACGGCCACGCGGACGCACAGACATACGGACGCACAGACACACAGCACGACAAAGGCCGCCGCACCCGGTTCGTTCCGGGTGCGGCGGCCTCGTGCTGCCGGCGTGCTGTCGGCGCCGGCCGGGATCGGGACCACGGCCGGCACGCGGAAGGTCAGGACGCGGCCGGGGGCGGCGTCCCGGCGGGGCTCGGCGTCGAGGCGGAGTCGGACGCGGCTTCCAGCGCCGCCGCCATCTGAGCCAGCCGCTCGTACGAGGCCGTCCCCGTCACGACCGTCGTCGAGCCCTTGTCCGTGCGCACCAGCGCGTCGTACTTCGGGCCCTCCCAGCGCTGCCAGGTCTCCTCGCCCACCCGCTGGGTGTGCTCGGTCGGGGTCGCCCGCTGGGTGACCTGCGGGACGTACTTCCCGGGCGGCGCCGTGGACTGCTCGACCGCGATGTACTGGCCGTCCGGGTCGAGGAAGCCGAGGTGCCAGGCATGGGCGTCCTGGCGCTTGTACGTGACGGACGTGGGCTTCCAGTCCGCGGACAGGCCGGCCGGGGCCGCCACCGGGTACGGTGCCGCCCGCCGTGCCGTCAGCAGTTCGACGCGGTAGTCCACGGTCTTGGTCGGGTCCGCCGAGTCGTCGTGCGGAACGAAGATGTACATCACGCCTGCGAATGCGCAGATGACCGCCATCGACTGGATCATTCCGCGCACTGTCTGCTTGCCTCGCATACCTGCCACCGCACTATGGTCGCATCAAGGTTGTCTGCTCAAACGTGGGCCCCTCTGCTCATTTTGTCGACGTACCGATAGAGTCACAGCACCCTCTTCATCCGGCCGTCGTCGTACAGAAAGGTGCGCTCCGATGACCGAGCACAACTTGCCGTCTCAGCTCGAGGTCTCTCCCGAAGCCCCCGACCGCAACCTCGCCCTGGAGCTCGTCCGGGTCACCGAGGCCGCCGCGATGGCCGCCGGCCGCTGGGTGGGCCGCGGCGACAAGAACGGCGCGGACGGCGCGGCCGTCAAGGCCATGCGAGCGCTGGTCAGCACCGTCTCGATGAACGGCGTCGTCGTCATCGGCGAAGGCGAGAAGGACGAAGCCCCGATGCTGTTCAACGGGGAGCGCATCGGCGACGGGACCGGCGCGGAGTGCGACATCGCCGTGGACCCCATCGACGGAACGACGCTCACCGCCAAGGGCATGCCGAACGCGATCGCGGTGCTCGCGGCCGCCGACCGCGGCACCATGTTCGACCCGTCCGCGGTCTTCTACATGGACAAGCTGGTCACGGGCCCCGAGGCCGCCGACTTCGTCGACATCAACGCCCCGGTCCCGGTGAACATCCGCCGGGTCGCCAAGGCGAAGAACTCCTCGCCCGAGGACGTCACCGTCGTCATCCTGGACCGTCCCCGGCACGAGGGCATCGTCAAGGAGATCCGCGAGACCGGCGCGCGCATCAAGTTCATCTCGGACGGCGACGTCGCGGGCGCGATCATGGCCGTTCGCGAGGGCACCGGCGTCGACATGCTGATGGGCATCGGCGGTACGCCCGAGGGCATCATCACCGCGTGCGCGATCAAGTGCCTGGGCGGCACGATCCAGGGCAAGCTGTGGCCGAAGGACGACGAGGAGCGCCGGCGCGCGCTCGACGCCGGCCACGACCTGGACCGGGTGCTCTTCATGGACGACCTGGTCAGCGGTGACAACGTGTTCTTCGTCGCGACCGGCATCACGGACGGCGAACTGCTGCGCGGTGTGCGCTACCGCGCGGAGACGGCGACCACGCAGTCGCTCGTGATGCGCTCCAAGTCGGGCACGATCCGGCAGATCGACTCGACCCACCGTCTGTCGAAGCTGCGCGCCTACAGCGCCGTCGACTTCGACCGCGCGCAGTAGCCCGCAGGCGTCGGCACGCGGCCTCACGGCATACGGCCACACGCCATACGGAGAGGGGCGCTCCCATGTGCGGTGGGAGCGCCCCTCTCCGTACGTCCGTCCGTACGTGCCCGGAGTGCCGCGTGGCGCGGAACGTCAGGCCGCCGACGCCGACTTCTTCAGTTCCATCTCGCGCCGCCTGCGCCGGGCCAGGACGACACGGCGCTCGGCCGCGGTGAGCCCGCCCCACACGCCGTACGGCTCGGGCTGGAGCAGGGCGTGCTCCCGGCACTCCACCATGACCGGGCAGCGGGCGCAGACGCGCTTGGCGGCGTCCTCCCGCGAGAGCCGCGCCGCCGTCGGTTCCTTGGATGGCGCGAAGAAGAGTCCGGCTTCGTCCCGGCGGCACACCGCCTCCGCGTGCCAGGGTCCGTCCTGATCTTCCCGAGCGGCGGTGCGCTGGGCCGGAACGGCGGCTACCTGCAGGGACTGATGCGGCAGTTGCAGCACGGTCTACTCCTGACGACGGCTTTCGCGAGCGAGAGACGATGCAGCAAGCCCTACCCGCTGTGCGCGTGCCTATGCACTGAGTGGACTTGTGTTCCGGTGGACGGAACTACGCTCGGCCACTCCCGGAACGCCTCGATCCGCGGCCGCCCCGCGCTCCGGAAAGTCCCGCTCCGCGCCGCGATTCCGCGCCCCGGATCCACGCCGATCAGTGCCCGGATCCCCGCCCCGATCAGAGCCCGGGTCAGTGCCCCGGTTCCACGCCCTGCTCAGTGAGCGGGTCAGCGCCCCAGGTGCTTGCGCAGCCGGTCGTGAAGGTCGGCGACGCGCTTGCCCCGCTTCGGCTTGGCCTCCACGTTGCCGAACACGGAGTACCCGTTGACCACGACGACCGGGGCCTCCGGGTCGGCGGCCTCCAGCGTGTCGACCTCGAAGTTGCCGAAGATCCCGGTGCCGCTTCCGCGCAGCGAGATGTTCTCCGGCACGCGGACCTCGACGTTGCCGAAGATCGATGTCGCGTTGATGACGGTCAGACGTTGGCCGAACATCGCCTCTGTCAGGTCGATCTCGATGCTCCCGAAGAGGGAGAACGCCTGCGTCCGCCCGCCCACGCGCCAGCGGCCCTTGCGGGTGGAGCTGGAGAAGACGGCGACGAGGTTCTCGGTGGGTCCGTCGGGCAGCTCCGGGCCGTACGTGTACGACGCCGGCTGCCTGCGGGGCGGGCGCGCGTCGGACGCGCCGGCGGGCAGGTCGCGCACGATCGGCTCCAGTTCGCCGACGGTCTTCGCGCGGTAGACCGCGTCGATACGGTCGGAATGCTCCTCGGCGTCGAGCCGGCCCTCGGCCAGGGCCTCCCTGAGGATGTCGGCGATCCTGTCGCGATCGGCGTCGGACGCGCGGATCGCGCCGCCGGCGTCCGCGAGCACGGCGGGTGCGGCGGGTTCCGCAGGTACAGCGGGTGCGGCGGGTTCCGCGGGCAGGACGGGTGCGGCGGAGGCGACCGGCTGCTGGGGCCGTCCGCGGCCGGAGTCGGCTGAATCATGCTTGTCGAGGTCCACGGACTCAGCGTAGCGAAACGCGATAGATCGCGACTAGTGGTGGCACGCCCGCCGGCCATCCGGCCATCCGTCCGTCCGCACCCGACGGCCCGCCTCCAACTGAGCCTTACCTCACAAGCTCGGACGGCGGAGGGCGTCTTACGCTTGTGGGCGCGCTGCCAATGGATGCCAGCCGTCTGCCGAGTGAGGAATGGCCGTAATGCCGGAATTCTCGTACACCGATCTGCTCCCGCTGGGAGAGGACACCACGCCCTACCGCCTGGTGACCGCCGAGGGTGTCACCACCTTCGAGGCCGACGGCCGTACGTTCCTCAAGGTCGAGCCGGAGGCGCTTCGCAAGCTCGCGGAGGAGGCGATCCGCGACATCCAGCACTACCTCCGCCCGGCACACCTCGCCCAGCTGCGCAAGATCATCGACGACCCCGAGGCGTCGTCGAACGACAAGTTCGTGGCGCTGGACCTGCTCAAGAACGCGAACATCGCCGCCGCGGGCGTCCTGCCCATGTGCCAGGACACCGGCACGGCGATCGTCATGGGCAAGCGCGGGCAGAACGTGCTGACGGAGGGCGGCGACGAAGAGGCCCTGAGCCGCGGCATCTTCGACGCGTACACCAGGCTGAACCTGCGCTACTCGCAGATGGCTCCGCTCACCATGTGGGAGGAGAAGAACACCGGCTCGAACCTGCCCGCGCAGATCGAGCTGTACGCGACCGACGGCGGCGCGTACAAGTTCCTCTTCATGGCGAAGGGCGGCGGCTCCGCCAACAAGTCCTTCCTCTACCAGGAGACCAAGGCGGTCCTGAACGAGGCCTCCATGATGAAGTTCCTGGAGGAGAAGATCCGCTCGCTGGGCACGGCCGCCTGCCCGCCCTACCACCTGGCCATCGTCGTCGGCGGCACGTCGGCGGAGTACGCGCTGAAGACCGCGAAGTACGCCTCCGCCCACTACCTGGACGAGCTGCCGGAGGAGGGCTCGGCCCTCGGTCACGGCTTCCGGGACAAGGAGCTGGAGGAGAAGGTCTTCGAGCTGACGCAGCAGATCGGCATCGGCGCGCAGTTCGGCGGCAAGTACTTCTGCCACGACGTCCGCGTGGTGCGCCTGCCGCGGCACGGCGCGTCCTGCCCGGTCGCGATCGCCGTGTCCTGTTCGGCCGACCGCCAGGCCGTCGCGAAGATCACGGCCGAGGGTGTCTTCCTGGAGCAGCTGGAGACGGACCCGGCGCGCTTCCTGCCGGAGACCACGGACGAGCACCTGGAGTCCGAGGGCCAGGACGACGTCGTCAAGATCGACCTCAACCAGCCGATGGACGCGATCCTGGCGGAGCTGACCCGCTACCCGGTCAAGACCCGGCTGTCGCTCAACGGCCCGCTCGTCGTGGCGCGCGACATCGCGCACGCCAAGATCAAGGAGCGGCTGGACGCGGGCGAGGAGATGCCGCAGTACCTGAAGGACCACCCGGTCTACTACGCCGGCCCGGCGAAGACCCCGGAGGGCTACGCCTCCGGCTCCTTCGGCCCGACCACGGCCGGCCGCATGGACAGCTACGTCGAGCAGTTCCAGGCGGCGGGCGGCTCCAAGGTCATGCTGGCCAAGGGCAACCGCAGCAAGCAGGTCACGGACGCCTGCGGCACGCACGGCGGCTTCTACCTCGGCTCGATCGGCGGCCCGGCGGCGCGTCTGGCCCAGGACTGCATCAAGAAGGTCGAGGTCGTCGAGTACGAGGAACTCGGCATGGAGGCGGTCTGGAAGATCGAGGTCGAGGACTTCCCCGCGTTCATCGTCGTGGACGACAAGGGCAACGACTTCTTCCAGAACCCGGCCCCGGCCCCGACCTTCACCAGCATCCCGGTGCGCGGTCCCGGGCTCGCCTAGGCGCCGCACGCACAGCCGTCCCTGCCCGGGCCCACGGGCAAAGGGGCCCGCCGCTCCCCAGCGGCGGGCCCCGCTCAGATTGCGCCCCGGCTACGCGAAGCGCTGCTTCGCGGACCCGTCGCACGGCTGGAGCCGCAGCGGGTCCTTCGCCGCGGACAGGGTCAGGCACAGGTGCGGCGCGGACGTGGGCCGGAGCGTGCCGGCGTCACGGACGAAGCGCTGGTTCGCGGCGCCGTGGCAGTTCCACAGGGTGAGCGGCGCGCCGGCCCGGTAGTCGCCCCGGGGGACGTCCAGGCAGCGGTCCTGGGTGAGCTCGGTGTGGAGGGAGCCGCGGGTGGTGTCGTACCACCAGCCCTGGTTGCGGCCGCCGTGGCAGTCCCAGCCCAGCACCGCGGTGCCGTTGGACGACTTCGCCGCCTCGGCGTCGAGGCAGCTTCCGGTGGCCTCGTTCTTCAGCGGCTTGTAGACGTCGTCCCAGGCGAACGGGTAGAGCACCGGCCTGCCCGTGGACGCGGGGTCGGCGCAACCGGCCTCCTTCAGCCCGGAGTCGTAGAGCTGGGTGAGGCAGGAGGCGAAGGCGGCGTGCCCCCGGGCGTTGGGGTGGAAGGACTGGCGGACCGAGTTGGAGTCCGGCGGGAAGGGGTTGGACAGCTCGACGTACAGCCCGCGCGCCCAGGTGTCCTCCATGCAGACCTCGTGGCCGTGGAAGAGCCGGGAGTTGTCGAGGTACACGGCGCCCGTGGCACGGGCGACCCGGCGCATGCCGCGTTCGAAGGCGGGGACGGCGGTGTTGCGGCCCCAGACGGTGTCGGAGTCGTAGCCGGTGCCGCCGCAGATCAGTTTGCCGGGGAAGTTCGGGTTGTCGGGGAAGTCGGGACCGATGGGGCTGGGGTAGCCCATCACGACGAGCTTGTAGTCGCCGTCGGCGTACCCGGCGTCGCGCATCACCGTCCGCAGATCGCGTACGGTCCGCTCGACCTTGGGGACGAGTGCGTCGACACGGGCCTGCCAGCCGCTCGCGTACTTGGTCTCGCAGGGCCCCTGGAAGGTGAACCAGCGCACCACGCAGTCGGTCATCACGGGCCCGAACTGCAGATCGTCGTTGGCGCCCGCGACGAGCAGCACCATCTTGATCCGGGTGTTGCGGGCCTTGACGGCGAGGTTGTCGCTCTGCACCAGTTCGTCCGGATACTGCTTCGATCCGCCGATGACGATGTTTCCGCTGTACCCGCCCGAGCAGGAGACGTTGTACGTGACGTCGGCGGCGATGCCCGTGCGGTGGATGGCGGCGTCGGGTGAGCGGTGGCACCAGTTGCCGGGGCCGTCGGTGCCGGGTTCGTAGGTGCCGACACCCTCGCCGGAGATCTCACTGTCGCCCAGCGAGATCAGGCCGGTCCTGCGCTGGTCGAACGGGCGCTCGGCGGGGTCGCCGTAGAGGGCCGTCGCCTCCGCGGCCCGGATCCTCTCCAGCTCCGGCGGAAGGGGTACCGACGGTGCGGATGCGGCCGAGCGGGCCGTGTCGTGCGCACGCTCGGGGGTCGTGGCTGCCATGGTGCCGAGAGTCGCCGCCAGGGCCGCGGCGGCCGCGACCGTGCGGCGAAGTCTTCGTCCAGTGCGCCTCATTGCGCCTCCCCGGTTCGGTGTTACCGACGGTTTTTACTGGCCGGTAGCGCACTTGGGAATACGCAGAACAAGACAAGTGCTCACCTTTGCAGGAGGTTTGGAGATGTCCGACACGAGCGACAACGCAGGCCGGTACCGGATCGAGCACGACTCCATGGGCGAGGTGAAGGTGCCGGAACACGCCAAATGGCGTGCCCAGACCCAACGCGCCGTGGAGAACTTCCCGATCTCCGGAGAACGGCTGGAACGCGCCCATATCGAGGCCCTGGCCCGGATCAAGGCGGCCGCCGCCAAGGTCAACGCGGAGCTGGGCGTCCTCGACGAGGACATCGCACGGGCCGTCCAGGACGCGGCGCAGGAGGTCGCCCTGGGCCGCTGGGACGAGCACTTCCCGGTCGACGTCTTCCAGACGGGCTCGGGGACGTCCTCCAACATGAACACGAACGAGGTCCTGGCGACGCTGGCCGGTGAGCGCCTCGGCCGCGACGTCCACCCCAATGACCATGTCAACGCGTCGCAGTCGTCCAACGACGTCTTCCCGTCGTCGATCCACATCGCGGCGACGGCTGCCGTGACCCGCGACCTGATCCCCGCGCTCGATCACCTCGCCGCGGCGCTGGAACGCAAGGCGGACGAGTTCGCCGACGTGGTGAAGTCCGGCCGCACTCATCTGATGGACGCGACCCCGGTCACGCTCGGCCAGGAGTTCGGCGGCTACGCGGCGCAGATCCGCTACGGGATCGAGCGGCTGAACGCCTCGCTGCCACGGCTCGCGGAACTGCCTCTCGGCGGTACGGCGGTGGGCACCGGCATCAACACACCGCCCGGCTTCCCGGCGGCCGTCATCGCGGAGGTGGCACGGGCGACCGGACTGCCGCTGACCGAGGCGCGGAACCACTTCGAGGCGCAGGGCGCGCGCGACGGGCTGGTGGAGACCAGCGGTCAGCTCCGTACCATCGCGATCTCGCTCACCAAGATCTCCAACGATCTGCGCTGGATGGCGAGCGGCCCGCGCACCGGGCTCGCCGAGATCGCGCTGCCCGATCTGCAGCCCGGTTCGTCGATCATGCCGGGCAAGGTCAATCCGGTCGTCCCGGAGGCGGTCCTGATGGTCGCCGCGCAGGTCACGGGCAATGACACGACGGTCGCGGTGGCCGGCGCCGCCGGGAACTTCGAACTGAACGTCATGCTGCCGGTGATCGGGAAGAACCTGCTGGAGTCGGTGCGGCTGCTCTCGAACGTCTCCCGGCTGCTGGCGGACCGGACAGTGGACGGGATCACGGCCGATGTGGAGCGGGCACGTGAGTACGCCGAGTCGTCGCCGTCCGTCGTCACCCCGCTGAACAAGTACATCGGGTACGAGGAGGCCGCGAAGGTCGCGAAGAGGTCCCTGGCCCAGCGCAAGACGATCCGTGAGGTGGTGCTGGAGGGCGGCTACGTGGAGCGCGGCGCGCTGACCCTGGAACAGCTCGACGAGGCGCTCGACGTGCTCCGGATGACCCGCCCCTGAACGGTTCGGCGAGGTCACGCCCCGCCGTGATCTGCACCGCAGCGCCGGGACTCCCCCGCGCCTAAGATCTGCGCATGACAGCATCGGCGGGCTTTCGGCACTGGGCGCCGGGGGAGCAGATTCTCTGGCGGTATCGCGGCAACGGGTCCGCCGATGTGCACATCTGCAGGCCGGTGACCGTGGTGCGGGACACCGAGGAACTGCTCGCGGTGTGGATGGCACCCGGCACCGAGTGCGTGAAGCCGGTGCTCGCCGACGGCACGCCCGTGCACCATGAGCCGCTCGAGACCCGGTACACCGTGCCCCGGACCACCGTGCGGGCCCGCTGGTCGGGCACGGGGGTGCTGAAGCTGGCCAGACCCGGCGAGCCCTGGTCGGTGTGGCTGTTCTGGGAGCCGGGCTGGCAGTTCAGGAACTGGTACGTCAACCTGGAGGAGCCACAGTTCCGTTGGTCCGGGGGCGTCGACTCCGAGGATCACTTTCTGGACATCGCGGTGCAGCCGGACCGCAGCTGGTGCTGGCTGGACGAGGACGAGTTCGCCCAGGCCCGGGCGGCCGGTCTGATGGACGCGGGCCTGGCCCGGCGGGTACGGGCGGCCGGGCGTGACGCGGTCGACGTGATCAGCGCCTGGGGCGCCCCGTACTCGGACGGCTGGGAGGACTGGCGGCCCGATCCCCGCTGGCCAGTACCGGAGCTGCCCGCCGACTGGAATCGCACTCCGGAGCGCACGTCCGCATGACGACGCCGTGAGACCCTTGATGCGCCCCCGGGGTTCAAACGTAGGATCGTCCTCCGCAAGGCTGCTTCGCATCAACGAATGAGCACAGCGCAGGAACTGACCGTAAGTCATCACGAGGGGGACTGAACCGTGCCGAATGTGCGCCCGGATCGCCCTCGTTCTGTCGACGCCTCGCCCGGATTGGGTATGGGCTATATCGACCATCCAGGGGCGTTGCCGTCCCGGACTCCGGGCGGCTCCGCCCGGCGGCCCGGGGAACCGCGGCGCAGCCACGATCGTCACCGCCCCCGGACGCGTACAGCGGCACCCGAGGCATTCGCCTCGCACCACCGGCCCGGACGGACGGAATCCCAGGCGTGACGGAGCATCCCACCTCCCACGAAGGCCGGCAGCCCGTGGCTGCCGGGCCGCAGGAACGCACCCGGCCGCAGGAACGCACGCGGCCGCGCCAGGAGGCGGCCGCCCATACCCCGGTGCCGGCGGCGGGCGGCGCGGTCCCACCACAGCCGCCCGGTCCCCCCGGGCCGCCGCAGGACCCCGCGGGGGTGGCGCGGCGCGAGGGCGACCGGCTCCGTTTCGTCGGGGCGGCGACCCGCAGGATCGCGCGCGGGATAGACCTGGACGAGATCGTGCTCGGGCTGTGCCGGGCCACGGTGCCCACGTTCTCGGACGCGATCCTGGTCTATCTGCGCGATCCGCTGCCGGTCGGCGACGAACGGCCGGTCGCGCCGTTCGTGTTGCGGCTGCGCCGTACCGACCGGCTGCGTTTAACCGACGAGGACTCCGAGGGCGCCTTCATGAGCGGCGCCCTCCAGGTGCCGGTGCTCAGCACTCCGGCCGACGTGGCGCCGGCGGCCGAGCTGTGCGAGGTGGTGACGGGAGGGGCGCTCGCCGAGGTGCTGCGGGGCGTGCGTCCCGTCTTCGGCGACTCCGCCGCCGCCCGCGCCGCCCTGCCCGAGCTGCTCGGCGACGGCAAGACGCTGCCGACGGGGCACCGCTCGATCCTGGCTCCGCTCCGCGGCCGCCGGCGGGTCATCGGTGCCGCGATCTTCCTGCGCCGCCCGGACCGGCCCGCCTTCGAGCCGAACGATCTGCTGGTCGCCGCCCAGCTGGCCACGCACACCGCGCTCGGCATCGACAAGGCCGTGCTGTACGGCCGTGAGGCGTACATCGCGGACGAGCTGCAGCGCACGATGCTCCCGGAGGGTCTGCCGCAGCCGACCGGTGTGCGGCTCGCCTCGCGCTATCTCCCGGCCGCGGAGACGGCCCGGGTCGGCGGCGACTGGTACGACGCGATCCCGCTGCCGGGCAGCCGGGTCGCGCTGGTCGTCGGCGATGTCATGGGCCACTCCATGACCTCGGCCGCGATCATGGGCCAGCTGCGGACGACGGCCCAGACCCTGGCGGGGCTGGACCTGCCGCCGCAGGAGGTGCTGCACCATCTCGACGAGCAGGCGCAGCGGCTCGGCAGCGACCGCATGGCGACCTGCCTGTACGCCGTCTACGACCCGGTCTCGCACCGCATCACGATCGCGAACGCCGGCCACCCGCCGCCGATACTCCTCCATCTCGGCGGCCGGGCGGAGGTGCTGCGGGTTCCGCCGGGCGCCCCGATCGGCGTCGGCGGGGTGGACTTCGAGGCCGTCGAGCTGGACGCGCCCGCCGGGGCGACGCTCCTCCTGTACACCGACGGGCTGGTGGAATCGCGGCTGCGGGACGTGTGGACCGGGATCGAGCAGCTGCGCGAGCGGCTGGCCGCGACCGCGCAGCTCACCGGGCCCGATCACTCTCCGCCGCTGGAGGCCCTCTGCGACGACGTGCTGGACGTGCTCGGCCCGGGTGACCGGGACGACGACATCGCCCTGCTCGCGGCCCGTTTCGACGGGATCGCTCCGAGTGATGTCGCGTACTGGTTCCTGGAGCCGGAGGACGCGGCACCGGGCCGGGCCCGGCGCCTCGCCCGCAGGGCACTGGCCCGCTGGGGCCTGGAGGAGCTGTCCGACTCGGTGGAACTCCTGGTCAGCGAGGTGGTGACCAATGCCGTGCGGTACGCGGAGCGGCCGGTGACGCTGCGGCTGCTGCGTACCGACGTCCTGCGCTGCGAGGTCGGTGACGACTCTCCGCAGCTGCCCCGGCAGCGGCGGGCTCGCGACACCGACGAGGGCGGCCGTGGGCTGTTCCTGGTGAACCGGCTGGCCAGAAGGTGGGGCGCCACCCGGCTGTCGACGGGCAAGGTCGTCTGGTTCGAACTGCCCACCCACGCGTGACCCTGTGTGACCATCCTCCCATAGGGAGTCCGAGTCTGGATCCAGTCCAAAAGTTGCCGACTTCGCATCTGCGGAGTTGACTGGGGTACACGGCCGAAGCGACCAGATTTCCCCTCGATCGATGGGAGGACGCTCGTGACCGAGTCACGCCCCAAAGCTCCATACACGACGAACAACGCCGGCATTCCCGTGGAGAGCGACGAACACTCGCTCACCGTGGGATCCGACGGCCCGATCCTGCTCCAGGACCACTACCTGATCGAGAAGATGGCCCAGTTCAACCGTGAACGGGTTCCCGAGCGGGTGGTGCACGCCAAGGGGTCGGGAGCGTACGGCGTCTTCGAAGTCACCAACGACGTCAGCCAGTTCACCAAGGCCGACCTCTTCCAGCCGGGCAGGTCCACCGAGATGCTGGCCCGCTTCTCGACGGTCGCGGGTGAGCAGGGCTCCCCCGACACCTGGCGCGACCCTCGCGGCTTCGCGCTCAAGTTCTACACCGAGCACGGCAATTACGATCTGGTGGGCAACAACACGCCGGTCTTCTTCGTCCGTGACACGATCAAGTTCCAGGACTTCATCCGGTCGCAGAAGCGCCACCCGGCCACCGGGCTGCGCAACAACGACATGCAGTGGGACTTCTGGACCCTCTCCCCCGAGTCCGCGCACCAGGTCACCTGGCTGATGGGCGACCGGGGCATCCCGAAGACGTACCGCCACATGAACGGGTACGGATCGCACACGTACATGTGGATCAACGGCGCGGGTGAGCGTTTCTGGGTGAAGTACCACTTCAAGACCGACCAGGGCATCGACTTCCTCACCCAGG
This sequence comes from Streptomyces sp. NPDC091376, assembly GCF_044757085.1. Lineage (NCBI taxonomy): Bacteria > Bacillati > Actinomycetota > Actinomycetes > Kitasatosporales > Streptomycetaceae > Streptomyces > Streptomyces sp. NPDC091376. The sequence continues at coordinate 240,191 of NZ_JBIVUF010000012.1, read as the reverse complement.
CCGAGGCCGACGAACTGGCCGGCGCCGACGGCGACAAGCACCGCCGCGATCTGTACGAGTCCATCGAGTCCGGGAACGCGCCGTCGTGGACCCTGAAGGTCCAGATCATGCCCTTCGAGGACGCGGCGGACTACCGGTTCAACCCGTTCGACCTGACCAAGGTGTGGCCGCACGGTGACTACCCGCTGATCGACGTCGGCCGGATGACCCTGAACCGGAATCCTGAGGACTACTTCATCCACATCGAGCAGGCCGCCTTCGAGCCGTCGAACATGGTGCCGGGCATCGGCCCCTCGCCGGACAAGATGCTGCTCGGCAGGCTCTTCTCGTACCCGGACACCCACCGCTACCGGATCGGCCCCAACTACGCGCAGCTGCCGCCCAACCGGCCGCGCGCGGCGGTCAACTCGTATGCGAAGGACGGCCCCATGCGGTACACGCCGTCGAACGCGTCGATGCCGTACGCCCCGAACTCCTACGGCGGCCCGGCCGCGGACTTCGGGCAGTTCGGCGACCCGGCGGGCTGGGCCGCGGCGGGCGAGATGGTGCGCGAGGCGTACAAGCTGCACAACGAGGACGACGACTGGGGCCAGCCGGGCACGATGGTCCGCAAGGTCCTCGACGACGCGGCCCGCGACCGGCTCGTGTCCAACGTCAGCGGTCATCTGAAGCAGGGCGTGTCGCGCCCCGTGCTGGACCGCGCGGTGCAGTACTGGCGCAACGTCGACAAGGAGATCGGCGACCGGATCTCCAAGGAGGTCAACGGAGGCTGACGGCCTCAGGCCGGCGGCCGAGACGCGGAAGGGCCCGGCGCCGAGGCGCCGGGCCCTTCCCACGTCCCACCGGGGTGCCGGGAGGTTACGGCTGCGGTGGCCGGATGCCCGACGTCGTGCCGCTCGTCGTGCCGTCCGTGGTGCCACCGTCGTCGGTGCCACCACTGTCCGTACCGCCGCTGTCGGTGCCGCCGTTGTCCGTACCGCCGCTGTCGGTGCCGCCGTTGTCCGTTCCGCCGTTGTCGGTGCCGGAGCTGTCGCCCGGCTTGGTCGGCGGGTCGTCCGACGGGGTCGGGTCCGTCGGGCGGCTCGGACGGTCGTCCGGGTCCTTCGTCTTCGTCGGCTTGTCGTCCGGCTTGTCGGGCTTCTCGGTCTCCGACGGCGTCCCGGTCGGGGTCGACGGGGACTCCTCGACCACGGGCTCGGCGGCCTCCAGGTCGAACTCCTCGTCGGAACCGCCGCCGAGCGCACCGGTGGTGTAGTGCTGCCAGATCTTCGCGGGTACGCCGCCACCGTTGGCACGGCCCTCGTTGATCGTGTCCGTCAGCGTGACCTGCTTGCCCTTGGGGTCCTCGCCGAAGAGTCCGACGGCGGTGACGAGCTGGGGCGTGTAGCCGACGAACCACGCGGAGCGGTTGTTCTCCGACGTACCGGTCTTGCCCGCCGCGAAGTAGTCGCCACGGGCGTTCTGGCCCGAGCCGTTCTTCACGACGCCCGTCATGGCCTGGGTCACCGTGTCCGCCGCCTCACGGCTGATCACCTCGTCGCCGCCCTCCTCCGCGGGCTCCGCGGAACGGGTCCGGTGCTCGGCCGACTTCACGATCGACGGCACGACCTCCTTGCCGTGGTTGTCGAGGGTCGCGTACACCCTGGCCATGTCCCAGGGCGAGGCGCCCATCGTGCCGAGCGACATCGCGGGCCGGACCGGCCAGCCCTCGCCGTCGTGCATACCGAGGGCGAGCGCGGTCTTCTTCACCTTGTCGGGGCCGACGTCCACGATCATCTGGGCGTACACCGAGTTGATCGAGCTGTTGGTGGCCCGCTGGACGGTGACCGGGCCGTAGCTGCGGTCGTCCTCGTTCTCCGGCGCGAAGGCGACGTCGCTGCCCTCTACCGGACGCTTGCTCGTGCCGTCGTAGACGGTGTTGAGGCCGATCGGCCGCTCGTCCTGGGTCACCGACCCGTTCTCCAGGGCCGAGGCGAGGACGATGGGCTTGAAGGTGGAGGCGGGCTGGTAGTCCCGCCGGGTGGCGTTGGACAGCCAGTGCTCGGTCGCTCCGACTCCGCCGTACAGCGCGACGACCTTGCCGGTCTTCGGGTCGATGGAGGTCGCGCCCGCCTGGACGGTCGCGTCCCGCTTGTCGCCCTCGCGGTCGAGCTTCTTCTCCAACTGCTCGTCGACGGCCTTGACGAGCGCCTTCTGCCGCTTGCTGTCGATGTTCAGCGTGATGGTCCAGCCGCCGGCCTTGATCTGGTCCTCGCTGACTCCCCTGCGCGCCAGCTCGGCGTTGGCCGCCTCGACGATGTAGCCGGTCTGGCCCTCCATGCCGGGTGCGGCCTTCGGCGGCTTGGGCTCGGGGAACGTGAGCTTCGCGCGCTCGGAGGCATCCAGCCAGCCCTCCTCGACCATGTTGTCCAGTACGTAGTGCCAGCGCTCGGTCACCAGCTTCTTGCTGGTCGGCGAGGCGATCGCCCAGTCGTACTGGTTCGGCGCCTGGAGCAGCGCGGCGAGATAGGCGCCCTGAGCCACGGTCAGTTTCTGTGCGTCCGTGCGGTAGTACGCCTGGGCGGCGGCCTGGATGCCGTACGCGCCGCGTCCGTAGTAGCTGGTGTTGATGTACCCGGCGAGGATCTCGGGCTTTTCCTTCTCCTGATCCACCTTCAGGGAGATCACCAGCTCCTTGAGCTTGCGGGTGACCGTCTGTTCCTGGTTCAGGTAGTAGTTCTTGACGTACTGCTGGGTGATGGTCGAACCACCCTGCTTGCCCTTGCCGGTCAGGGTGTTGAGGACACCGCGGGCCGTGCCCTTCAGGTCGACGCCGGAGTCCTTGTAGAAGGTCTTGTTCTCGGCGGCGACGAACGTGTTCTGGACCTCTTCGGGGATCTTGTCCAGGCCGACGATCTCACGGTTGATCTTGCCGGAACGGGTGAGCACGGTGCCGTCGCTGTACTTGTAGACGTTGCTCTCCATCTCGGCCTGTGCGTTGGCCGAGGGCACCGGCACGAGCAGATAGATGATGAAGAACGCGCCCATCACCAGCAGGCAGAAGGTGAAGAACGCACCCAGCAGCTTCTTCCAGGTGAAGAAGCGCCGTATGCCTCCGCCTCCGGCCTTGCCCGCCCGGCGCGCACCGCGCTGCCGGGCTCGTCGCGCTTCCGCTCGGCCCATCGCTCCGTTGCTCCGCTCTGTGTTCCCCGCTCGTCGTCGTACGTCGTACGTCGTTCGGGGTTCGTCGTGGTTCGTGCGCCGGCGGTCGTCGCCAGATCAGCTCAGCAAACTAACACCGCTCGTACAGACAAAGGACAACTGATCCGGTCTTTTCCGGACGTGACAATCAGCACCCGTCTCCAAAGGAACCGACTCACGAGAGGTGCGGAGGGTTGCCAACCGCGATAATGTGTAATCACATTGATAGCCAACGGGTCGCAGCGGGCGACCCGCGGAACGGGGGAGGCATCATGCCTGCGACCAGCACATCTGTTCATCACGAGGACACGGACGGGACGTACGGGACGGGGATCCGGGAGTTCGCGGCCGGGAGCGTCGGCGGCGGCCCGGCCCTGCTGACGGGACTGGCGGGCGTGGCGCTCGGCGTCGCCCTGGTGGTGACGGGCGGCACATTGGAGTCGGCGGCCGCGAAGACGGTTCTGATCGTGGTCGGAGTGATCACGGTGATAGCCGCGGGTATCGCCATGACCGGACTGAACATGATCGCGCCGGGCGAGGCCCGCGTCGTGCAGCTCTTCGGCCGCTACCGCGGCACGATCCGCACGGACGGCCTGCGCTGGGTGAACCCGCTGACCACGCGCGAGAAGATCTCGACCCGGGTCCGTAACCACGAGACGGCCGTCCTCAAGGTCAACGACGCGTACGGCAACCCCATCGAACTCGCCGCGGTGGTCGTGTGGAAGGTCGAGGACACGGCGCAGGCCATGTTCGAGGTGAACGACTTCCGCGAGTTCGTCTCCACCCAGACCGAGGCGGCCGTACGACACATCGCGATCGAGTACCCGTACGACGCCCACGAGGAGGACGGACTGTCGCTGCGCGGCAACGCCGAGGAGATCACCGAGAAGCTCGCGACGGAATTGCACGCCCGGGTGGCGGCCGCGGGTGTCCAGATCATCGAGTCCCGCTTCACGCACCTCGCATACGCTCCGGAGATCGCCTCCGCGATGCTCCAGCGCCAGCAGGCGGGGGCCGTCGTCGCGGCCCGCCGGCAGATCGTGGACGGTGCGGTCGGCATGGTGGAGGCGGCACTGGCGCGGATCTCGGAGGAGGGCTTCGTGGAACTGGACAACGAGCGCAAGGCGGCGATGGTGTCCAACCTGATGGTGGTGCTGTGCGGTGACCGCGCCGCACAGCCGGTGCTCAACACGGGCACGCTCTACCAGTGACGCGTCCCGAGCGGAAGCAGGTGCTGCTGCGGCTCGATCCGGCGGTGTACGAGGCGCTCGCGCGCTGGGCCTCCGACGAGCTGCGCAGCACCAACGCGCAGATCGAGTTCGTGCTGCGGCGGGCCCTGTCGGAGACGGGCCGCCTGCCGGGGGGCGTCAACCCGATCCCCCGGCGCGGCCGGCCCCCGAAGAGCCCGCCGCCGGGCGACTCCTGACCGGGCTCCGGCACGGAGCCCCGGCACAACCTGCGGACGGAGTGGGTCAGCCGGCCAGGACGCGTACCGGGAGGTCGGCCAGGGCCTCCCGGAGCGCGACCGCGAACTCCTCGAACTCGTCCTGGCGTGCCGCGCCCGTGCGCATCGCCAGGGCGATCCGCCGTGCCGGGGCGGGATCCGCGAAGTACCCGGTCGCCAGAACGGGACTGCGGCCGGTCTCGACCTCGACGGCGGTGCGTGGCAGCAGCGTGACACCGAGGCCGCCCGCGACCAGCTGCACCAGCGTGGAAAGCCCGGCGGCGGTGGTCGTCACCGGCGTCCCGTCGGTGCGGCCCGCCTCCCGGCAGATGTCGAGGGCCTGGTCACGCAGGCAGTGCCCCTCGTCGAGCAGCAGCAACGGGAGTTCCTTGAGCGCGTCGCGCGGAATGTCCTGGCGACCGCCCAGCCAGTGGTCGCCGTGCGTGACGAGCACGAAGTCCTCGTCGAAAAGGGACAGTTCGCTCACTCCCGGCACCCCGAGCGGCACGGCGAGCAGCAGCAGATCCAGCCGGCCCGCCGCGAGCCCCTCCAGCAGGGACGACGTCTGCTCCTCGTGGACCTGGAGGTCCAGCTCCGGATAGCGCTCGTGGACCAGCCGGAGCACGATCGGCAGCAGATACGGCGCCACGGTCGGGATCACGCCCAGCCGCAGCACCCCGGTGAACGGCGCCCGTACGGCCTCGGCCTCCTCCAGCAGCTCGCCGACCGCGTCGAGGACCGCCTTCGCACGGACCGCGAGCCGCTCACCGGCGGGCGACAGGAGCACCTTGCGGGTCGTACGCTCCAGGAGCTGGACACCCAGTGCCTCCTCCAGCGCCGACACGGCACCGGAGAGCGCGGGCTGACTCATCCCGATTGCGGATGCCGCGTCCCGGAAGTGCAGATGCTCGGCCACGGCCGCGAAGGCACGCAGCTGCGCCAGGCTGGGCTGCTTGCCCCGGTTCACCGCATTCGGCACCGCCACTGATAACCACCTCCGATCACGGCGACCAAGTCTAGCTATTTCTGTGATCAATGCACTCTGTGCCAGGGTGGAGATCCGTCCAACCCCCCGGAAGCCCCCACAAGGGGCGTTCCCCCCTGCAAGGAGAGCGTGTGCTCACTGTCGGTGACCAGTTCCCCACCTTCGAACTGACCGCCTGCGTCTCGCTGGAGAGCGGCAAGGAGTTCGAGGAGATCACCCACAAGTCCTACGAGGGCAAGTGGAAGGTCGTCTTCGCGTGGCCCAAGGACTTCACCTTCGTCTGCCCCACCGAGATCGCCGCGTTCGGCAAGCTGAACGAGGAGTTCGCCGACCGTGACGCCCAGGTCCTCGGCTTCTCCGGCGACTCCGAGTTCGTCCACCACGCCTGGCGCAAGGACCACGACGACCTGCGTGACCTGCCCTTCCCGATGCTGGCCGACTCGAAGCACGAGCTCATGCGCGACCTCGGCATCGAGGGCGAGGACGGCTTCGCCCAGCGCGCCGTCTTCATCGTGGACCCGAACAACGAGATCCAGTTCACGATGGTGACCGCCGGCTCCGTCGGCCGTAACCCCAAGGAGGTCCTGCGGGTCCTCGACGCCCTGCAGACCGACGAGCTCTGCCCCTGCAACTGGACCAAGGGCGAGACGACCCTCGACCCGGTCAAGCTGCTGGCCGGTGAGTGAGCATGGCTCTCGATGAGCTGAAGTCCGCGCTCCCGGACTACGCCAAGGACCTGAAGCTGAACCTCGGTTCGGTGATCGGCAACAGCGACCTCCCGCAGCAGCAGCTGTGGGGCACGGTCCTGTCCTGCGCGATCGCCTCCCGCTCGCCGATCGTGCTGCGCGAGCTGGAGCCGGAGGCCAAGGCCAACCTGTCCGCGGAGGCGTACACGGCCGCCAAGTCGGCCGCCGCCATCATGGCCATGAACAACGTCTTCTACCGGACCCGGCACCTGCTGTCGGACCCGGAGTACGGGACGCTGCGCGCGGGTCTGCGGATGAACGTCATCGGCAACCCGGGCGTCGAGAAGATCGACTTCGAGCTGTGGTCGCTGGCCGTCTCCGCGATCAACGGCTGCGGTCAGTGCCTGGACTCGCACGAGCAGGTCCTCCGCAAGGCGGGCGTCGAGCGCGACGTCATCCAGGAGGCCTTCAAGATCGCTTCGGTGATCCAGGCGGTCGGTACGACGCTCGAGGCCGAGGCCGCCCTGGGCGGCTGACGCCGCACACACATGACTAGGGCGCCCGCGCCCGGCTCCGTGCCGGACGCGGGCGCCTTCGTCATGCCCGCATGTCCGTATGTCCGTTCACCGCTCGCGCGGGGCGTGAACGCCACCACTCACGTGGAGCCTGCCCGTTCACCGCTCACGCAGGGCGCCGGAGCTCGTCCATCAGCGCTCTCGTGTCCGCCGTGACATGCTCCTTGAGCGACAGGAGGGCCTGGACGCCCCGCTGCCGCTCCTCGCCGTTCTCGATCGTCGTGTCGTCGTAGGGGAAGCTGAGCGCGACCCGGAGCACGGCGCGGCCGTCGAGCACCACGAGTTCGAGCATCGGGAACTCCTCGGCGGGGACCAGCACGTACGCACGCTCTCCGAGGCCCTCGACGCGCTCGGCCCCGCGGAGGTCGCCGTCGCCCGCGGCCGGGAGGTTCAGGGCGTCGAACTCCGCCTCGGGGTCGGTCTCCTTGTGCAGCTTGTACGTGATCGAGACCCCGTAGTCGAGACCGTCGCTCTTGCGGCCGAGCCGGAAGTCGCAGTGTGATCGGTCGAGCGCGACGTTCTCGGCGACGGACGTCGTGATCTCCTTCTTGTCCCTGCTGCCGAGCGCCCCGCCGAGAGCCGTGAACTCCGCGTCCAGGCACAGGTTCCGGCTGACCCGGTAACCCCCGAGGTCGGCGGCCCGGTGCTCGTACGCGTACAGTCCCCCGGCCCACACCGCCGAGGCGGCCACCGCTCCGCCGAGCGCCCACAGCCAGGGGTGCCGGGAACGCGCGGGCGCGGTCGGCGGCGACCCGTCGGACGAACCGGTTCCGCCCGTCACGACATCACCCGGGCGCGGCGCCGGGACGGCGGTGCCGCCCACCAGCTCCGGCTCGGATATCACTTCGGCTCGTCTCCCTCGGAGGGCGACGCCGGGGGCGGGGGCAGGGGCGGAGGCGGCGCGGTGGGCGCCACCTCGATCGCCGTCGCACCGTGCGGCGCGGGGCCCATGTGCACGGGGTACCGCTGTCCGTACGCGCGCAGATAGCCGACCACGGTGTTGGTCACCGCCACCAGCGGTACGGCGACCACGGCACCGCCGATGCCCGCCGTCAGGCCGCCCGCGGCGACCGCGAGGACCACCGCCAGGGGATGGACCCGTACCGCGCGGCCGAGGATGAACGGCTGCAGCACATGGCCCTCGAGCTGCTGTACGGCGAGCACCACGACCAGCACCATCAGCGCCGTGAACACGCCCTGGGTCACCAGCGCGACGACGACCGCGAGGGCTCCCGACACGACCGCGCCGACGAGCGGGATGAAGGAGAAGAGGAAGATGAAGACGGCCAGCGGCACGGCCAGTGGGACGTCGAGGAAGTAGACCCCGAGACCGATGAAGATCGCGTCGATGAGGGCCACCACCACCGTGCCCCGCACATACGCGGTCAGTGTCCGCCACGCGCGCGGCCCCGCGCCTGCCACGCCGGGCCTGGCGTGACCCGGCACGAGCTTCAGCGTCCACTGCCAGATCCGCTTGCCGTCGTACAGCAGGAAGAGCGTGGAGAACATCGTGAGCAGTATGCCGGTGAGGATCTCGACCATGACGGTCACGCCCTGCAGACCGGCCGAGGTGATCTCCTCGGTGTTGGTGCCGATCGTGTCGCTCAGGTTCTTGGCGATGTCGTTGATCTGCTGCTCGGTGACGTGGAACGGGCTGTCCAGGAGCCAGCGTTTGAGCTCCTCGATGCCGTCCTTGACCCGGTCGGCGAGATTGTCCAGGTTGTCCAGAACCTGCCACACGACGAACCAGCCGACCAGGCCCATGACGACGAAGCCCAGGATCGCGGTCACGGCGGTGGCGAGCCCGCGCGGCAGACCGAGCCTTCTGAGCCGGGCCACGGTGGGCTGGAGCAGGGCCGTGATCAACAGGGCGGCGACGAAGGCGAGGACGACGAGCTGCACCGCGCTGATCGCCTTCATCAGCACCCAGAGGGTGCCGGCGAGGACGAGCAGCCGCCAGCCGGCCTCGGCCGCGACGCGCATCCCCCACGGGACCGCGGAGGCGGGGTCGGGTCTGTCGACGACGGCCGGGACGGCGGGAGCGTACGAGGGCGGCAGGGGGACGGTGCCGGGCTGCCGGCCGGCGGTCGGCTCCTCGTCGCCGTTGCCGTTGCCGTTACCTGCGGCCTCGGCCCGGCGCTGTGCCAACCGCTCCTCCATCCGGGTCAGTCGGGCCCCGAGCCGGCCGAGCCACCCTGGCATTTTCGACATGGTGCTTTCTTCCTCTCCCCCCGGGTCCGCCACGACCGTACACGCACGCAGCCCCTCACCGTAGGACGGTGAGGGGCTGCGCGGAGTTGAGCGCCCGGAACGTTCCGGGACCCGGGGCCCGGTACTAGTACCAGTGGTTGGCCTGCCAGAACGACCAGGCGCCGCAGGGGCTGCCGTAGCGGTCGTTCATGTAGTTGAGGCCCCACTTGATCTGGGTGGCCGGGTTGGTCTGCCAGTCGGCACCCGCCGAGGACATCTTGGAGCCCGGAAGGGCCTGCACCAGACCGTAGGCACCCGAGGACGGGTTCTGGGCCCGGTAGTTCCAGCTGGACTCGTGGTCCACGATGTTGCTGAAGCACTGGAACTGGTCGCCCGGGATCATCTGGCGTGCCATCGCCTGGACCTCGGAGACGCTGTAGGAGGCCTGGGTCGCGAAGCTGGAGGCGTCGCGGACGGCGGAACGGCTGGCCCGCTCCTCCGCCTCCTTCGCCTCGGCCTCACGCTCGGCCTTCTCGTCAGCGGCTTCCTTCTTGGCCTGGGCGTCCTTGGCCGCCTGGACCCGAGCCGCCTCCTCGGCGGACTTCCTCGCGGACGCGTCGGCGGCAGCCGCCTGCGCGTCGGCCTGCTGGGTCAGGGATGCGACCTGAACCTGGGCCTGCTCACCGACGGGGATGTCTGCGAGGAGCGTCGCGTCTGCCGCGGTCGTCTCCAGGTTGTCGCCGTTGACGGGGTTGCCCGAGGCAACGCCCACGACAGCGCCGACTGTGGTGACTGCGGTGGCGGACGCCACTGCGAATCCCCGGACCGAGATCCGGCTCACACGGTTTCCTTCCAGCATCGCCCGCACAGGTGACCTCGCGGACGCAATCGTGCCCCTGGCACTGGCACTCCCCATTACTAGGTCACGGGAGGCACGGGCCCGGTGGGCAACTCCCTTGCGGGAGTGCCGCGTGGTGCTCGGGCGGCATACGGCGGCAGCTGTGGAGTTGTGTGGTGCCGCACCCCTGGAGGTGCGCATGTGCCGTATGCGGGGCCTGACGGAAACCAGACTCTGCCGGATGCCGACGCCGCAAGGCAATTCATGGCTGCGTGTGAAAGCTCACACCTCGTTTGTCTCGGCAGTTTTACGGAAAGAGGCGCGCAGCACGACGCCGCCCGGCTAGGCTCCTGCGCTTCGCCGGGCGGCGCCAACTCTCAAGCCGGACACCGGACGTCAGATCGGGCCGTCCTCCAGCATTTCGGTCACCAGCGCGGCGATCTGCGAGCGCTCGGAGCGGGTGAGCGTGACGTGCGCGAAGAGCGGATGGCCCTTCAACTTCTCGACGACGGCGACGACTCCGTCGTACCGGCCGACCCGCAAATTATCCCTTTGCGCCACATCATGGGTCAGAACGACCCGCGAGTTGGCCCCGATACGGGACAGAACGGTCAGCAGGACATTCCGTTCCAGGGACTGGGCCTCGTCGACGATGACGAACGCGTCGTGCAGCGACCGCCCACGGATGTGGGTGAGCGGCAGCACCTCCAGCATGCCGCGGCCGAGCACCTCCTCGATGACCTCACGGCCGGCCACCGCGGACAGCGTGTCGAAGACCGCCTGCGCCCACGGACTCATCTTCTCGGCCTCGGTGCCCGGCAGATAGCCGAGCTCCTGCCCGCCCACGGCGTACAGCGGCCGGAAGACCATCACCTTCTGGTGCTGCCTGCGCTCCAGCACCGCCTCCAGGCCGGCGCAGAGCGCGAGCGCGGACTTTCCGGTGCCGGCCCTGCCGCCCATCGAGACGATGCCGACGTCCGGGTCGAGCAGCAGATCGAGGGCGATGCGCTGCTCGGCGCTGCGGCCGCGAATACCGAAGGCCTCGCGGTCACCACGGACGAGCCGGACATTTCCCTCGGCCGTGACCCTGCCGAGCGCCTTGCCGCGCTCGGACTGGAGGACGAGCCCGGTGTGGACGGGCATGTCGGCGGCCTCCGGAACGTACAGGCTCTCCTCTTCATAGAGGATGTCCACCTGTTCCGCGGCGAGGGCCAGTTCGGACATTCCGGTCCAGCCGGAGTCCGTGATGGCGAGCTCCGCCCGGTACTCCTCGGCGAGGAGGCCGACCGAGGATGCCTTGATGCGCAGCGGCAGGTCCTTGGAGACGACGGTGACGTCGTACCCCTCCGCCTGCAGGTTGCGCGCCACCGCGAGGATCCGTGAGTCGTTGTCACCCAGCCGGTAGCCGGCGGGAAGCACCCCGGGGTCCGAGTGGTTGAGCTCGACGCGCAGGGTGCCGCCGAGGTCTCCCATCGGAATGGGTGCGTCCAGACGGCCGTATCGGACGCGGTAGTCGTCCAGCAGGCGCAGCGCCTGGCGGGCGAAGTAACCGAGCTCCGGATGATGCCTTTTGGCCTCCAGCTCCGTGACCACGACGATCGGGAGCACGACCTCGTGCTCGTCGAAGCGTGTCACGGCGTTCGGGTCGGCCAGCAGGACGCTGGTGTCGAGAACGTAGGTGCGCCTGTCGGGCATGCGGCGCTTTGTGCTGTTCACCACGGAAGGACGTACCCCCTCGGCTGAGATCGGGGTGCGACGACGTCGCGGGCGGAAGGACCGGTCTCCGGCCACGATGCACGGGCCGGGCACCGGCCCTCCGTTCCTTCCGTGCTGATCGCACGGTCGTCCTGGCGCAAAGGGCCTCCCGGGCGAGCGGCTCGGTGCCGCGCGCTGTAGAACGGCATCCGGAGCGGGTGTCCGGATGTCGACCTGTCAGGGATATTCCCTCGAACAAGCGAGGCCATGCCATGGCATATGACGACGCGTCGATGAACACCCGATGACCACGCCCGGGAAGGCTGTGGCAGGCCAGCGCCCCGGCGCATGCCGGCCCCGGGACGGATCAACGCGATTCCGCCACCCGGGTGACGGGCGGCCCCGCTGGACGCGGGCCGGGGGGCGAAGTCCCCTGGACGCGGGGGTCGCGGGGGTGACGGGGGTGCCGGCCTCGGTTCAGGAGCCGTAGCGGCGGTGGCGGGCCGCGTAGTCACGCAGGGCGCGAAGGAAGTCGACCTTGCGGAAGGCCGGCCAGAAGACCTCGCAAAAGTAGTACTCGGAGTGCGCGCTCTGCCAGAGCATGAAGCCCGACAGCCGCTGCTCACCGCTCGTGCGGATCACCAGGTCCGGATCGGGCTGGCCCCGCGTGTAGAGGTGCGAGGCGATCATGTCCGTGTCGACGATCTCCGCGAGCTCCTCGAACGTCGTCCCCTTGGACGCGTGCTCGAGCAGCAGCGAGCGCACCGCGTCCGCGATCTCCTGGCGGCCGCCGTAGCCGACGGCGACATTGACGAGTATCCCGTCGTTGCCGTCCGTCGCCTGCTCCGCCTCCTTGAGGACGGACTGGGTCTGCGGCGGCAGCAGGTCCAGGGTGCCCACGTGGTGCACCCGCCAGCGGCCGTCGGCCGCCAGATTGCGCACGGTGTTCTCGATGATGCCGAGGAGCGGTCGCAGCTCCTCCTCCGGGCGGTCGAAGTTGTCCGTGGACAGCAGCCACAGCGTGACGACCTCGACGTCCGTCTCGGCGCACCAGCCCAGCAGCTCGGAGATCTTGTCGGCCCCGGCCTGGTGACCCTCGGCCGCCGTGCCGCCCGATGCCCTCGCCCAGCGGCGGTTGCCGTCGAGGACGACACCGATGTGCTTGGGCACCTGGGCGTGGTCGAGGCGGCCTTCCACGCGGCGGGCGTAGAGCCCGTACACCAGGTCGCGCAGGTTCACCGTACTAACCCCTCCGTGTGCGTGGCTGACCCCCGAGTCCGTCACACTACTGCGGTCGGGCCACGGGCACCCAACCCGGTCTGTCACAAGTCCGTGATAAGGAGGGAAGCGTGACTGATTCCCCCTATTACCGCGCAGCCGAGGGCCGGTACGACGCGATGGAGTACCGCCGCACCGGCCGCAGCGGACTCAGGCTTCCCGCCGTCTCCCTCGGCCTCTGGCACAACTTCGGTGACGACCGCACGCTCGACTCGCAGCGCGCGATCCTGCGCCGCGCCTTCGATCTCGGCGTGACGCATTTCGACCTGGCGAACAACTACGGGCCGCCCCCCGGCTCCGCCGAGCTGAACTTCGGGAAGATCTTCGCCCAGGACTTCGCCCCGTACCGGGACGAGCTGATCCTTTCCACCAAGGCCGGCTATCTGATGCACCCCGGCCCTTACGGCGAGTGGGGCTCCCGCAAGTACCTGATGTCGTCGCTCGACGCGTCCCTGAAGCGGATGGGCGTCGACTACGTCGACATCTTCTACTCGCACCGTTTCGACCCGCACACCCCGCTGGAGGAGACGATGGGCGCGCTGGCGTCCGCCGTCCAGCAGGGCAAGGCGCTGTACGTGGGTGTGTCCTCCTACAAGGCGGAGCAGACCGCCGAGGCGGCCCGGCTGCTGAAGGAGATGGGTGTCCCGGCGCTCATCCACCAGCCGTCGTACTCGATGATCAACCGCTGGATCGAGGACGACGCGCTCCTCGACACCCTCGAGTCGGCCGGCATGGGCTGCATCTCCTTCGTGCCGCTCGCCCAGGGGCTGCTCACGAACAAGTATCTGACCGGCATCCCGGAGGGCTCGCGGGCCACGCAGGGCAAGTCCCTCGACCCCGGTCTGCTCTCCGACGAGGTGCTGCGCCGGCTGCGCGGGCTGAACGAGATCGCCCAGCGGCGCGGGCAGTCGCTCGCCCAGCTGGCGCTGACGTGGGTGCTGCGCGACGAGCGGATGACCTCGGCGCTGATCGGCGCGAGCAGCGTCAAGCAGCTGGAGGAGAACGTGGCGGCGCTGGCCGGGCCGCCGCTCTCCGACGAGGAGTTGAAGGAGATCGACACCTTCGCGGTGGACACCGCGGGGACGAACATCTGGGCGGGCCGCGGCTGACCCCCCGCCCGGTCCCGGCCGGGCAAAGAAAACGGGCCGGTCCGTGGGGGGGATACGGACCGGCCCGAGGGGGGGTTTCCACCATAACCCTTCGTAAGGGCCGGCGCGTGCCACGCCATGCCATAACTACTCTCCGAATTCGCCGGACTGCGGCGCGGAGACGGAAACCCCCGGGATTCCCGGAGAACGGGGCCTCGGAGGCCGATCCGGCCCCATACTCCGCACGGGGGACGCACGGCGCCGGGCACCTGGTTGACGCACACGCCATCGGTGCGGCGCACCACCCGGGTCAGGCGGCGCTGCCCTTCGGGTGCTCCTTGTTCCGCAGGATCTGGCTCATGAAGTCGTCGCCCCACTGCCCCAGCGGCAGCAGCGCCGTGTTCAGCGCCTTGCCGAGCTCGGTCAGCGAGTACTCGACACGCGGCGGGACCTCCCGGTACACCTCGCGGTGCACGATTCCGTCCGCCTCCAGCTCACGGAGCTGCTGGATCAGCATCTTCTCGCTCACCCCCTGCACGTCCCGCCTGAGCTCCCCGAAGCGCCGTGTCCCGGCGACGTGCAGGGCCCAGAGGATCATCGGCTTCCACTTGCCGCCGACGACGTCCACGGCCGCGTCGAGACCGCAGGTGTAGGAGATCTTGCCCTTCGCCACCGTCAACTCCCCGTTCCGTCCCGACATTTGGTCACTTTCCGATTCGACAGTACTGCACGCGCCGCGCGTGAAAGCGGGGTGAAAGCGGACAGTTTCTGGCCTGATCGCCACCTAGGGTCGCCGTATGACGACGACGCGCCGTGTGACCTGGGCCGAGGCCAACGCCCGCCGCATCGGCCGGCAGCATCTCGCCGCTCCGGCCTGTGCCAAGGGCTCCTCCACCGCCGCGATCACGGGAGCCATGCTCGGCGCGCACGCCCAGGTGCTGTCCGCCGCCGAGCTGTCGATCGCGCTACGCCTCGCGGGCGCGACCCGGGCGGACGTACGCGAGGCGCTGTGGACGGACGGCACGCTGGTGAAGACGTACGGGCCGCGCGGCACCGTCCATCTGCTGCCTGCTGCCGATCTTCCGCTGTGGACGGGGGCGCTCTCCGCGATCCCGGCCGGGCCGAATGCGATGCCGCCCGCGGTCCGGATGACGGACGAGCAGACGGAGGAGGTGCTCACGGCCATCGGGGACGCGCTGGCGGAGAGCGCGCTGACCGTCGACGAGCTGACCGACGCGATCGTGGAGCGGACGGGCCCCTGGGCCGGGGAGCGGGTCATGGAGGCGTTCCAGGACCTGTGGCCGCGCTGGCGGCAGGTGACGCACCGGGCCGCGCACCGGGGCGTGCTGTGCTTCGGCCCCAACCGCGGCCGCAAGGTCACGTACACCAATCCGCACCGCGCCCTGCCCGGGTTCACCCCGATGGACGGCACTGCCGCGCACACCGGGCTCGTACGCCGCTATCTGCACGCGTACGGGCCCGCCACCCCGCAGCACTTCGCGAGATGGCTCGCGGCGCCGGGGGCCTGGGCGGCCGGGTTGTTCGCCTCGCTGGCGGAGCAGGGGGAGATCGAGAACGTGCTGTTCGAGGATGCGCCGGGTTGGGTCGTGGCGGGCGACACGGATTTCGCGGACGGCCCTGTCCGGGGTGTGCGGCTGCTCCCCTACTTCGACGCGTTCGTGATCGCCTCGCAGCCCCGCGGGCTGCTGTTCCCGGGTCGCGCCGAGGAGCGTGCGCTGGCCGGCGGGCAGGCGGGGAACTTTCCGGTGCTGCTCGTGGACGGCATCGTCGCGGGTGTCTGGCACCAGCGCCGCTCGGGGCGCCGGATCGCGGTCACGGTCGAGCCGATCGCGCCCGGGACCCTGACGCCCGCCCGCCTGCGGGCGCTGGAGGAGCAGGCGGAGCGGTTGGGCGAGGTGCTGGAGGGCCCTGCGGAGCTGACGGTGGGAGAGGTGACGGTGGGCCCCCACGCGTGAGCCGGCGGGAGCGCTTCAGCCGGCTAGCTCACCGTGCTCACCCTTCTCGCCCTTCTCAGCCTTCTCACCGCAGTCGTCGCCCCCCGGCCCCCTCAGCCTTCTCAGCCTTCTCACCGCAGTCGTCGCCCCTCGGCCCCTCAGCCTTCTCACCGCAGTCCTCGCCCCTCGGCCCTGGCTCCTCGGCCCCCCGTCTCAACCGTCGCGCCTCAGCAGGGTGATGCCGTCGCGTGCGGCGACGAGCCGGTAGCCGTACGTCCGCCGCGCCGCGTCCAGCTCGGCCTGCTGCTGCTCCGGGGGATACGGCCAGTGGCCGGTCTTGTAGGGCCAGGCCTCCGGGGCCCTGCTGTCGTGGATGATCCACTCCGCGGTGGGCCCGGGCAGCCGCTTCCTGTCGTACTCGTACAGATGGCCCTCGACCGGCCATGTCGGGAAGAGCACGACGTCGCAGCGTGAAGTGAGCTGGGGAACGAGCCGGTTGGACGCGGCGACCGTCGCCCCGTCCGGGATGCGTCGCAGCAGGTCGCGTGCCGCCTCGATGTGCGGGGTGGTGCGCCAGGTGGCCCGCTGCGCCAGCTGGGCGAGCGGGAAGGACGGCAGCATCACCACCGTCACGGCGAGGACGGTCAGCAGCGAGGCGCGGACGTGGCGCGCCATGAGCGGGTGGTCCGACTGCCGGTGGCGGGCGAGTACGTCGATGAGCCCGGCGAAGACGACCGGCATCAGGACGGCGCTGTAGTGGAACGCGGTGCCCCAGTGGAAGCCGTTGTCCGACAGCATCCGCCAGGCGAGTGTCGGTACGGCGATCAGCGAGAGCGGTGAGCGCAGGGCGAGGAGCGCGCTCGGGGCGAAGACGAGGACGAGTGTCATGGCCTTGACGTCCGGGCGGAGCGCGTCCAGCGGTGCGAAGGCGATCGTGGCGAGCAGCGAGCCGTGGGCCTCGGCGAGGTTGCCGCCGTGCGCGTAGCCGCCGCCGGGGTTGAAGGCGGGCAGCAGGAGCTTGATCTCGATCGCGCTGCCGATCAGCCCCGCGGCGGCGGTCACGAGCCCCAGCTTCCGCGGCCCCTTCCACGCCACGTACCCGCCGAGCGCGGCGAGGGTCAGCCCCAGGTCCTCCTTGACCAGCAGCAGCGGCGCGGCCCAGGCGACCGCCTGCCGCCAGCGCTGCCGGGCGAGCGCTTCGAGGGCGAAGGCGAGCAGCGGTACGGCGAGGGCGACCTCGTGGAAGTCGAAGGCGGCTGCCGAGGCGATGCCCCAGCTCGCGCCGTATCCGAAGGCGACGACGTGCGCGGCACGACGGCCGAGTGAGCGCACGGCCCAGCGGGCGAGCGGCACGACGGCGAGCGCGAGGAGCGCGGACTGGGCCAGCAGCAGGCACAGCGGGGAGGGCCAGAGCCCGTAGAACGGGGCGAGGACGGCGACGAGCGGATGGAAGTGGTCGCCGAGCAGGTTGAAGCCCTCACCGCGCAACGGGACGACCGGCGCCTGAAGTTGGGCGTAGGCGCGTACGGCCTGCTCGAAGATGCCGAGGTCGTAGCCCGTGGTGCGCAGCAGCTGATGGCGGCGCACGGCGACGGTCGCGTAGAGGAGGAACAGAACCGCCGCCCACCCCCAGGGGAGGAGGGCGGCGGGAAGGCCATCCGCCGGCCGTGCGACGGTGGGAGCCGGATTCGTCCTCGTCTGCGCACGCGAGACCGTCGAATTGTCAGAGAATGTCCCCATGCGTCCGCATGCTAGAGGGCGTGACCGGTGGTGCTGTCCACATGAGCGGGGATCTCCCCCTCGTGGCGGTCCCCGGTCGATTTCGTGCCGCTCGGTTCGAACATCAGGATCGAGCCGCCCGGCGACGACGGCTTGTGCTCGATGCCCTTCGGCACCACGAACGTGTCCCCCTTGTGGAGCTCGACGGTCGTCTCCGTACCGTCGGCGTCGCGCATCGCGATGTCGAAACGGCCGTCGAGAACGAGGAAGAACTCGTCGGTGTCCTCATGAACGTGCCAAACGTGGTCCCCGGCGGCGTGTGCCACACGGACGTCGTAGTCGTTCGTCCTGGCCACGATGCGCGGGCTGTAGATGTCGTCGAAGGAGGCGAGCGCTTCAGCGAGATTGACGGGCTTGGTGTCCATGCACCGAGTCTGCCGCGCGTCCGCGCTACGCCGCGAGGCCGCCCAGCAGCAGCCCGATCAGCGCCCCCGAGATCATGAACGGCCCGAAGGGGATCGCGGTCTTGCGGCCCGCCCCGCGCAGCACGACGAGCCCGAGCCCGTACACCGCCCCCAGCGCGAATCCGGCGAAGGCGCCCACGAACAGCACCGGCCAGCCGTACCAGCCCAGCGCCACCCCGAGCGAGAGCGCGAGCTTCACATCACCGAACCCCATGCCGTTCGGGTTGATCAGGAAGAGCACGAGGTACGCGGCACCGAGGGCCGGCCCGCCGAGCAGCGCCGTCCGCCACGATCCGGCGGCCTCGGGGAGCAGCGCCGCGCAGCCGAGCAGGACCGCGGCCGCGACGGCGAGCGGCAGTGTCAGTCGGTCCGGGAGCCGGTGGACATTGCGGTCGACGACCGCGAGCAGTACGGCGACGGGGGCGAGCAGCACCCATACGGCGAGCTCCGGCCGGGGCCCGACGGCCGCGGCGAGCGCGGCGCAGGCGAGCGCGGTGAACGCGGCCACGAGGAACGAGGGCCGATAAGGGACGGACGCATGGCCGGCATCGCCCGGTGTCCCGGACCCGGCGTCCTCGGGGGCGTCCGGCGCGGGACCCGTGGCGGCCGCCACGGGCGCCGGTGCCGGAGCGGCGACCGCACAGCTCGGACACCGCGCGAGCCCGAGCCAGCCGCCCGCCCGCCCGGTGAACGGATGCCCGGCCGGGCATTCGTTCCGCCACCCCTGCTCCGGCTCGACGGAGAGCCGGTACGCGGGGCGCGGCACGAACACCCCGGCGGCGGCCCCCCACAGGGCGGCGACGGCGATCAGCGTGACGTACCCGTACTCCACGCTCCGACCCTAGGGCCGGCGGGTCTCCGGGTCATGGGCCCACGGGCCCACTCCTCGCCATCGGGGGCCCACGGCAGGTCAACTCCCGCTACGGTCCTGTCCCATGGGCGGATGGCAGGACGGACGGGGCACGCTGACGGTCCCCGGCAGGGAAGAGCCGGTGGATCTCCTGATCGCCGCGTCGTACCGGACACGGGCCCGCGGGCTGCTGGGCCGTGACGGGCTCGACGGCGCGATCATGCTGACCCCGTGCACCAGCGTGCACACCTTCAGGATGCGCTTCACCATCGACGTGGCCTACCTCGACAGGGAGTTGCGCGTCCTGCACGTCCATACGCTGCCGCCCGGCCGGCTCGGTCTGCCGCGGCTGCGGAGCCGCCACGTCCTGGAGGCGCAGGCGGGGGCGATGGCGCGGTGGGGCGTGCGCCCGGGCGTACGGCTGTCGATCGGGTCGAGCGGGTCGATCGACGGGGCATGATCGGGTCGATCGTCGGGCGTAGCCGCCGGTCGCGTCGGCTGCGCGGTCACGGCAGCTTCGCCGCCTGCTCGGTGACCAGGGCGGCCGGGACCTCGGGCGTCCTGGCGTCGACGAAGTTGGCGGCGTAGAAGGTCGCGACGCTCGCCCCTCGGCGTACGACGTGGAAGACGAGCGGCACCTTCGCTCCGCCCACCGCTCCCGTGACCTGGTAGGCGAAGGCGTCGTCACCGGCCCGCGGCGCCGGGAGCCGCCTGACCGCCGCGTAGGTGGAAGGGCCCTCGCCACCATGGGTGGTGAAGCCGCCGGCGCACGCCTCCACGGCGGTACGCAGCGATCTGAGCACGCCCGCCGCGGAGCCGTTCGCGTGGGAGGTGAGGATCTCGGTGACCACCGTCTGGGTCTCCTTCCCCTCCTCGGACGCGTCGACGAGCGTGCGGAAGACGGTGGCCGCGGCCACCGGTTCGGGCGCTCCGTTGATCATGGCGGCGAGCGGCCGGCACTCCTGCTTGTCGGCCTGCTCGGTGCCGGTCTCCTCGCCGCCCTGCATGGGCGAGACGACGAAGTGCGGCACGTCCCCGGTCACGAGCGCGGCCTTGGCCAGCTCGGCCTTGGTGAGCGTCCTGCCGCTGCTCGGAGCGGATTCGGCAGGAGCGGGGTCGGCAGGAGCGGAGTCGGCAGGAGCGGACGGTGCCGCTGTCCCCGGGGAGGGCGCGGCGGACGCCTTCCTCGCGTCGTCCTTCCCGTCCCTCCCGCCCTTGTCGTCCCCCTCGCACCCGGCCGCGAGCACCGTCGTCAGGGCTGCCGCGACCGCGGCGATCGCGATGCGCCGTGCCGTACCCGCGGTGCGCGTGGTCATGCCGTCCCCCACCTCGATCACCTCGATCGTGTCGTCCACGGCACGCTAACAACGCCGTTCGGCACGACGCATGGGCCCACGGACCCATTCCGCACCCGTCAGGGCGGCCCCGACCCGAGCAGCGTGAACGCCCCGTACACCCCTGACGCGACGGCGAGCAGACCCACGACCGCGACCAGCGTCCACCGCCGCAGCCGTGCCAGCGCCACCGCCGGGGGCAGCAGCAGCGGGAAGGCCGGCATGATCAGCCGCGGTCGGGAGCCGAAGTACGCGGCGCCGATCAGCGAGATGACGACGATCCCGATGCCGTACACCAGCACGGGCAGCGGCTGACGCTGCTTCACACACAGCCACACCACCCAGAACAGCAGCCCGAGCGCGGCGATCAGCCCGATCCCGGCGAGCGGGTTCGGACCGGTGAGGTGCCCACCGACGAAGCGGGCGAGGGCGACCCCGCCGTCGATGTTGTTGCCCCAGGCGGCCTGGACTTCGAAGTACGCGGTCGGGCTGCCCTCCCGTACCGCCACGAAGATCACGTAGCCCAGCCAGCCCAGCGGCGCGAGCACCACCCCCACGGCCGTCCGCCATGTCAGACCGCCGCGGAGGAAGCGGACGAGCGCCGTGATGCCGAGGGCGGCGACGAGCGCCGCCGCCGAGGGCCTGGTGAGCCCGGCCGCCGCGCACAGCGCTCCGGCGACGATCCAGCGGTCGGTGAGCACGGCGTACAACGACCAGGCGGCGAGCGCCGTGAACAGCGTCTCCGTGTACGCCATCGACTGCACGAACGCAGTCGGGTACACGCCCCACAGCACCGCCAGCAGCACTCCTGCCCGCTGTCCCGCCACCCGCGACCCGACCGCGTGGATGCCCCACGCGGCGGCGAACGCCGCGACCCAGCCGATCACCAGCCCCGCCGTGGCGGGGCTGACGGGCAGGACCTCCGAGACACCCCGTTCCAGCGCGGGCAGCAGCGGGAAGAAGGCGAGATCGGAGTGGACGCTGCCGTCGGGGAGCGTCGTCTCGTACCCGTAGCCGTTCTCCGCGATCCGGACGTACCAGACGGAGTCCCAGCGCCCGCTGAGGCGGTGCAGCCCGTCCTTGCCCTGGACGGCGGCGACGAGCGCGAGGATCGCCATCCCCAGCAGCCGTACCGCCGCGTACCCGAGGAGAGCGGGGGCCGCGGCACGGAGTCCGCGCAGGTGGGGGGTGTGGGGCTGGGACATGCGGTCGATTATGGCGGTACCGCCGACGATCACCCGAAGCGGGAATCCCCGCTCAGTCCCACGGCAGCCGGTCCGGCCGGCGCCGCCACCACCAGCCGCGCTCGCGCACCGCCGACCCCGATCTGGTCAACCGCCCCAGCAGCTCGCCGTCGTCGTCCCGCGAATGGCTGCGGAACAGCTCGTCGAGCCCGTCGGCCGCGTGGGCCAGCGGTTCGCGGACCGCCGCCGGCGCGGTCGCCAGCCGCTCGGCCAGGGCGTCACGGGCGCACAGGTCCTCCACGTACGACTGCTGCGGATAGCGGCCGGTCGGCGCCCAGTCCGCGGCGACCCGGCGCACCAGCCGCTCCCACAGCAACAGCTCCTCCCGGGCCCGGTTGGCCGCGCCCTGGGCCGGCGCGGTCCCGTCCGGATCCGTGGCGGCCACGAACGTCTCGGTGGCGGGAAGGTCGATGTGCTCCGCGCGGAAGACCTCGGGCAGCGGCTCCACCCGGGCCCCGGGCAGCTGCGGGACCGGCGTGTCGACGGCGTCGACGGTGTGGACCGGTACGTCGCCGTCGTCCGACACGTACACCCGGGCGCGGGCGAGCCTCCCCTCGGGCGTGGCGGCACAGTACGCGGACGGCGCCTGGAGGTCCGGCGCCGGATACAGCACGGTCGTGCCGGTGGCGGCCGCGAGCCGCAGGGCCGCCGTCGCCTCGTCCGGCGGCTGCGGCACGTCCTCGGACACCCACACGTCCCAGGACAGGGCCAGATCTCCGGCCGCCGACTCGTAGCCGCACAGCACGGGCGCCTCCCAATCACGGCCGTCCTGCTCGCCGTCCAGGTCGGCGACGTCGACCGCCGGCACCGGCACACCGAGCACCTTCGCCAGCGCCGCCGCCATGGCGTCCGGCGCCGGCCGGTGCACCGTAAGGAAGTTGTAGATCACTGGTACGTCCCGTCGTACACCTGCTTGGCCTTCTCGACGGCCGCGGGGTTGTTCTTGAACTTGGGGTCGAACTGGAAGGCCTTGACCTTGGACGGATCGCCGCCGGCCCTGGCGATCTCCTTGAGCGCCGCGTACTCGGTGCGGTTCATGTCCACGAGTCCCTTGCCGGAGATCGGGTACGTCCGTCCATTCTCCTCGACACCGTACTTGCGGCCGTTGATCTCGTAGGCGCTGCCGTTGTCCACGAGTTTGCCCTTGCCCTCGGCGATGCCCTTGATGTCGGCCTCGACCTCGGCCTCGCGCCCCTTCAGGATGACCGTGTTCTTCTCCTTCACCTGGCCGTGCTTGGCCCCGGCGACGGTGTGGCGGTCGTGCGGCGGCTTGAGCTTCTTGCCGGCCGCGGGTCCCTTGACGCTCGGATCGGTCTCGAACTCCTTGCACGTGTTGTTGTTGTGGACGAGCGCGTGCGCACTGCCGATCCCCACGTAGTACGAGTGGAGGCCGTCGACCGCCAGGTCGTACGTCGTCTGCCGCTGCGCGTAGCGGGTGACGGACGTGACCTGGAGCGAGCCGCCGTCCGGCAGCCGCAGGGTGGCGCCGGTCCCGATGTCACCGGCCTCCGCCCAGCGCCGTTCACCGGTGAGCCAGAAGGGGTGCGTGTCGGTGGCGGTGACCGGTCCCGCGGTCGTGCCCAGTCGGGTGAAGTCCTTGTCGTCGTGCGTGACGAACGTACGGACCACCGGGCGCACCGTGGTGAGCCCGCTCGTCGGGTCGGTGGCGACGACCTGGTCCCCGAGGCGCACCGACTCGATCGGGATGCTCCAGCCGCCGGCGAGCAGCACCCGCGTCCCCGGCGGGAAGCTGTGGGCGACCGGGCAGTTCGTCGGCGTGTCGTCCGGCTTCTTCTCGTCCGGATTCTTCTCGCCGGGTTTCTCGCCGGGTTTCTTCTGTTTCTCCGGGTCGTACTTCTTCCTGGCGTCGTCGAGCGCCTTCTCCGCGTCCTTGACCCGTTTGCGGTTCTTCAGCAGCCCGGTCAGCCCGTCGTACAGGTCACCGCCGTGCTTCTTGAGCTTCTGGATGAGCTCGTACGCCTTCTTCCACTTCCACGGCGCCCCGTACTTCGCCGCGAGTTTGCCGACCGCGCCGCCGACCAGGCTCAGCAGGATGTTGACGAGCGTCTCGGTGCAGGCGCCCATGTCGCCCTTGGTGATGCAGTCCAGCGCGTCGGTGATGCCGAGTTCCTCGGCGAGGATCTTGGCCAGCTCCTTGGCGGCTTCCTTCGCCTTGTCGGAGTCGCTCTGCTCGGCGGCCTGGGCGTCCTGGAGCTCCTTGAGGGCCTTCTCGTAGTCGAGTTGCTCCTGGGACTTGGGGGTGTCGCCGTCGTCGGAGGCGTTCTGCTCCCCGCCCGTGCCGTCCGAGCCGCCCGCGTCCTGGCCGCCGGCGCCGTCCTGCGCCTGGGTCCCGTCGCCGCCTCCGCAGTCGCCGCCCCCGGTGATGCGGCAGACCTGCGTGCTGAGCCCTTCGGCGAGCGTCGGGCCGATGCCCGTACCCACCAGGGCACCGATGATCGCCGCCACCACGACGACCAGACCGACGTACTCGAGCGCCGACTGTCCGGACTGCGACGCGCGCAGTCCCAGCAGCCGTGCGTCGGTGCCCGGTACGACCCTCCGCGCCCAACGGCGTACTCGGCGCGCAACCCCCGATGCTGACATGCTTGCGACGCTAGGGCGGGTGCGGGCCGTGCGTCGTGGGCCCATGGACCCAAAGCCGGGCTCAAAGCCGATGACACGACTGACGTCTGAGCTGACGTCAAAGCTATGTGTGGGACCGGCCGTTCACAGCGTGCGGCGGCAGGTCGTTCACGCCGTGCGGGGGCGACCGTTCACGCCGTGCGGCGGTGGCCGTTCACGGCGTGCGTCAGGACGTCACCACGTGGAGCGGTCGAACGGCACGGGAAGAGCTTCCAGGGCTCCGGCCGACCGCAGTGCCCGATGTGCCGCGATGATCGTCTCGACGGAGGGGTCCTCCGCCCCTCCCCGGGTGAGATCGATGACCAGTCCGTCATGCGCGGTGCGCGTGTACGTACCCGGCAGCCCCTCGGGGGCGAGGGCCGCGCGCTTCGCGGACAGGTAGACGGAGCGGCCGCAGCGGGGCGCGGAGTTCGGGAGGCCGAACTCGTCCTTCACGGCGGTGAACTGGGCGCGGCCGGCGGCCTGGCCCGCGTCGACGTCCCACGCCTCGGCGACGATCCGCAGGATGTCCGCGGTGCGGCGGATCACCGCCACGGACTCGTCGAGTTCGCGTGAACGGAACGTCACGGCGACGGAGTTCGTCACGTACTCCGACGTTCCGCCCGCCTGGATCGCGACGGTCACCCGGGGCATCCCGGGGTTGTTCGTCAGAACGGACGTCGTGAACCCGATCCGCCCGGCGTCGGGCTCCTGGTTCGTCCGCTCGACGTAGTCGGTCAGCGCCGCCGCCGAGACCGGCAGCTCCGGGGCGGACGCGACGTCACCGGTCGCCTCGCGCCATCCACTGAACGCCGCGCGGTCCAGCGCCTCCAGGGCGTTCAGACTGTCGGCCCAGCGCCCGCCGACCTGCGCGGCACTCTCCTGCCGTCGCCCCCAGAATCCGTTGACAACGACGTTCAGCACGACGTGCTCCCTCTGCCCTCTGGCTCCGGCGACTGGTCTTGGTCGTCTCCCTGGCCCTGGCCGCGCCCTGGTCGCGATCCTCGCCCTGGGTCTTGCTCCCGGTCCTGGGTCTTGCTCCCGGTCCTGGCCCCGGGTCATGCTCCCGGTCCTGGCCTCAGCCGACAACGTCACTCGCGGTCTTCTCCACCGTAACCTCGATACCCCTGGTCTCGAACATCTCCTGGGCCGCATCGGCCACGTCGGGATCGGAGAAGTGCCATACGACGGGCTTGCCCCTGGCCGCGTCGACCTGCCGCTGCGCCTGCTTGGCCCAGCGGTCGGCGATGTCGGGCTTCAGCGCCCCGGCGTCCGCGTCGTAGTACTTCGGGTTCCGGTAGCCGTACTTCGCTTCGAGGTACTTGCCCGACGCGGCGTCCCAGCCGTCGAAGTTCACCGGCTTTCCGTCGAGCTTGTCGAGGGGGACCTGGTACTCCTTGCCCCGGTTCACACCCGAGATCTGCTCCTGGTAGCGCGCGCCCATCTCGGACTCGTAGCTGAAGAGGGCGGGCTTGATGCGCTCCCACTTGCCGTCGCCGCCGTCCTTCGTGCCCGCGCGCGGGTTGGCCAGGTCTTCGTACCAGGCCGGCTTCGGCTGCTGCTGCGCCCGCTCCAGACCGGCCTTCCGCCTCGCCGCCTCGGCGGCCTTCCTCGCCTCCTCCGCCTGCTTCGCCGCCTCCTCCGCGGCCTGCTTCTTCTCGGGATCGACCTCGTCGCACTTGTCGGCGAGCAGCTGGACCGGTACGACCGCACGCGGCCCCGCGACGACACCGGTACCGCTGCCGGACACGGCCGGCCCGCCGCCGTACGGGACACGGACCCGGCCGCCCATCCCGATGGTGCAGCCCGTGAGACCCGCGTCCTTCGCGGCGTCGTCGGCGTGCTGCTGGGCTTCCTTGGCGGCGCGCTCGGCGCCTTCGACATCGCCCGCCTTGGCCGCCTTACGGGCCTTCGCGGCCGCCTCCGAGGCCTTCTGCGCGAGCTCGCCGACCTTGCCCAGCTTCCCGAGCTTGCCGAGTTTGCCCAGCTTTCCGACGAGCTTCGCCTCGCCGTAGCCGGGGATGAAGAGCGAGCCGATGTTCCAGGCGACGGTGCCGATGGCCTGGCCCTCGTCGCCCCGGTTCCACATGTCGCGGACGTCGTCGCCGACGAAGACGTCGTCGAGGACGGTCACACCGGTGCTGACGGATGCCGAGCCCCAGTCCCAGATCGCGCCCAGGTAGTCGCCCTTGGACCACTTGTCCCCGGCGCCCTCGGAGTCCTTGAGCCACTGGCCGCCGAGGCTCGATCCGTAGTCCTTGATGCCTTCCCACGCCTTGATGGGGTGGAAGATCGTCTCGAAGGTTCCGGTGATGTCGCCCCACAGGCCGTCGACGACGACGCCTTCGAGGAAGCCGCCGACCTGACCGGCTCCGCAGGACAGGAAGGCGCCGATGCCGGAGGTGCAGCTCTCGCCGTCGTCGCCGCTCCCGTCCTCGCCGTCGCCGTCGCCGTCATCGACGTCGTCGTCCTCGTCGAGACCGTCGTCCGGGACGCCGGGCCGGCCGGTCTCATCGGTCTCGTCGTCCTCGTCGTAGACGGCTTCGTCGGCGGGGGTGGTGTCCTCGGCGCCCGTGCCCGTGCCTGCGCTGGTTCCTGGGTCGTCGACGCCGCCGGTGGTGTCGGTGCCCGCGTCGGCGCCTGTGCCGGGGCCCGCGTCGGTACCCGCGGCAGTGCCCGCGTCGGTCCCTGTGTCGGGGGCGTTGTCCGTACCGCCGTCCGTACCGTCACCGGCCTCGACGTCCGTCGATCCGTCGCCGTCCCCGTCACCTGCGGGGCAGGAGCTGCCGGTGATCTCGCAGACGGCGGAGCTGAGCCCGCCCGCGATCTGGCCTCCGACCCCGGTCGCGACGAGCCCGACGATGATGGCCGCCACGAGAACGATGAGGCCGACGTACTCCGTGGCCGTCTGCCCGCCGTCCCTGCGCCACTTGATCAGGCGGGCCGCGCGGAACGGCCGGCGCGCGACCCGCTCGGTCGCGGGCAGCAGGAACCAGGCGCGCGTCGCGGGACGGCACAGCAGCACGATGACGGCGATCGGGACGACCATCTGGGTGACGCCGCGGCCGTTGCCATCGGTCAGCGAATGCAACGCACCGAGCAGCAACCACGCTTGAACGAGCAGCAGCGCACGGCGTACCCACACTCCGCCGGTCCACACCCGCCGCGCCAGCACGAACCCGGCGATGCCCGGGGCGGCGGCGTACAGCATCAGCCCGAACAGCTCGCCGTCCGCGCCGCCCACGGCCGAGGCGACGATGAGCAGCCCCAACGCCCCGAGGACGGTGAGGCCGAACAGCAGATGCAGCAGCACGAGGACCGCCTGGAGCGGTCGCGGCATGGGCTGCCTACCAGATCCCGGCACGGGTGGCAGCGTCCCCGCACCTGTGCCACCGGCCGCGTTGTGCGGCTCAACTCCCGCGAATCCCCCACCCGTTGCAGCCATACTTCGGAGGCTAGGCGCCCCGGGACAGGAGGTCATGGGCCCCTGGGCCCAATGTCCACAGGAGGCGGGAGGGGGCCGGGGCTGGGCCCTGGAGGTGATTCCGTTCAGAGGTTATCCACAAGGTCTCGTCGTCGAGATCGAGGGATACGCCTTCCACGGCACCCGCGCGGCCCACGAACGCGACACCCGGCGTTTCAACGACCTCGCCGACTGCCCGGGCGTACGGCGGGCCCTCCGCTTCACGGCGCGGGAGGTCTTCCAGCATCCGGAAGAGATGATCGCGACGATCCTCAGGGCGCTGGCGGGGCTGGTCGGGCCCGGTGCGCTCAATACACCTCGCGACCTGCCCCATGGTCCAGCCAGGTAGACCGCGGATCAGCAACGCCTCGCGCTCAGGGCATCGGCACGAAACCCGCGCCCTGGTCGAGCAGGAAGGGCGAGCCGGGAGCGCTCGGATCCCAGCCTTGCGCCCGCGCCTCCTTGACGGCGGCGGCGACATGAGCAGGCCGAACAGGCGCTGCCTCAACGCCCACCCAGTTGCCAGGATGCGGCAGTCCCGTGGTGACGACCAACGCTCTGCCCGGACGATCGGAGTCCGTGATCCCCACCGCGTAGACCAGCGGCGTCCAGCACAGCCCCTGCATGTAGGAGGGCTTGCGGCGAATCCGCCAGCGGTACGTGATCCCGTCGACGATGATGCGACGCGAGCCCTTCTCGTTCAGCGTCACGTCGCCTCCTCCCCGTCGGAGTTTGTGATCCCCTGCAATCGGATCGTCCTCGAATGCTCCAGGACGAAAGCCCCGTAAGGCTAGGGCTGTCCACAACGGTTGCTCGCCGGGATAACCCCGTACCCGCCCTCGCCGCTCCGGATCGGCACGCGGTGATGTGCCGTGCGATGTGCGCTCAGTGATCTCAGGCCCAGCCTCGTGAGCGGGCCGCTTTGGCCGTGGGTTCGAAATCGGCTTTCGCGCCGGGCGGACGAGGTCTAGGGTCCCGGGTGCAGCAAGCAGCCCACGAGGAGCTGAGACATGATCGTCGGTCGTCCGAGCGCGCGTTGACGTCGTAGGCCGTGATCGGCCTGTCATCGCGTGCTGCCTTGATGTTGCGGCACAGCGAGCCCTCCCCGCCTGCACCGTGGGTGCGCCTTTGCGCGCCGGTTGGCGGGGCCCTCGTCGTCGGCAACCCAAGTGGTCTTCGTGCCGTCCGCTACCTCTGCCGTATCCGATTCCGGCCGGCCTGTTCCGTCGAGCCTGTGGCGAGACGGCGACTTCCGCAGCCTCTGGCTGGGCCAGACGGCTTCCCAACTCGGCGAACACGCGTCCCTGGTGGTCCTGCCGCTCTTCGCCGTCCTGACGCTCCATGCCGGTGCCGGCGAGTTGGGTGTCCTCCGTGCGGTCGGACAGGCGCCGATCCTGCTGCTCTCGCTCTTCGTCGGTGCGTGGGTGGACAGGTGGCGGGCCCGAACGGTGATGGTTGTGACGGACATCGGCCGGACCTTGGCGCTCGGAGCCGCCGCGGCGGCCGGTCTCCTCGGTTGGCTCGGCCTGCCCGCGCTGCTCGTGGTCGCCTTCGCCGTCGGGGCCCTGTCCGTGTTCTTCGACGTGGCTTACCAGGCATCTCTCGTCAGGCTGGTGCAACGCGATCAACTGGTGCGGGGCAACAGCGCGCTCGAGGGCAGCCGGTCCGCCGCGCAGATCGCCGGTCCCGCCCTCGGCGGTGCGTTGGTGTCCCTGCTGTCGGCGGCTGCCGCTGCCGCCTCCAGCGCACTGTTCTTCGCGCTGTCGTTCCTGTCGATCCGGCGGATCCGCCGACGCGAATCGATGCCGGAACACTCGGAACGTCCCACTCGGGTGTGGCGGCGGATCCATGACGGCGTCCGTTTCGTCGTCAGGGAGACCTCGCTGCGGACCGTGTGCCTCGCCTCGGCCGCGTTCCAGTTCTCCTTCGCGGCCATGATGACCGTCTACCTGCTCTTCCTGCCGCGCGAACTGCATCTGTCAGGCACCGCCGTCGGGCTTGCGCTCGCCGCGACGGGCCCGGGCGCGCTCCTGGGCTCGATGCTGGCCGCCCGCCTGCCGAGCCGGTTCGGCCATGGCGCGGTACTCGTGTCCGCGGCGGCACTGGGCGACGGCGTGTTCCTGTGCGTGCCCGCGCTGCACGGCTCCCCCGCGACGACCCTTCCCGTGCTGCTGGCGGTCAACTTCGTGTTCGGGGCGGGCGGGCAGCTGGTGAACGTCACGGTCATGGCCGTCCGGCAGGCCGTCACGCCGGACGCGATGCAAGGCCGCGCGGCCGCGACGATCACGTTCGTCGGTATGGGACTGACCCCACTCGGCTCGCTGCTCGGCGGATTCCTCGCACAGGAGTGGGGGCTGCGCACCAGCCTCCTGGTGACAGCCGCGGGCATGATGCTGTCCCCACTGCTGATGACGCTGTCCCCGCTCGCACGCCTGGGACGGATGCTTCCAGCCGCACCGGGATCTGGGGACGGCAATCAAGCCGCCGCCGAGACCTGAGCCGACACGGCTTTCGTCACGGCTCGATGCTGTGACATGCGCTGTCCTACAGCGTGTCGAGTCCTCCAGGCACGGCCTGTCTGAGATCCGTGGCATCTCCTCAGAGAAGACGCGGCCAATCGCGGGAGTGCTCAATCCACGTACTCCAAGTGCTCAGACCACCAGCCTCGGTCGGCCTGCCATGCCTGGAGCCAGGACACGAAGTCGACTTCTGACTCTGCTTCCTCTCCGGCATCGGCGTAGGGGGCTGCGCATCCGTCCCCCAGCCACCAGACCCGGCCGCGTTGAGGTCCGGTCACAATGAGTATCCAGAATTCACAGCCGCGGTTACTGCCCAGGAGGATCGAGCCATGCTGGTAGAGGCCGTGGAGGCGGGGTGAGTGCTGGTCGTGGTCGTAGTAGTCGTACTCCCACTGCCACGCTTCCTCAAGAGGAAAGGGCACGGCCGGCTTCCGCGGGGCCGTGCCATCGAATGGTTCGGGGCTCAGCCAGCATTCCGCTTCCCAGCGCTGCCAGTTCTCGGGCAGTTGCCCCAGCGGGAGCAGCCCATGTGTCGTGGCTGCGCCTTCCGATGTGCCGTTGGAAACCTCGGCAACGAACGTGCGGTAGGGCTCAGGCAGCTCGATGCCATGTGCCGCTTCCCATGCCTGAACCCCGGCCCAGCCAAGGGGAGGGCGGCGAAGATCGCTAGGGATGGCGTCACTGAGGGCGGAAATCGCAGAGCAGAGCCGTTGCTCGGCGGGGTCTGTCACGAGGCTCCGTTGGCTGTAGGTGTCGAGGTTTCGCGTCACAGGAAGAGCCTGTGACCTGGGATCGGCTCACCGCAGCGTCAGCTCAGTTGTCGAACCAGACCACGAGTCGGACGTTGTCGTCACCGTGCTGCGAGGCGAGTGCCTCCATTACGGTCCAGACCGGCTTCCACTCGCCGTCATCCGGAACAGCCGCCCGGCGGTGGAGTTTCACGGATCTGTAGAGAGTGTCGCCGATCAGCCATTCGCTTCCTTCGGGCCACTCCTGAACGTGGTCCGGCCCTGGTTCGGAAAGGCCGACGGCCTGCGCGAACCGAGGGCTCCAGGAAGCCTTCCCCGTCAACCTGAGTCCGTCCGCGGTCTGCCGGTACTGATGGAGTCGACTGTCGGGCTTCTCCGCAGGCTCGTCCCAGTCGACTGCCTTCAGCTCGGCCCAGGTGATCCATGTGGTGCCGTATGCCTGATCCGGCCACTGGGCGAGCTTGTCGAGTTCGGCACGCACAGCCTTGGACGCATCGGCCGGCAACCCGCGATCTGCGGCGAGCGGCCGGAAGTTGGCGTAGTTGCGGACGCCGAAGAGGCAGCCGAACGCGTCATAGTTCCTGGTGACGTTCAGCAAGAAGAGGTCGATAGCGGCTCGCCAGGCGGAGTGCCCGCCCTCGTCGTGGAGGTGCCAAGCTCGGCATTCGACAAAGCCGCTGATGTCCGTCCCCATGGCAGAGATTCTGCCCCCGGCGTGAATCCGTTTGGACGGCGGCTCCGATCACCGGTGCGACGGCTCTGGCCTTCGAGTCTCACGGCGGCGGCAGGGATGCCGCCGCCGCCCACCATCTCTGCCGAGACCACGCGGCGCGATCTGAGACTCCGTACGGAGCCAGGTCAGCTCTGGGAGCCGCCGCCCTTCTCACCGCGCGGGAAGGAGACCTCCACCCGGCGGTTCTTCTTGCGGCCTTCCTCGCTGCCGTTGTCGGCGATCGGGAACTGCTCGCCATAGCCGCGGATCTCGTAGCTGATCCCGGCGCCGGAGAGCTGCTTCGACAGCACGCCGTGCACGGCGTCGGCCCGCTGCTTGGAGAGGACGTCACCGTGTGCGGAGGAGCCGAGGTTGTCGGTGAAGCCGAAGACGCGGACCTTCTTGGCGCCCTGCTTCGTGATCTCCGCCGCGATCTCGGCGATCCGGGCGTTGGCGGCGCCGGACAGCTTGGCGCTGTCCTTGCCGAAGAGCACCTCCGCCTGGAGCGCGAACTTCAGGTTCGAGCTGGTCTCCTCGCGGCGCTCCTCACCGCCCTCGGACTCGACGACGGAAACGATGTCGAGCACGCGGGCGGGGGCGAGGGTCGCGCCGTCGCGGAGCTTGAGGCCGGGCGCGTTCCCGTCGACCTCGGGTGGCGGGGAGGTCGACTCGGTGCCCGGTGGCGTGCCGGCGCTGGGGGTTTCATCGGCCCAGGCGCCCCCGACGACGGTGAACTGCAGGCTCACGACGAGCGCGGCGGCGGTGAGGACGGATGCCGCGGTCCGGCGGGAGCGGTGTGTCGTGGCGGCCCTCATCAGGAGATCGCAATCGTGGCGGTGGGCATCAGGGGAATCTGGATGGCGACCTCGGTCGTCCCGTCGGGCGGAGCCGGGAACTGCGCGAAGAACGCGGTTCCGGCAGCATCGATGTTGCTGATACCGGTCGTGGTCAGGGGGTATCCGTCGGTGTCACGAAGCACGTAGTAGCGCTTCTTCTCCGCTTTGTCGACAAGAGTGATGCCCGCGAGGGAACGGCCGGTACCGCGTACCACCTGCTCCTGACCGTTCCACTCGATGGGGGCGTAACTCGTCTTGCCCGCCGTGCTCTTGATGGTGCCGGACACGGTGAGGAATCCGCCGGTGTCACGGACCGCGCTGTGGATGACGATCTGCAACCCGTTGCTGCCGTTGATCGTTGCCAGAGTCTGGCTGGTGTCCGGCACGGTGTTGCCGCCGCCCTCTTCTTCCTTGGGCTTGCTGTTTCCCGAAGCGGCGGGGGCGGAGCTGCTCCCCTGGTCCTTGGCCGCCCCCTCGCCGTCACCGCCACATGCGGTGAGCGACAGAGTCAGCGTTGTCGCGAGGAGAGCGGCGGTGGCCACCCTGCGAGTCGTCACTCCGTACCGGACATGCATGATTGGTGAATTCCTTCGCGTTCGTTCTCGGTCAGTTCTCGGCCAGCCGGATGTCGAAGAGGTCCTCCCCGGCGGGCGGAGGGCCTTGGCCCACCAGCCAGGGCACGATTCCCTTGCACGTCAACGTCCCCAAGGGCTTGGGTACCGGCGTGTAGATGCACCTTGATTCGAGCTCGGCCGTCGCTTGGGCCTTACCCTTGCCGTCCTCGCCCTCAGTCCCCGGCAGGACCGTGTCACCCACCGGCTTCTGGGACTTGGTGTGGACGGTGAAGCCCCAACGCCCGTTGAAGGCCGGAGAGCAGCCGCCGCCCTGCGTCATATCCACCACGGCATTGTTCTTCTGAGCCATGGGGAAAGCCGCGTGACACCCCCACCAGGATCCGATCTGGCCCAGATTGAAGATCGCCGTGAGGAACGCCGGATTGAGCTTCGCCGGCAACTCCAGCTCGAACTTGTCCCGAGATTCCTTTGCCGCCGCGAGTGCGGCGGCGTCGGCCGCTGTCTGCGTACCGTTGCGTGTGGCACCGGCCTGGCCGACCGCGAAGAACGCGAGCGCGAGAAAGAGCAGGCCCGCTACCACCGTGACGTAGGCGGGAGCGGCCTGCCCTTTCTCGCGAGCGACGCGCAGCATCAGCCCTTCAGAATCTCGCCGACCCGCTGGGTCAGGGCGTTCGCGATGGTGGTGTCGATGTCCGTCCCGACGACCGCCACGATGATCAGCGCAACCAGGACGATCACACCCACGTACTCGACGGCGCCCTGGCCCTTGTCGCTGCGGCGCTGGATCGCCTCGACGGTCGTCTTGGCCCAGGAGCCGATGTAGACGCGGGCGTTGGACGCGGCCTTCAGCGTGATGTTCGACATGGTGTTCCCCTCCAGGTCCGGCCGGCCGGGTGCCGGCCGACTCGTACGAGTCTTTGGTGCCGCTCGCGCTTCCGGCTTCCTCCTGGCCGGTCTCGCTGGCGACATGAGAAACGTACGGGGGGAGAACACTGCTCGGCATGGGCCTCAGGGCCCAACTCCGGGCCCATTCCACGGATTGGGCCCGCTCCTGTCCTGGCACGTCAGCCATGGCTCGCCGGCCCCCCTCGGGAACCTCGCCTCAGGCTGTGCCAGAGGGCGATGGCCTCGCCGCGACTGCCGGCGTTGAGCTTCGCGAAGATGCGGTTGATGTGGTTCTTGACGGTCTTCTGGCTGATGAAGCAGGTGGCCGCGATCTGCTGATTCGTCATGCCGGACGCGATCAGGTCCATCACTTCCACCTCCCGTTGACTCAGCTCCGTCAGCAGCCCTCCGGCACCGCTGGTGCCAGGGTTGGCCCCTGGTGTGACCGACCCTGCTGAAGAATGTGCCATATTCGCTTGCGAAAGCGAAGAGGGCGCATCGAATTGTTGCGGAGGAGTCTCCGCCCTAACTGGGCTCACCTGCTGATTTGTTGACGATGGGTTGACACGACCGATGTTCGTGTCGTGTGCGGTTGCAGATGCTCCGGGCTGATATCCGGGACCGTCGAAGGCCGTACCGAGACCCTCCGGCAGCGGCGGACCTGTCGGCTCGGGATGCGCCTGACCGGTACCCCGTACGGTCGCGAGGAGCGCGCTGGAGGCCGAGGCGGTGAAGGAGGCCCGGCCCTCCTTGATGTCCCTCACCGCGGCGACGAGCTGGTCCGCGGTGAACTCGCCGTGGACCAGGTAGCCGCCCGCTCCGCGCCGCAGGGCCTCGTGGACGATGTCACTCTCACGGCTGTACGTCATCATCAGCACCGGCGCGAGCCGGACGAGGTGCGGGAGAGCGGAGATGCCGTCGACCCCGGGCATGCGTACGTCCAGCAGGATGACGTCCGGCCGGTGCTGGACCGCAGCGTCGTAGGCCTGGCGGCCGTCGGCGGCCTCCGCGACGACGTGGATGTCCTGGCGGCCCTGGAGCAGCACGGTCAGACCTGCTCGTACGACCGGGTTGTCGTCGGCGATCACGACCCGGAGCGTCGGGGCGGGTGCCATGGTGCCGGGGAGGGCGGGGAATTCGCCGGATGCCGCTGCCGCCGCCCCTTGGTGGGCGGGGAAGGCGGACGAACCTGAGGAATGGTCGGAAGTGAGCGGTGTGGCATGCGAGGACGTGTGCTGGGACACGTGGGGATGCTGTGTCCACTGCTGCCCTGAGGTGCGGGAGATGTCGTCCGGCATGGATGCGGCCTCCTCTCGGGATGGTGGGGGACGGGGTGGGAACGGGAGCCGGGTGGGGATCGGTTCGGGGACGCGGCGGTCAGTTCAGGAGCGGCGCCGTTCGCTGCTGACTCGGCACCGCGCCCAGCGGCGGCGGCGCGATCGCCATCAGCGGCAGTTCGAGCCGGACCTCCGTGCCCCGTGCGTGGCGGCCGCGGCCGATGCGGATGCGGGCGCCGATGGACGCGGCCCGTTCGACCATGCCGACGAGACCGAAGTGGCCCGCGCGGCGGAGGTCGTCCAGGGTCGTGCCGGGCGGCAGGCCCGTCCCGTCGTCGTACACGCTGATACGGAGGACGTCACCGACGACGCCGGCGGAGACGTCCAAGTAGCCCGGCCGGCCGTGACGGTGGGCGTTCTCCATGGCCTCCGAGGCGATGGTGAGGGCCTGGCGTGCGACGACCTGCGGCACGGCCGGTACCGGGGCCTGGTTGAGCCGTCGGAAGGTGGCCCTGACCTCGTGCCGTCGGGCGAAGTCCTCGGTACGGGCGGAGAGTTCGTCGAGGACGTCGATTCCGCCGTCGAGCCCCGACTCACGGCGCAGGTCCGACAGCAGCTCCCGCGACTCGGCGGCGGCGCGGCGCGCGGAGCGGGCGACGAGATCCGCCTGGTGCTTGATGGTGAGCGGGTCCATGCGGTCGGCCGTACCGGCCAGTCCGTCCGCGGCCAGCGCCAGCCCGTGCAGGGTCTTGGCGACCGAGTCGTGCATCTCCCGGGCGAGGCGGGCGCGCTCCTCCTCCACCGCCTCGTTGACGGCGAGCCGGGCGCGGGCCTCGGTGAGGGCCTGGCTCGCCGCGCCGAAGCCGAGCATCAGATTGCGCAGGGTGCTGCCGACGGCTCCCGCGATGACACACAGGCCCGGCAGGAGCAGATCGCTGACGCCCGCCTCCACGGTGGGGTTCACGGCGTACGCACCCGCGACGATGAGCGACTGGAGCACGGCGAACACCGCTGCCCCGCGCCAGCTGTAGACCAGCCCGGCGAGCAGCGGGGTGCAGATGGTGACGTAGGCCAGGAGGGACTCGGGGGAGGCGACGGCCAGCAGCAGTGCGCCGAAGAGGGAGTCGACGGCGAGCAGCGTCGGGTGCCGCAGCAGGATGGGCCCGAAGCGCTCCCAGTCGCGCAGGGGGATGTACGACACCATGACCGTGACGATCACGGCGGCGCCGACGAGCCACACGGCCAGCCCCGGTGCGGTGTTGTCCAGGGCGAACGGCGTGGCCAGGCCGATCACCGCCAGCCGGAAGCCGAACACCTGCCGGCAGAGCGCCTGCAGGGCGTTGACCTGGATCGGGAGCGAGGGCACGTGCTGGGAGGCGGTCGCTGTCGCCTGCGGGGGCAGTTCACCGTTCATACCGCCGCCGATGCCGCCGGTGATGCCGGCGCCTGCTCCGCCGCCGAGAGCGGCGATTCGCTGGGCCATGGTGGTCACCTCCTGTCCGAGTTCGGTTCCAGCTCCGGTCCCAGTCCCAGTCCCGGTCCCAGTCCCGGTTCCGGCCGGCTCCTGTTCCCGGTCCGGTTCGCGTTTCGCTCCTGTTCCGGTTGCACTTCCTTCCGGGTCTCAGCCGCCGTTGAGGACGTTGGTGAAGTCGACGCCGGAGCCGTAGTAGAAGCTCACGACGATGAGGATCAAGGTTGCGGGGAGCATGACCATGGTCACGACGAGCGTGGTCTTGGGAACGGCCTTGGCCGCCGTACGCCGGGCGTTCTGAGCGTCCGCGCGGCGCATGTCGGTGGCGATCTGGATCAGGGTGTCGACGATCGGGGCACCCAGTTCCTCGCCCTGCTGGAGGGCGGTGACGAACATCGACACCTGTTCCGACGCGTTCCGCTTCCGCAGTTGCTCGAAGGCCTCGCGGCGGCTGACGCCCATGTCCATCTGGCGCAGGGTGATCCGTAGCTCGTCGGACCACGGCCCCTTGTACTTCTCGGCGACCCGCTCCAATGCCTGGCGGAAGCCGAGGCCGGCCGAGACGACGACGGCGAGGACGTCGAGGAAGTCGGGGAGGGTGCGCTCGATGTCCTGGCGGCGGCGGGTGATGGCGACCCGGATGAGGAAGTCGGTCCACACGAGTCCGTACACGAGGGCGACGACGGCGATCACCGCCTGTCCCCGCGCGAGGAGGGCCAGGGCGGCGGCCGAGCCGAGGATGGTGTAGACGGCGCGGCGCGCGGCGTAGCGGTCGACGGTGATACCGCCGGGGTTGCCCGCCATGTCGAGCCTGCGGCGCAGGGCGTCGACGCGCTTGGGCCCCATCATCGAGAGCACGGTCGGGGCGAAGCGCATGCCCATGCGGTCGACGCCGGAGCCGACCGCGGTGGTGCGCGTGGAGCCCACTTCGAGGGCGATCGCGAGGTCGCTGGGGAGCTTGGCCTCGGCGCGGTACATCCGGATGCCGTGGAACACGCCGTACACGGCGAGACCGAAGGCGACCGCGAGCAGAAGTCCCATCATGTGTCCTCGTGTCCTTCCCGTTCAGACCCGGATCCGGGACATGCCGCGGATCAGGAAGAAGCCGACGGCGTACAGGCCGAAGGCGACGACCACGGCCAGCTGGCCGGTCACCGAGCCGGTCATCTTGTCCAGGGCCCCGGGGGTCATGGCGTTGATCATCAGGAGGAAGCCGAGGCCGAGGAGCGGGACGGCGAAGGCGGTCACCTTCACCTGCGAGAGCATCGTGGTCACCTCTCGCCGCGTCTCCTTGCGCTCCTCCAGGGTCTCGGTCAGGTTGCGCAGCGAGGTGACGACCTGGCCACCGGCCCGGTTGGAGAGGACGAGCGTGGAGACGAGGACGACGAGTTCGCGGGACGGCAGACGGTCGGCGAGTTCGCCGAGGGCGACGTCGAGGGAGTGGCCGACGGAGAGTTGGTCGGCCACGCGCAGCAGTTCCTCGCCCGCCGGGTCGTCGAGTTCCTCGGCCGCCATGGCCAGTGCGGTGCGCATGGCGAGTCCGGCGTGGGTGGCGTTGGCGAGGACGCGGGTGAACTCGGGGAGCTGGTTGATGAAGGCCTCGGTCCGCTTGGCGCGCTGCCAGTTGAGGAAGGCGTTGGCTCCCCACAGTCCGACGAATGCCGCGAGGACGCCGAAGAACGGTGCGAAGATCGCGCCGACGGTGAAGTAGATGGCGAGCAGAGCGCCGATCACGTACACGAGGTACTCGCCCGGGGTGAGGTCGAGCCCGGTCGTGGCGATCTTCCGCTCGATCCGCTTGCCGATCCCCGTCCCGCGAAGGCGTCGGTCCACGCCGCGGAAGCGGCGTCGGCGGCTGCTGGGGAGCGCGATCTGGCCGGTCTGGGACATCCGGTCGACGATCGCCTGCCGTTGGGCCTTGCCCGAGGAGTAGATGTGTACGCCGACGACGCCGAGTACGCAGGCGAGCAGGGTGACGCCGATCGTCAGGAGCGGGAGATTAGCCACGGGCTGAACCTTCTGTCGCGGTCGGGGACACGGCCTCCGCCTTACGGCCTACGGGGCTTACGGGACGCACGGGATTCACGGGGCTCACAGGGTTCACGGGGTTCACGGGGCCCATCGCGCTCATGCCACCGCCTCGCGCAACGCCAGCTGGTCCTCCGACTCGGCGACGCCGAAGGCCGGTGGGATCGGCTCGTTCTTCATGTACAGGCGTTCGGCGACCCGGCGCGGCAGCGGGAGGTACTCGAAGACGCCGTGGATCCGGCCGTCGGCGGACATGGGCTGGGCGTCGAACCGGCAGACGGTGACGATCCGGTACTCCTCCCTTCCATGGGAGTCGACGATGGCGATCTCCGTGATCCGTCGGGAGCCGTCGGCGTGGCGGGTCAGCTGGACGATGACGTCGACGGCGCTGTTGATCTGGTCCTTGATCGCCACGAACGGGATCTCGACGTCCGACATGGAGCCCAGGGTCTGGAGCCTCATCAGCGCGTCCTCGGCGCTGTTGGCGTGGACCGTGGCGAGGGAGCCGTCGTGACCGGTCGACATTGCCTGGAGCATGTCAAGCGTCTCGCCGCCTCGGACCTCACCGACGATGATGCGGTCGGGGCGCATTCGCAGCGAGTTGCGGACCAGGTCGCGGATGGTGATCTGGCCCTTGCCCTCGACGTTCGCCGGGCGGCTCTCCAGGGTGATGACATGGCTCTGCTGGAGCTGGAGCTCTGCCGAGTCCTCGATGGTGACGATGCGCTCCCCCTCCGGGATCAGCCCGGAGAGCGCGTTGAGCAGGGTGGTCTTTCCCGTACCGGTGGCGCCGGAGACGATCACGTTGAACTTGGCGCGGACGAGCCCGGACAGCAGCATCGTCATCTGCTCGTCGAGCGAACCGAGCTCGATCATCTCGCGCAGCGTGAAGGCCCGCGGGAAGCGCCGGATCGTGAGGATCGGTCCGGAGAGGGAGAGCGGCGGGATGATCACGTTGACTCGCTCGCCGCTGGGAAGCCGGGCGTCGACCATGGGAGTGGCCTCGTCCACCCGGCGGTTCACCGTGGAGACGATGCGCTCGATGGTCTGCATCAGCTGTTCGTGGGAGCTGAAGCGCATCGGCAGCTTCTCCAGCCGGCCGCGCCGCTCGACGAAGACCTGCTCGGGGCCGTTGACCATGATCTCGCTGATGGAGGCGTCTTCGAGCAGGGGCTCCAGGATGCCGAGGCCGAGGGCTTCGTCGACGACGCGGCGGATGAGCTGCGAGCGCTCGATCGACGAGAGGACCGGTCCCTCGCGGCTGATGATGTGACCCAGCACGCGTTCGAGGCGGGCACGGCGTTCGGCAGCCTGAAGGGCGGACATCTCCGCGAGGTCGATCTCCTCCAGGAGCTTGGCGCGGTAGATCCCGACGAGCTGGTTGTCGGAGCCCTGCCCGTTGCTCGGTTCGGGATTGCTGATGCGCGCCCGGAGGCTCATGTGCTCGACTCCTTACGGATGTGCTCGGGTGGTCAGTCGGTGACGGGCATGGTCGCGGAGCGAGTGGCCTCGCCGAAGTCGTCGATGCCGGGGACGATGGACGGGATGGTGACGCGGGCGGTCATGGTGACCTCCTCACCCCAACCACTGCGGTCGATCTGGGTTCCACCGGCCACCCAGTCGCTCATCGCCTCCTTGCCCGCCCGCTGGCCGTCGCCGTTCCCGATCGATTCGCTGCGAGCCGCCGCCCGCGCGCCCGTACCCGCCTGCTGTACGGCGTACGCGGCGATGCCGAGCTGGATGGCCGCGAGCGCGATCAGCAGAAGGAGGGGGATCCAGCCGACGTACTCGAGGGCGGTCTGGCCCCTGTCGCCTTCCTCACGAAGCCGGAGTATGCGCTTCCGCATGGCTCAGCCCTCCCACACGGCGGAGGCCCGCCCGTTGACGGGGATCGGGAGGTCGACGAAGCCGGGGAAGAGGAAGGGGGCTTTGAGGTCCACCCTGGCCTCGAAGAGGCCGTCGCCCTTCCTCTGGCATTGGGTCTGGCCGGCCTGCCACGCGTCGGGAAGCTCCTTCCGCGCGGCCGCCTCGCACGCCGGGCCCGATCCCCAGCCCGCCACCGCGCCCGTCCGGGCGCCTTCGTCCGCCGCGTTGCCCGCCAGCGAGAACGTGTATCCGACGAGGGCCGCCTGCCACAGCAGGATCAGGGTCGCCAGGATGATCGGCACCATCCCGGTGAACTCCACCGCGGTCTGCCCGCGGTCCTCTCGCCAGTCGGTAACCACCGCGATGCGCATCGCTTCAACTCGCCCCCTCGTGACGTGGTTCAGGTCCGGCGCCGGATGCCCAGCGCGCCCCGGTCGCTCCTCAACCTGCCCTGTTTCTGCGGTGCTTCATTCGTCTTCACCAGTCCCAGTTCTCCCGCCAGCCCCCACAGCGCCTGCTTGACCGTGGACTTGGCCTCCAGGTCCTGCATCCGGCCCGCGTCGACGAGGGCCTGCAGTTCCTTGAAGTTGGCGGGGATCACGACCTTGGACACCCGGGTCGAGGTGATCCTCTCGACCAGGGCGGGCTGTATCTCCGTGTTGCGTACGTACCGGTTGACGACGGTCACCGTCTCCTCCGCCTTGCGGATCTGGAGGCGGTCCCAGAGCCGGACCATGCGCTTGGCCGCCCGCACCGCGACTACGTCCGGGGTCGTGACGAGCAGCGTCGTGTCGGCCATTTCGATCGCCGCCGCGTTGGCGCCGTTCATGTAGCTGCCGCAGTCGACGACCACCACTTCGTAGCGGTTGCGCAGGGCGCTGACGATCTGCCGCACCGACCGGTCGGTGACCTCCTCGCCGCGTTCGCCCTCCCCCGGTGCCAGCAGCAGCCCCATCCCGCTCTCATGGGCGTAGACCGCGTCCTGGAGGACCCGTGGCGAGAGGTCCTGGATGCCGGACAGATCGACGATCGAGCGGCGGAACTGCACGTCCAGGTACGAGGCGACGTCGCCGGACTGCAGGTCGAGGTCGGCCAGGGCGACGGTCCTGCCCGAGGCCCTGGCGGCGAGGGCGA
This sequence comes from Streptomyces sp. NPDC091376, assembly GCF_044757085.1. NCBI lineage: Bacteria > Bacillati > Actinomycetota > Actinomycetes > Kitasatosporales > Streptomycetaceae > Streptomyces > Streptomyces sp. NPDC091376. The sequence continues at coordinate 198,529 of NZ_JBIVUF010000012.1, read as the reverse complement.
GCTGTACGGCGGTGACGGTGGTGCCGACGCCGCCCTTGGCGCCGCTGACGGTGACGACGGTGCCGCCCGGTCCGGTGAACACGTCGCCGCCGGAGCCCAGATGGCGTCGTACGCCGACGGACCAGGCGGCCGCGGCCTGTACGCGCTGGGCCAGCTCCTCGTAGGAGATCGGCAGGCCGACGAGACCCCGTGCCCCGGAGTCCATCGCGGCCGAGTACAGGCCGGGGCTCGCGTCCGCGGTGACGAGGATGACGCCGACGGCAGGGAAGCGGAGGGCCACCTCCCGGATCAGTTCGAGTGCCGGTACCGGTCCGATCCGCTCGTGGACGAGGACGACCTCCGGGAGCTCGTCGATCGACTCGGTGGCGAGCCGCGCCAGGGTGTCGATCAGCGAGGTGGAGTCACCGACCGGCCCGGCCGGCTCCGCCTCGGGGAGCTGGCCGAGCAGGGTGGTGATGGATCGGACGGCGTCGGCGTCACCGACGGCCGGGAGGATTCTGGTCGTCATCCGGCTCTCACTTGTCCCCTTCGAGGGTGTAGGTGCCCTCTCCCGGGCGCAGCTGCGTCGAACCGCCGGCGGCGAGCAGCGCGAGCCGCACGTTCACCGCGAACGACTCGGCGTACGCCACGCGTTGGGCATCCTTGGTCGTCAGAGCGAAGGTGATCGGGACGGCCTCGCGCAGGGTGCCGCGGCGGTCGTCCTCCTTGGGCTCGAGCGCGGTGAGCCGGCCGACGTCGAGCACCCGGGCGTTGGGGACGATGACGCGCGACTGGGCCTTGACCCCACCCTGGTCGTCGGCGGGGAACGTGGCGTAGATGTTGACGGCGTCACCCGCTCTGATCTTGCCCGCGACACCGGTCGCGGCATCGATCATGATGGCGATCTCCTGCTCGTCCCGGTCGAGTTCGGGCCGCTTGACGAACATGTCGTCCTGGAGCAGCGAGCCCTTCTTGAGCTGGGTGACCGCCACCTTGCCGCCGACGACCGACACATCGGTCACCGCGTTCTTGGAGAGCCAGCGCTTGGGGATCTTTATCTTCTCGAACTGGCCGGGCTGCAGGGCCTGGTACGGGGCGACATCCGACTTGACCCGGTAGGCGTCCACCTCGGGACCGACCTTGGAATTCACGTCGCTGATCACCGAGAGCACACCGGCGAACGCGCCGAAGGCGCACAGGACCGAGAGGAGCAGAAGGATGATGCCGCGGCGTTGGCGTGAATTCATGAGCGGGGCGACCTCGTTGGGAGACGTGGGCTGACGAGCGGACGGATACGCGGACTGGCGGGCGGACCGGTGGGTGCGGTGCGGGCGCGTACGACCGGGGCAGCCGGGCCGCCATCGGTCCGTGCGTACCGCCCCGGCGGCGCCCTACGACCCGTGGTTCATCGGTGTTCCTTGGCCTAGGACACCCGTGGCGTGCGTTCGGTTCTCGACAGCCGCGAGCGGTGCCGAGCAGAATCCGCAGCGGTCACCGATGAGTTCGATGCCGCACCAGGTGCACACCTCCCGTCGTACCGAGGAAACCAGCTGATAGATGACGGAGATATCAGGGAGAAAGGCGGCGAATTCGACCATCCGGGGCGTTCCCCACCAGCGTGGTGAATCGGCCGGCAACGCCGTCTCCTGCATTCCCTGGACCTGCCATGCGGGAGCCAGGGTGGATTTCACCCATTCCGACTGCAGCTGCCCTTTTGCCACCAGGAGCTGTGTGGCGAACTCGGGCCCGGCGAGGTCTCCGTTGCCGATCCTGATCAGCTGTGGGGTGGGGTTGGCCACGACCCCGAACTGCGAGCCCGGCACCCACGACTTGGCGTGCGACTTGAGGCTCACCGGGACACGGTCGAGCTTGGTGACCGAGTTGAGCAGCGCGCCCGCGTAGATGTAGTGCGACAGGAGCCGTGCGGCGGACGCGACGACCCCCGCGCTGAAGTCGCAGATGGACAACTGCCTCAGCTGGCGGACCAGGACGGACACGCCGAGCGGCGGCAGGTCGAGTTTGAGGAGCGCGATGCGGTCGCTCTCCAGGACCGAGCGGACGGTGTGCAGTCTGCGCTCGTGGGCGGCGGGGATGGAGGCGGGGTAGAGGGCGATCACGTAGCCGTTCTGCTCGACCAGGACCTGCATGTCGGCGAGCGCGGCATCGAGCGGCTGGGCGTCCGGCGAGTGCAGCAGCGCCGCGGTGGGCGTCTGGCGGTCGGTCGGCGGTAGCACCAGATCGGCGCTGGTCACAGCAATTGCGGTCGGCACGCTGATTCCCCGTTCAGCTTCGGTCGCCGTCGTGACGGCGACCGCAGATCCTTACTGCTCCGTACTGCTCCGTGACTGGTCTCCGTAGTCCTCCTGCACCAGCACTTTATCCACGTCCTACAGGGCAGAGAACAGCTTTCGAGACGCAGTGCCCCAACCCTCACGCAATACTCACCGGCCAAACCGGACGAAGCGGCCAGAGGTTAACTCCCGTACCAGTGAAGGGATTTCGGGAATCGTTCCTTCGATTCCGCGAATTCCTTCCGGGTTCACCGCCACAAGGGCCCAACAGGCCCTCTGGGCCCTGAATGGGGCCCCAGGACCCACGCCCGCCCCCGCTCTCCTTCCGTAGCGTCCGAATCCGGCCGGTACCGACAGCGGCATCGGTGACGGGAACGGGCTCGACGGTCCGAGGGGGTACGGCATGGAACAGGGGTCCGCCCGCGGACGCCACCCGGGACGCGACCGGGGCGCCACGGCCACGGAGTACGTCGGCGTCATCGTCGTCTCCGCCGCCGTGCTCGGTGCGCTCGTCGGCACCGGGATCGACGGGACCATCGCCGAGAAGCTGCGCTGCCTGGTCACCTTCGGCGGCTCCTGCGGCACCGGCGACGGCAGCGGCCAGGACGAGGCCGCCCCGAGGACCGACGCCGACTACGAGCCCGCGCTCTGCCAGATCTCCTCGGTCAGCGACAAGGCCGGCGCCAAGGCCAAGCTGCTGTTCATCGAGTGGGGCGAGGAGTACGGCTTCCAGCAGCAGACGTATCAAGCCAAGACCGACGTCAACAAGGACGGCACGGTCGACGAGAACGACCAGCAGGTCCTGATGACGTTCACCGACGCCGCCTCGATCGCCGCCAGGAAGGACTGGAAACCGGGCGCCAAGGTCGGCAGGTTCGGCTCCGACAAGGTCGAGCTGGGCGCCGGGATCAAGGTCACCAACGGGGACACCTGGGTGTTCGACAGCGAGGCGGACGCGAAGGCCTTCCGCGACGACATCGAGAGCCTGAAGACCTACGAGCTGACCAACCGGCACGCGGGCGCCAAGGGCGGCGGGCTCGGGAGCAGCATCCTCTACCTCTTCGGCAAGGGCCCGATGGCCGAGGAGGAGAAGCTGCGCAACCGCATCGACGAGAAGCTCGGCAACCGGCACATCAGCTACGGCAAGGTCGGCATCGAGGCCGGTGCGGCCGGCGGGCTCAAGCTGTCGGCCGACGACGAGAGGAAGCTCAGCGCCACGCTCGGCGGGAACTTCAGGTTCTCCCCCGAGGCGACCTGGACCGACAACGAGTTCAAGGGCACCAAGTCGTACACCTACAGCGCGTCGGTCGAGTACGGCACCAAGGCCGGCTACGAGGCCGGACCCGTCGGCGCGGAGGCGTCCGCGTCGACGACCCGGACGGGGACCATCACCGTCACCCACGACAAGAGGACCGGCGAGCTGCTGCGGATCGACATGACGCGGACGGTCGAGAAGGGTGCCGCCAAGGACGGGGTGAAGGTCGGCGGGGACAACGGCATGGAGGGCTCCGGCAAACGCGGCGGGAGCGGCTCGGCCAAGGGCGGCGACCAGGAGACGGGCATCGAGGTCGTCACCGACTCCGTCGTCGTCCCGCCGGGCGCCGAGGGCGCGAAGCAGCGCGCGATCGCCCAGCGGTGGCTGGACGGGGACGGACAGTACGCGGCGCCCTTCAGCTACATGTTCGGCGACCACGCGCCGACGAAGCGGCCCGGGAACGACGACCCGTTCGGACAGCTGCTCTTCGACGAGGGGCTGTCGAGCCGGACGACGTACACGGGCCTGCCCGACGCGGCGGAGTACGGCTTCGAGCTCAACCTGGGACTGAGTCTCGGCTTCTCGGTCTCCACCGAGAAGAGGGAGGAGATCCTCGATGACGCGGAGTTCCTGGGCGCTCCACAGGGAGGTGGCCGCAGCTATGTCCCGTACAGCTACTGTGCGAACTGATCCCGGCGACAGGAGCACCGAGGCCATGGGTACCGACGCCATGAGCACCGACGCGACGTGCACCCACGCGACGAGCACCCATGCCACGAACACCGGCGCCCCGCGCACCGCGAGAAGGACGGCAGGGCGGCTGCTCTCGGCCGCGTCCCTGACCGTGGCCCTGCTGGGCACCGCCGCGTGCGGGTCGGGTGCGCAGGCCGGGACGGCACCCGAGGGCTGGGGGGTCCTGGAGACGGCTGCCGTCACGGTCGCCCACCCGCCCGCGTTCACGGAGCAGGGCGATGCCGTACGCAGCAGGTTCAACGCGGCGGCGGCCACCCTGAGCGAGGGCGGCAGGGCCGTGGGCACGATCACCGTGCAGCTGGGCTTCACCGAGGCCGACTCGGCCGAGGAGGCGGCGATCGGCGCCGAGGCCGCGATCGCGCTGGGCTCCACGCTCAAGGGCCACAAGGAGGTCACGGTCGCCGGCCCGGAGGGCGGGAGGGCACAGGCCCGGCGGATCGACTTCGCGTTCACGGTGAAGGGGGACCGGGTCGACGGCGTGATCGTCGCGGGTCTCGACGCGGACGGGAAGGCGTACGCGGTCCGGGTCGACGCGGTGCGGGGGCGGCTCGGGGACGACGACCTGAAGAGGATCATCGAGTCGGTCACGGTGCGCGGATGACGAGGTACGGCGAGCCCGGGGCACAGGCCCGGCGGGACCAGGGGCGCAAAGCGGCGGTGCTCGCGCTCGTGCGCGCCTGGGCGGCCGGTGTCGTCGTCCTGGTGTTCACCGAGTACGTACAGGCCACGGTCGTGTACGAGCACGTGGCGACGGCATCGCGGATGGAGACGTTCGGCGGCCGCCTGCTGTTGATCCATCTGCCGAACGCCGTGTGCATCGCACTCGCCGCCTGGGCCGCGGCCCGCGTCCACGGGGACCCGTACCGGTACTCCACGCCGCGGCATCTGACGGCGGCGCTCACCGTGCCGGTGGCGGCGCAGCTGCTGAACATGGCGGTGCAGTGGGAACAGCTGGCGTTCGAGGGGCTGCTGATGTCGAACGCGGTGCTGGTCCTGGGCTGTGTGGTGGGGTGCGCGGCGGACCGTCTGCAGGAGGACGGCTGAGCGGCGCGGGGACGCTCGACAGGCAGGGCTCGGTCCGGTGGGGACCGGGCCCTTTCGTATACGACCTTCCGCCACAGGTCTTGACAACCGGATTGGTCTGGACCAGCTTTACGCCCAGCGGTGGCCACCGTTCCCGTACGTCCTCCCCTCCCCTCACTCCTCTCCCCCAACTCCCCCACGGAGGCAGCAAAGTGGAACGCACCACACGCAGACGCAGATGGCTCGGCGGAGTCCTGGCGCTGGCCGTGGGCGCCGGGCTCGGGCTGGCCGGCGGCGCGGGCACCGCGGTGGCCGCCGATGTGAACAACGCGAAGAACGCCGGGTTCGAGTCGGGACTCGCCAACTGGACCTGTTCCGCCGGGAGCGGTGCCGTCGTGTCCTCGCCCGTGCACGGCGGGGCCTCGGCGCTCAGGGGCACGCCCAGCGGCCAGGACCACGCGCGGTGTGCGCAGACCGTGACCGTGAAGCCCAACTCGACGTACCAGCTGAGCGCCTGGGTGCAGGGCTCGTACGTGTACCTCGGCGCGAGCGGGACCGGCACGACCGACGTGTCGACCTGGACACCGGGCGGCTCCGGCTGGTCGCAGCTGAGCACCAGTTTCACGACGGGCGCGAGCACGACGTCGGTGACCGTCTACACGCACGGCTGGTACGGGCAGGCGGCCTACTACGCCGACGACGTCTCGGTGTTCGGGCCGGACGGGGGCGGCGGCGGTGACCCCGACCCGGTGGTGCCGCCGACCCCCGGTGGGCTGGCCGTCGGTGCGGTGACCTCGTCGTCCGTGGCGCTGAGCTGGAACGGCGCCTCCGGCGCGACCGGCTACAACGTGTACCGGAACGGCGCCAAGGTCCAGTCGGTGACCGGGACCTCGTCCACCGTGACGGGGCTGGCGGCGTCGACGTCGTACCAGTTCCAGGTGAGCGCGACGAACGCCGCCGGGGAGTCCGCGAAGTCCGCGGCGGTGACCGGGACGACGACCAACGGCGGCGGCACGGGCAACCCGGCCGTGCCGAGGCACGCGCTGACCGGTTACTGGCAGAACTTCAACAACGGCGCCACCGTGCAGAAGCTGCGTGACGTGCAGTCGCAGTACGACATCATCGCGGTGTCGTTCGCCGACTCGACGGCGACGCCCGGTGAGATCACCTTCAATCTGGACCCGGCCGTCGGCTACGGCTCGGTGGACGAGTTCAAGAGCGACATCAGCGCGAAGAAGAGCGCCGGCAAGTCGGTGATCATCTCGGTCGGCGGCGAGAAGGGCAACGTCACCATCAACAGTGACGCCTCCGCGACCGCCTTCGCCAACAGCGCCTGGTCACTGATGCAGCAGTACGGCTTCACCGGTGTCGACATCGACCTCGAGCACGGCATCAACTCCACCTATCTGACGAAGGCGCTGCGCCAGCTGTCGCAGAAGGCGGGCTCCTCGCTCGTCCTGACGATGGCGCCGCAGACCATCGACATGCAGAACACCGGCACGGAGTACTTCAAGACCGCGCTCGCGGTGAAGGACATCCTCACGGTCGTCAACATGCAGTACTACAACAGCGGTTCGATGCTCGGCTGCGACCAGAAGGTCTACTCCCAGGGCTCGGTGGACTTCCTCACCGCGCTCGCCTGCATCCAGCTCGAGGGCGGTCTCGACCCGTCGCAGGTCGGCCTCGGTGTCCCGGCGTCCACCCGGGGCGCGGGCAGCGGGTACGTCGACCCGCAGATCGTGAAGAACGCGCTGGACTGCCTGACCCGCGGCACCAACTGCGGTTCGTTCAAGCCCTCGCGTACGTACCCGTCGCTGCGCGGGGCGATGACCTGGTCGACGAACTGGGACGCGACGGCCGGCAACGCCTGGTCCAACGCGGTCGGACCGCACGTCCACAACCTGCCGTAACCCGACCTGCCGGAACACAACCTGCCGTAACCCGACCCGACGTCATCCCTACCCTCCCCGCGACAGGCAGCGCCGTCGTCCCCACCGGCGGCGCTGCCGCTTGCGTGCGGCCGGTCAGTACGCCTGCGGACGGCCGGGGAGGGTGAGGTAGAAGTGGACCACGGGAGCGATCTCTTCGAGCCACTCCTTGAGGACGCCCTTGCGGCGGGCGGTGACCCGGCACTCGTAGAGCATGCCGCCGGCGTGCGCGACGGCGACCATGAGCACGGTGCCGTACGGGGCGGGGGCGTAGTGCACGGTCGCGATCTGCGCCCAGGGGAACTCCAGGGTGTGGCCCTGGATCTCCAGGGCCACACCCGACGCGTCGACGATGACCGAGTTGTGCCGGTCGTGGGCGATGAACTCGGGGTCCACCGCGGGGGACGGCGCACCGTAGCCGGGCTGGGGCGACCCGTACGGGGCCTGGGGCGGCGGACCGTACGAGGGCGGGGGCGGCCCGTACGGAGGCTGCGCGGGCACCGGTGTCGGAGGGCCGAAGCCTGGCTGCGGCGGACCGTACGAGGGCGGCGGCGGGCCGTATGTCATGTACGCCAGTATGGCGGGCGGTTCACCACGGGAGTTCACGCACCTGCTGCACGCACAGCACGATGAAAAGCAGCCCGGCTGTGGCCAGCATGCCGTTGCTGAGCCGGCCGTTGCGCCATTCCCTCGGTGTGCGCGAGGAGTTGAGCAACCAGACCAGGGTCAGCGCGAGGAACGGCATGAAGAACGCCCCGATCACGCCGTAGACGATCACCAGGCCGAAGGGCTGGTTGAGGAAGAGAAGCGCGATCGGCGGGAAGGTGAGCCACAGCAGGTACGCGCGGAACGGGAGGGACCTCTCACGGGGGGTGCCGGACGGGACGAGTGAGGGACGGTAGTGGGCGACGAAGTCCGCGAACATCAGGCTGACGCCGTGCCAGACGCCGATCAACGAGGTGAAGGACGTGGCGAAGAAGCCGATCAGGAAGACCTTGGCGGTGGTGGCGCCGTAGCGGTCCTCCAGGACGGTGCCGAGGTCCAGCAGGCCCTTGTCGCCCTTGGCGAGCGCGACCCCCGAGGAGTGCAGCAGTTCGGCACCGACGAAGAGCATCGCCACGACGAAGACGCCGGTGGTGAGGTAGGCGACACGGTTGTCGAGCCGCATCACCTTCATCCAGCCGGCGTCCTTCCAGCCCTTGGCATTGACCCAGTAGCCGTACGCGGCGAGCGTGATGGTGCCGCCGACGCCGCCGATGAGCCCCAGCGTGTAGATGAGGGAACCGTCCGGGAGGACCGGCACGAGACCGGCGAACGCATCGCCCAGGTGCGGGGTGACCCGGACGGCCAGATAGACGGTGACGACGAACATCACGCCCACCAGTACCGTCATGACCTTCTCGAACACGGCGTACCGGTTGAACCAGACGAAGACCAGTCCGACGAGACCGCAGGCGACGGCCCACCACTTGAGGTCCATGACGTCGGGGAAGAGGGCGCCGAGCGGGAGGGCGCTGGAGGACATCGCGGCCGCGCCGTAGACGAAGCCCCAGACGACGACGTACCCGGCGAAGTAGACCGTGGTCCATGAGCCGAGGCTGCGCCAGCCGTCGAAGAGGGTGCGACCGGTGGCGAGATGCCACCGGCCCGCGGCCTCCGCGAGAGAGATCTTGACGAGACAGCCGATGACCGCGGCCCACAGCAGGGTGTAGCCGAACTTGCTGCCCGCGATCAGCGTGGCGACGAGGTCACCGGCGCCGACGCCGGTCGCGGCGACGACGATGCCGGGGCCGATGTGGCGCCAACTCGCCTTGCGGAGGGGAGTGGCCGGTGCGCCCGACCCGTCCGCCGCCGTGCCTCCTGCGCCCACCGTGCCTCCCGGGTCTACTGTGCCTGCCGTGTCCGCCATGGTTGCCGCCGCCTTTCCGCTCACCGTCGAGCGTCATCAGAACTCGTGGCCGAAGCTCGCTCTTGACCGGGCCATGCCATACCCCGACCATGTGCCCGTCACACCCGCATCACCCGCACGTCGCATTCAGCCACCCCCACACTCCCTACCCAGGAGACAGCATGCGACTTCGTATTCGCGGCAGCGGCGGAAGGTCGGTCACCCTCGCGGCTCTGCTGGCGCTCGCCGTCGCGGTCCCGTTCACGGCCACCGCCTCGCCCGCGCCGGACAACGCCCCGACCGCCCAGGCCCCTGCCGAGGAGCAGACCCGGCAGTACGAGATCCACGGCCCCTCCACGGTCGCCGAGCGCACCGCCATCGCCGCCACCGGTGTCTCGATCGACGAGGCCCATGACCACACGGTCGTCATCAGCGCGGACGCCGCCCAGGCCAAGCGGCTCCGCGCCCTCGGCCATGTCCTCGAAGCCCTGCCCGCACCGCCGGCGCGCAAGGCCGCGGGCGCGGCGGCCGAACCGTTCGACTTCCCGTCGGCGGACGCCCGCTACCACAACTACGCGGAGATGACGGCGGAGATCGACCAGCGCACCGCCGCCCACCCGAGCATCATGAGCAAGCGGGTGATCGGCAAGTCGTACCAGGGCCGGGACATCGTCGCCATCAAGATCAGCGACAACGTCGGCACGGACGAGAACGAGCCCGAGGTCCTCTTCACCCACCACCAGCACGCGCGCGAGCACCTCACGGTCGAGATGGCGCTGTACCTGCTGCGCGAGCTCGGCGACGACTACGGCACCGACTCACGCATCACCAACGCGGTCAACGGCCGTGAGATCTGGATCGTGCCGGACCTCAACCCGGACGGCGGCGAGTACGACATCGCCACCGGCTCCTACCGCAGCTGGCGCAAGAACCGGCAGCCCAACTCCGGCTCCTCGTCGGTCGGTACGGACATGAACCGCAACTGGAACTTCAAGTGGGGCTGCTGCGGCGGCTCCTCGGGCTCCACGGGTTCCGAGACCTACCGCGGCCGGGCCGCCGAGTCCGCGCCCGAGGTGAAGGTCGTCGCCGACTTCGTGCGCTCCCGTGTGGTCGGCGGCAAACAGCAGATCAAGACCGGCATCGACTTCCACACCTACAGCGAGCTGGTGCTCTGGCCGTACGGCTACACGACGGCGAACACCGCCCCGGGCCTGACCCAGGACGACCGGGACGCCTTCGCCACCGTCGGCGGGAAGATGGCGGCGAGCAACGGCTACACGCCCGAGCAGTCCAGCGATCTGTACATCACCGACGGGTCGATCGACGACTGGCTGTGGGGCAACCAGAAGATCTTCGCGTACACCTTCGAGATGTACCCGACGGGCTTCGGCGGCGGCGGCTTCTACCCGCCCGACGAGGTGATCGAGCGCGAGACGAGCCGTAACCGCGACGCGGTGCTGCAACTGCTGGAGAACTCGGACTGCATGTACCGGTCGATCGGCAAGGAGCAGCAGTACTGCTCCTGAGCGCCGCCGTTCCGAGCGCACCTGAACTGTCCGGAAACAGATGACCGAGAAGGTGGTTGAATCTTCTCCCGTCGTGGCACAACACCATCGTGTGCCACGACGGGGGGAGTGCCACATGACGGTCATCATGACCCTGGCCACGGTGACGGCGGCGCTGCTGATCGGCGCCTCGCTGACCGTACTGATCCGCTTCCGGCGCCGGGCCGTTCGCGAGAACGCCCAACGGCCGCCCGCGCCGCTGCCGCACGATCCGCTGACCGTCGCCGTCCTCGCGGGCGGCGTGCCGCGGCTCACCCATACCGTCCTGTTCCGGCTGCACGCCGCCGGCCGGATCCGGTCCACGAAGCGCGGCCATACGATCCAGCCCGCGGCGGACGGCGCCGCGGCGTCGACGGCGGTGGACGGGATACTCCTGGCCAAGGGCCTCGGCATCAGGATCACCTCCGCCGAGGCCCGGCAGGCGCTCGCCACCGCCGGGCCGGTGGACCAACTGACCTCGCGCCTGGTGAAGGACGCCTTCCTCTGGGACGCGGGGACGACCCGCCGCTGGAACGCGTGGTCCGTGGCGCACACCGTCCTGTGCATCGCGGCCCTGGGCGTCGCGCTCACCGCGACGGGCGGCCTGTTCGAGCCGTCCGCCGCGGTCCTGGGCATCATCGCCGGCACCGGGATCGCCCTGCGGCTGTCCCTCGTCCGCCTGGACCGGCTCACCCCGGTGGGGCGGGCGGCCCTGAGGCAGCTGCGTGCGGAGTACAAGAGCCGTGACGAGCAGGAGGGCCGGTCCGGCTCGCACTGGGCGGAACTGGACCGGCCCGGCCTTCATCTGGGTACGGACGCGAACGGCCTGGGCGTCGCCCTCCTCGGTACGAAGGTCATCGCCGACGCGAAGGTGCGGCGCCGTATCAACCCCGACGGTACGAAGGGCTCCGGGTGCGGAGGCGGGGGCGGTTGCGGAGGCGGCTGTGGCGGGGGCTGCGGCGGCTGACCCGTACGAGACGCCGAGGAGGCCCCGGACGAGCCCGCTCGCGCGGCGCCCGGGCAGCTACACCGCGAGGCTGAGCGCCGCCGCCACCGCGAAGCCCGCCACCGAGAGCACCGACTCCAGCACCGTCCAGGACTTCAGCGTGTCCCGCTCCGAGATGCCGAAGTACTTGGAGACGATCCAGAATCCGCCGTCGTTGACGTGCGAGGCGAAGATCGAGCCGGCCGAGATCGCCATGATGACGAGGGCGAGGAAGGCCTGCGAGTGGCCGCCGCCCTCGACGAGCGGGAGGACGATGCCCGCGGTCGTCACGATCGCGACCGTCGCGGAGCCCTGGGCGACGCGCAGCACGAGCGAGATCAGATAGGCGAGGACGATGACCGGCAGACCGACGTCGTTGAAGGTGTCGGAGAGCGCCTGGGCGACCCCGCTGGCCTTCAGGACGGCGCCGAAGACGCCGCCCGCGCCGACGACGAGCAGGATGTTGCCGACCGGCTTGAGGGACTGGGTGGACACCGATTCCAGCGACCTGCGGGACCAGCCGCGCCGGATGCCCAGCAGGTAGTACGCCAGGAACAGGGCGATCGTCAGGGCGACGAAGGGTTGCCGAAGAACTCGATGACCGAGCGCAGCGTGGACTCGTCGAGCGCGATGGAGGAGAACGTCGCGGCGAGGATGAGGACCAGCGGCGTACCGATGATGGCCAGGACCGTGCCGAGCGGGACGGGGGCCTCGTCGGCGCCCTTGCGGTCGGCCGCCACCGCTGCCTTGGCGTCCTCAGCGGCCTCGACCATGTCCTCCGGTACGGGGACGAAGATGCGCTTGCCGATCCAGGAGGCGTAGACCCAGGCGGCGAGGACGGCCGGGATGCCGACGACGATGCCCATGAGGATGACCCAGCCGAGCGAGACGTGCAGCAGTCCGGCGGCGGCGACCGGGCCGGGGTGGGGCGGCAGGAAGGCGTGGGTCATGGACAGACCCGCGAGCAGCGGCATCGCGTACAGCAGGATCGACTTGCCGGAGCGCTTGGCGGCCGCGTAGACGATCGGCGCGAGGACGAAGATGCCGACGTCGAAGAAGACGGGGATGCCGAAGATGAGGCCGGTGAGGCCCATGGCGAGCGGGGCGCGCTTCTCGCCGAAGAGGTTCAGCAGACGGCTGCTCAACACCTCGGCGCCGCCGGACACTTCGAGGATCGCGCCGAGCATCGTGCCGAGGCCGATGATGATCGCCACATGGCCGAGGATGCCGCCCATGCCGGTCTCGATGACGGAGACGGCCGCGGACTTCTGGACCGTGCCGAAGAGTTCGGTGACGGAGAGCCCGGCGGCGAGGCCGACGGATATGGAGACGGCGAGCAGCGCGACGAACGGCTGCAGCCTGATCTTGATGATCAGGACGAGGAGGAGGGCGATACCGAGTGCGGCGACGGTCAGCAGCCCGGCGGTCCCGGGTATGAGGAGGAGCAGTCCGCCCGTGTGGGGTGTGGGCGGTGGTGGGGCGTCTGCGGCGAGCAGCATGGCAGGGGGACCTCGTTCTCGGGTAGGGGGGAGCGCGGCACGGCGCCGTGCGGAGGGCGCCGTGCCGTGGAGCGGCTGGTGCAGCGGGATCAGCTCGTGGGGAAGCGCTAACGGGATCAGCTCGGGCCTGCTCAGCTCAGGACCGCCAGGGCGTCGATCTCGATGAGCAGTCCGGCGGGCAGGCCGACGTACACGGTCGTACGGGCGGCGGGGGCCTCCTTGAGGCCCTGCTCCTCGAAGTACGCGTTGTAGATCGCGTTCATCTCCGCGAAGTGGTCCACGTCGGTGAGGTAGACGCGGATCATCATCACGTCGTCCCAGCTCGCGCCGCCCTCCTCCAGGATCGCCTTGACGTTGGCGAGGGTCTGGAGGGTCTGCTCGCGCAGGGCCGGCCCGACGACGGTGGGCGCCTGGCCCTCGACGGCCGGGAGGAAGCCGACCTGTCCGGCGACCTGGAGGATGTTGCCCTTGCGCACGCCGTGGGAGAACTTGGCGGGCGGGGTGGTGTGGGTGGCGGGGGTGATCGCGGTCTTCTCGGTCATACGGAGTCCTTGCCTGAGTAGTCACGGGTGATGGCGTCGGCGGTGCGGCGCACCAGCGGGAGCAGGGTGAGGAGTTCCTCGGCGGTGACGACCACGTTCGGCGCGGAGACCGACATGGCGGCGACGACACGGCCGTCCGCACCGCGGATCGGGGCCCCGATGCAGTTGATGGACTCCTCGTGGCCACCGAGGTCGGTGGCCCAGCCCTGTTCGCGTACGGTCGCCAGCTCCCTGAGGAAGGCGACGGCGTTCGGGATCGAACGGGGCGTGTACATGGGGAAGTCGAGGCGCTCGGCGATCGCGCGGCGTTCGGCTTCGGGCAGGTCGGCGAGGAGCAGCTTGGCCACGGCGGCGACGGTGATCGCGACGGGCTTGCCGATCCGGGAGTACATCCGGACCGGGTAGCGGCTCTCCACCTTGTCGATGTAGAGGACCTCGTTCTCCTCGTGGACGGCGAGGTGGACCGTGTGCCCGCACTGCTCGTTGAGGGCAACGAGGTGAGGGTGGGCGATCTCGCGGATGTCGAGGTTCTCGACGGCTTCCTGCGCGAGGGCGAAGAGCCGGGCGCCGAGGCGGTAGCGCTGGTCCTGCTGGCGGTAGACGAGCCCGTGCTCGTGGAGCGTACGGAGCAGACGCAGCGCGGTGGACTTGTGGACGCCGAGCCGCTCGGCGACCTGTCCGAGGTCCGCGGGGCCCTGCGCGAGCAGCGGCAGGATGCTGAGGGCGCGGTCGACGGTCTGGCTCATGACGTACGTACCTCCTCCATGGCCTGGTCGGCTGCGGTCCAGCCGGGGCCGAGGTGCAGTGTCCCCCAGCGCTCGTCGTCCAGGGCGGCGAGACGGTCCGCGTACGCGGTGGGCGGCGGCGTGCCGAGGTCACCGGCGACGGTGAGCGTGGCGGCGGCCGTCAGGTGCCCGTGCCGCAGCCGCGCCTCCACGGGCAGTCCGCGCAAGGTCGCCGACAGGAAGCCGGCGGCGAACGCGTCACCGGCCCCGACGGCGGCGACGACATCGACCCGCGGCGCGGGAACGTGAGTGACGGTGTCCCCGGGGTGCCCGGCCTCGCCGGCCTCAAAGGCGGCGGGGTTCCGGGCGGGGCGGGTGTACGCCAGGGCGCCCCGCGCCCCCTGCTTCACCACGAGCACCGCCGGCTCCGGCAGCGCGCTCCGGATCGCGGCGGCGCCGCGCAGCCCCCACGCCTCCTCCGCCTCGTCCTCGCCCACGAACACGACGTCCGCCCCGCGTGCCAGGTCCAGCAGCACCGCCGGGTCCTCACGCCACAGTCCGGGCCGGTGGTTCACGTCGAACGAGACCAGGGGCCGACCGGCCCGCCGAGCGGTGAGCACCCGCATGAGCCCCAGGCACTCCGGCGACAACGCCGCGGTGATCCCGGACAGATGGAGCACCCTCGCACCGTCGAGGTCCTCGTGGGGAACGTTCGTGGGAGACATCGCGGACGCCGCGGACCCGGCCCGGTAGTAGAGCACCTCGTGCGCGTCCGTCGCCCGGTCGGTCGCCGTGCGGAAGTAGATGCCGGTCGGCCGGTTCGCGTCCCGCCGCACACCGCTCGTGTCGACGCCGTAGGCCGCGACCGCCGCGATCAGATGGTCGCCGAAGCCGTCGGCGCCGACCCGGCTGACCCACTTCACCGCGTGCCCCGCCGCGGCCAGCGCGCACGCGACGTTCGACTCCGCGCCGCCGATGGTGCGGGCGAAGGACGGTACGTCGGCGAGGCGGCCCGGCCGTGAGGGCAGGAACGTGACCATGGACTCGCCGAGGCAGACGACGTCCACGACGTCACCGTCCACTGCTGCGGTTCCGGTCACCCTGGCGCTCCTCGCTCGTCGTACGGGTCCATTGACCCGGTGTCGGCTCGGATGTTAGACAGCGTTAAGCGTTATACGCAATGACCATTGCACATGCTGCAACCACAGCTGGAGGAGGCACACCATGCCCGCCGACAACGCCGTCGAAGGGCTCGCGCAGCTGGACCGCGAGACCGTCGACCACCGCTTCAAGGCGCTCCCTCCGGACGCCGAGGGCCTCACCGTCGGCGAGCTGGCCGCCCAGCGGCGCAACCTCTTCACCGGTGGCTTCACCACTCCCGTGCTCGCGCTCTCCGCGGAGTCCCTGGAGCACAATCTCGCCCTGCTGGAGACCTACGCCGAGCGCCACGGCCTCGCGTTCGCCCCGCACGGCAAGACCTCCATGTCGCCGCAGCTCTTCGCGCGCCAGCTGGAGCGCGGCGCGTGGGGCATCACCGCCGCGGTCCCCCACCAGGTCCGCGTCTACCGCGCGCACGCGATCAAGCGCATCTTCCTCGCGAACGAACTCGTCGACGCGGTCGCGCTGCGCTGGCTCGCCGGCGAGCTGGAGCGCGACCCCGACTTCCGGTTCGTCTGTTACGTCGACTCCGTGCGCGGCGTGGAGCTGATGGACGAGGCGCTGCGGAGTCCGGGCCGCGAGACCCGGCCGGTGGACGTCGTGATCGAGCTCGGCGCGGGCGAGGGCGCCCGGACCGGCGCCCGCACCGACGCCGACTGCGCCGCCGTCGCCGACGCGGTCGCCGCGGCACCCACGCTGCGGCTGGTCGGCGTCGCGGGCTACGAGGGCGAGGTCCCGGACGCGACGCCCGAGCGGGTGGGCGACTGGCTGCGCCGACTCGTCGCGCTCGCCGCCTCCTTCGACAAGGACGGCCGGTTCGCGGACGCGGAGGAGGTCGTGGTCAGCGCGGGCGGCAGCGCCTGGTTCGACTCCGTCGCCGAGGTCTTCGCGGAGATCCCCGAACTGTCCCGTCCGGTGCTGAAGCTGCTGCGCTCCGGGGCGTACGTGTCCCACGACGACGGCCACTACAAGCACCTCACGCCGTTCAACCGCGTCCCCGAGGAGGGCGCCCTGGAGCCGGCGTTCCGCCTCTGGGCCCAGGTCGTCTCCCGGCCGACCCGGGAGCAGGCCTTCGCCAACGCGGGCAAGCGCGACGCCGCGTACGACCTCGACCTGCCGCAGGCCCAGGTCGTGCGCGACGCCCGGGACGGGTCGGTGCGGCCGGCCGCGGGCATCACGGTGACCGGGCTGTCCGACCAGCACGCGTGGATCCGCACGGCGCAGGACGCGGACCTGGAGGTCGGGGACTGGGTCGGCATGGGGCTGTCGCATCCGTGCACGTCGTTCGACAAGTGGCAGCTGATCCCCGTGGCCGAGTCGGACGGCACGGTCACGGACTACATCCGCACGTTCTTCTGACCGACGTCGGGCAGCCCGGTCTCCCGGCTGCCCGACAACCCGGCCTGCCCACGGTCCGGCACCCCGACGCAGCCAGAAAGGCACCCCGATGGACCTCGTCATTCGCGACGTACGCGTCATCGACGGCACCGGCGGCGCCTCCTACCGCGCCGACGTCGGCGTCGAGGACGGCCGGATCACCACCATCACCCGGGAGCGCGAGGGCGGCGGCCCTCGCGCCACGGCCCGGCGCACGATCGACGCCGACGGCCTCGCGCTGGCCCCCGGCTTCATCGACATGCACGCGCACAGCGACCTCGCGCTGCTCCGCGACCCCGACCACAGCGCCAAGGCCGCCCAGGGCGTGACCCTCGAAGTCCTCGGCCAGGACGGCCTGTCGTACGCGCCCGTCGACGACCGCACGCTCGCCGAGGTACGCAGGTCCATCACCGGCTGGAACGGCGACGGCTCCGACATCGACTTCGACTGGCGCACGGTCGGCGAGTACCTGGACCGCCTCGACCGCTCCCACGGCGGCCAGGGCATCGCCGTCAACGCCGCCTACCTCGTCCCGCAGGGCACCGTCCGTATGTACGCCGTCGGCTGGGACGACCGCCCCGCCACCGACGCCGAGCTCGCGCGCATGAAGCAGCTCGTCGCCGAGGGCCTGGACCAGGGCGCCGTCGGCATGTCGTCGGGCCTCACCTACACCCCCGGCATGTACGCGAACGACGCCGAACTCACCGAGCTGTGCCGGGTCGTGGCCCGCTACGACGGCTACTACTGCCCCCACCACCGCAGCTACGGCGCCGGCGCCCTGCAGGCGTACGAGGAGATGGTCGGCCTCACCCGCGACGCCGGCTGCGCCCTCCATCTCGCCCACGCCACCATGAACTTCGGCGTGAACAAGGGCCGCGCACCCGAACTGCTCGCCCTGCTCGACGAGGCCCTCGACGCGGGCGCCGACATCTCCCTCGACACCTACCCGTACACCCCCGGCTGCACGACACTCGTCGCCACGCTGCCGAGCTGGGCGAGCGAGGGCGGCCCGGAGGCGACGCTGACGCGCCTCGCCGACGACGCCACCGCCGAGCGGATCCGCCACCATCTGGAGGTCGTCGGCTCGGACGGCTGCCACGGTGTGCCCATCGAGTGGGACACGATCGAGATCTCGGGCGTCTCCGACCCCGGCCTGGCGTCCTGCGTCGGCAGGACGATCGCGCAGAGCGCGGCCGCGCGCGGCGAGGAACCGTGGATCACCGCACGCCGCCTGCTGCTCGCCGACCGGCTCGGCTCGACGATCCTCCAGCACGTCGGCCACGAGGAGAACGTCCGCGAGATCATGCGCCACCGCGTCCACACCGGCGGCAGCGACGGCATCCTCCAGGGCTTCAAGCCCCACCCGCGCGCGTACGGCACCTTCCCGCAATACCTCGGCCGGTACGCCCGCGACCTCGGCGTCCTGTCCCTGGAGGAGACGGTCGCCCATCTCACCTCCCGCCCGGCCGCCCGGCTCCGCCTGCCCGACCGCGGCCTGGTGCGCGAGGGCTACCGCGCGGATCTGGTGCTGTTCGACCCTGACACGGTCGCGGCGGGCTCCACGTTCGACGCCCCGCGCACGCTTCCCACGGGCATCCCGCACGTCCTGATCGACGGCAGGTTCGTCATCGAGGACGGGAAGCGTACGGACGTGCTGGCGGGACGGGCGGTCCGCCGGACCCCGGTCCGCCCGGCTCCGTGAGCGGCCGGCGCCGGAGCACCACGGCCGCCGTCGCGCACGCGACGGCGGCGAGGACGAATCCGTAGAGCGGCGTGTGCCCCGAGGGCGCGGTCTCGTACACCAGCGCCGCGGACAGCACCATCAGCACCGGGACGATCCGGTCGTCCCACGCGGTAACGGTCGCCGCCACCACCGCCGTCCCCCACAGCAGGTACCACGGCTGCACCATCGGCGAGAGCGCGACCAGCACCAGCAGCGACAGGCCGAGACCGCGCACGGGGTGCAGCCGCCCGCGCAGCGCACCGAGGGCGAAGAAGGCGATCGCGGCGACCGCGACGGCGAGGCCGAGGCTCCGCACCGCCTCCTTCACGGTGAGGAGTTCGGCTCCCGTCAGCGCGTGGGCCAGCGCGCCCAGTCCCTGACCGAGATCGCTGGAGAGCGACAGCGGCGTGTGTATGGTCCCGGCGACGCTCTGCGTCCCCAGCCAGCCGAATCCGGTGCCGCCGAGCAGGGTCGCGGCGACCGCGACGGCCGCGGCGACGAGCCCGGGACCGAGCAGCGCCTTCGGCACCCTCCATGCCGGGGAGCCCTCGCCGCGCCGCACGACGATCACGCCGATGAAGAGCAGGGCCAGCGCCGCCGGCGACTTGATGAGCACGGCGAGGGCGACGACCGCACTGCCCACGACCCAGCGTCCGCGCAGGGCGAGAACGACCCCGGTGAGCATGAGGCCGATCATCAGCCCGTCGTTGTGCGCCCCTCCCACGACATGCATCAGCAGCAGCGGGTTGAGGGCCGCCAGCCACAGCGCGCGGCTCTCGTCCGCCCCGCACTCCACCGCGAGCCGCCGCACCGCCCAGGCGATCAGGACGAGCGCGGCGACGGCGACCAGCCGCATTCCGAGGACGGCGGGGACGATGGTCCCGCCCGTGACCCACACGACGCCCTTCGCCAGGACGAGGAACACCGGCCCGTACGGCGCCGGGGTGTCCGTCCAGTGGCCGCCCACGCTCGCCGCCGCGTCGGCGCCCCGCGAGTCCGCGGCGAGCACCGACGGCCCGTGCGTGTAGACGTCATGGCCGTCGAGGACCATCGCGCCCTGGGCGATGTAGCTGTAGACGTCCGCGCTGTAGAGCGACGGCGCGAGGACGAGGGGCGCGGCCCACCAGCCGAGGGTGACGAGGGTGTCCCGCACCCCGGGCCCCTCCCCCTCGGCCAGGAGCCTTCCGTACGCCCACCAGGCGAGGACCAGCAGCGTCAGCCCCGCATAGGCGAGCACGACGCCCACGACGGTCACCACGGCCCCGTGCGGAACCCACAGCCCCCACGGGTCGCGGACCGGCAGCGCACCGGCGACCGTGCCTCCGGCGGCGATCGCCAGCGCTCCGCTCGCCCCCAGCCGGCGCACGCCGGTCACACTCTGCACCCGGCCGAGCCTACAGCTCCCGGCCCCGGGTCCTCTGGGGACCTGACCTCAGGGGATGTGGAGCATGTACGTGTTCTCCAGCTCGTCCTGCAGGACGGTCGCCTTGTTGTCCGCCGTCCGTACGTGCATGTCCTCGTCGGGTGTGTGCACCCGGAAGCGCCAACCCTGCGGCAGCTCCAGGCGCTCGCCGAGCGCGGACAGGGAATCGATGGTCTGGCTGTCGTCCACGGTGTGCGAGTACGCCTGGAGGATGTACGTCCGCTCGCCCGGGCCGACCAGCGCGTACACGGGCTTCCCGGCGTCGAGGACGTACTCGGTGTCCCGCTCCACCGTGGTGTCGACGTAGAACTTCCTGGGCGTGGCGCCGGACACGTCGATGTCCGTGGGGATGCGCACGTCGGCGGCCCAGCGGGCCTCCAGGCCGTCGAACTTCTCGACGTCTCCCCACGCGTAGGTCGTGACCTCGTCGATCGTCCAGAAGCGGGGGCCGTTCAGAAAGACCAAGGGCACCTGGAACTGCTCCGCCAGGGCAACCCCGTCGAGAGCGTTCCACTTGTCGAGCGGGCAGTCGTTGAGCCCGTAGGTGTTGTAGACGGCCCCCTTGAGTCCGCCGTCCTCGGTGGGCGAGATGAGCAGGACCTCGCCGTAACGCCTGCCCCGCATTCCCTCCAGATGGCGAGATTCCCGGGTCGGCTTCGTCGTGTGGGTCATGGCGCCTCCTCGCGGTTCGTCCACACCGTCCACACCCTCAAGCGCAGCACACCCACGGTGAACACGCACCCCGTCCCCGGTGACACCCGCCCCCACCTCGAACCACACCGTCTTCCCGATCCCGCACTCGCGCCGATACGCGCCCCACGCGTCGGCGAGCGCCTCCACGAGCGCGAGCCCGCGCCCGGACTCGTCGTCCGGCGCGGCCGACCGCGGGCACGGGAGCACGTCGCTCGCGTCCGACACCTCGATCCGCAGCAACCCGTCCCGCAGCACGCACCGCGTCCACACCTCACGGCCCGGCGAGACCCGCGCATGACGGCAGGCGTTCGTCACCAGCTCACTGAGCAGCAGTACGGCGGTCTCCGTCGTGTCGTCCGGGAGCTTCCACTCCCGCGCCTGCCCGACCAGAAACGCGCGGGCGCGGCCCGCACTGCGTGGGCTGCGGGGCAGCCGCCACTCGATGTGCTGATTCATGGCTCCTACGCTGCTGGCGCGCCATAGCCTCATGAAGTAACGACCTGAGTACGCAGGGTGGTTGTACCCCACGCGTACCTGTACCGGGGAGGGCGGACCCGTGACGGAGACCTGGCGGTACTGCGGCAACCAGATCAAGCTCTGGCGGACAGGAGCGGGCATCAGCAGGGAGGAGCTGGGCAAGGAGGCGAACTACGAGTACGAGACGGTCAAGTCCATGGAACAGGGCCGCCGCAAGCCGAGCGTGCGGCTGCTTCAGGTGGCGGACCAGATGTGCGGGGCGAAAGGGGAAGTTACTGGCGGCGCAGGAGTTCTTGAGGCCGGAGCCGTTTCCGGAGCGCGCGAAGGAGTTCATGGCCATTGAGCCTGAGGCCATCGCCCGACATTCGTACGACACGCTCCTGATCCCCGGACTGCTCCAGACCGAGGAGTACGCCACTGCCCTGATCGGCGAGAGTCACCCTCCACTGGACGATGAGACAGTGGAAGAGCGCGTACGTGCCCGGCTGCAAAGGCAGGAGGCGCTGACCCGCAAGACGAGCACGGTCTTCAACTTCGTACTGAACGAAGCGAGCCTGCGGACGGAGGTCGGCGGCGAGGAAACCATGCAGCGGCAGCTGAAAACCCTGCTGAAGGTCGGCGCGTTGCGCAATGTGTCGATCCAGATCCTGCCGCGCGGCAAAGGCAACGGCCTGGCGCTCAACGGCTCGATGGTCCTCCTGGAAACCTCGGAACATGAGCGCTACGCCTACGTCGAAGCGCCTAAGACCAGTGCCCTCCACTCGGATCTCAGCACCGTCAGTGCACTGTCGGAAGCGCATGGCATGATCCGCATGCAAGCCCTCAGCGTTGAGGCTTCGGCGGACTTCATCAGGCAAGTGGCGGAGGAGCTATGAGCGACCCACTCACGTGGTTCAAGTCCAGCTACAGCGATGACGAGGGCGGTGCCTGCATCGAAGTCGCCCTCGACTGGCACAAGTCCACCTACAGCGACAGCGAGGGCGGCGACTGCGTCGAGGTCGCCACCTGCCCCCACACCGTCCACGTCCGTGACACCAAGCTCGGCGACACGAGCCCCACCTTCGCCGTGAACGCGAGCGCGTGGACCGCGTTCCTGGGAGGCGTCACCGCATGACGTCTGCCGGCGCACGCGTACCAGGACCCGCCGGACTGCCCTTACTGGGCTCGGTGTTCGATCTCAAGCGGGACTCGCTCGGCACGTTCCTCGCCGGTCAGCGCCGGCACGGGGACGTTGTCCGGTTCACCGCGGGCCCGCCGGGGCTGCGGATGGAGCTGTACGGGGTGTTCTCGGCGGAAGGGGCCCAGCAGGTCCTCGCCACGGAATCGGCCAACTTCCGCAAGGACAACGCGTTCTACCAGGAGGTCCGGGAGTCGTTCGGGAACGGTCTGCTGACCAGCCAGGACGACGACTACCTCCGGCAGCGGCGGCTTGTGCAGCCGCTCTTCACCCGCAAGCGCGTGGACGGCTACGCCTCCGCCGTCACCGACGAGACCTCCGCTCTCCTCACCCGCTGGGCCGATGCCCCCGACGGCACCGTGGACGTCATCGACGAGATGACGGGGCTCGCTCTGCGCGCCGTGGCCCGGATCCTGTTCGGCACGGGCGTCGAGGACGCGATCCCCGTCGTGGAGCGGTGCTTCCCGGTCATCGGGAGCTATACGCTCCGGCGCGGTCTCTCACCCGTCAGCCCGCCCCGCCACTGGCCGACTCCGGACAACCGCAGGGCCGCGTCCGCCATGGACGAGCTGTACGCCGTCTGCGACCGGATCGTCGAGGAGCGGCGCAAGGAGGGGGACTCGGCGAAGGGCGACGATCTGCTGACCCTGCTCGCGCAGGCACAGAGCGCGCAGGACGGCAGCCTGGACGCCACCGAGATCAGGGACCAGGTGCTGATCTTCCTCCTCGCCGGGCACGAGACGACGGCCACGTCGCTCGCCTTCTCTCTCCATCTCCTCGCCCGTCATCCCGAACAGCAGGCGCGGGCGCGGGCGGAGGCCGAGCGCGTACTGGCGGGGCGCACCCCGGAGGCGTACGACCTCGACGCGCTGCCGTACCTGACCAGGGTGCTGAAGGAGGCCATGCGGCTGTATCCGGCGGCGCCCGCGATCGGGCGGCGAGCCGTCGAGGCCACGGAGATCGGCGGGTTCGCGATTCCGGCCGGGGCGGATGTGGTCGTGGCGCCGTGGGTGACGCACCGGCATCCCCGGTACTGGGAGGAGCCGGAGCGCTTCGATCCCGAGCGGTTCCTGCCCGAGCCGGAGAAGGAGCGACCGCGGTACGCCTGGTTCCCGTTCGGAGGCGGCCCGCGCGCGTGTATCGGACAGCACTTCTCGATGCTGGAGTCGGTACTGGCCCTCTCCATGATCCTTCGGGAGTACGAGCTGGAGGTCGTGGACCAGGAGGTCCCCGTCCACGCGGGCATCACGCTGCGCGCGGACGCCCCCGCGCGCTGTCTGCTGCGGCCCGTCGGCGCCTCCTAGCGGATCACTCCACCGTCGCCGGTCGGCCCTCGGCCTGCCGGGCGGTGGAGCGCCGGGCGTAGAAGCGGGCGATCGGCTCGGCGCTCAGCCCGTGGAGGACGATGCTGAGCATCACGGTGATCACCATGACGCGCGCGATGAAGTCCGCATTGGCGTCGGGGAGCTCGATGACCGCCAGCGATCCGAAGACGATGGATGTGACGCCTCGCGGGCCCATCCAGCCCAGGAACAGCCTGTCCGCCGGCGAGATGTCCGTCCTCATGAGCACGAGCAGGACGGGCAGCATGCGGAACAGCGTGACGGCGAGCAGCGCGTAGAGGATCACGGAGACCTGGAAGCTGTCGCCGAAGGCGTCGTTGACGATCTGCCCGAAGAGGAACCACAGTCCGAGGCAGAGGAGGACGACCAGATCGTCGGTCAGCTCCGCCGCACCCTTGGGAAGTTGCCTCACCGCCGGGCCGATCACCACGCCGGCCACGAAGGAGGCGACGAATCCGTTTCCTCCCAGGGCGCTGGAGAGGGTGTAGGCCGCCAGCGGCACGGCGAGGACGCCCAGTCTCATCGCCGACAGCTCGGTCCATCCGCGCGACCATGACAGGCGCAGCAGCCGGCCTGCCACCCATCCGACGGCGAGACCGGCCCCGAGGGCCCAGCCGGCCGCCCCGACCGCGTCCAGCACCGCCTCACCGTAGTCGGCGTGGGCGCCGTGCGATTCGACGGCCGCGGCGAGGCAGAGGAGGAAGACCGGCGAGACGATGCCGTCGTTGAGGCCGCCTTCGACGTTGAGGAGCTCCCGTAGCCGGGCCGGGATCCTGCGGTCACGGACGACGGCGGCGGTGGGGGCCAGGTCCAGCGGTACGACGATGGTCGCAAGGACGGCCAGCAGCCACCCCGACTGGCCGGGGAAGAGGAGCAGGCCGGTCAGGAACGCGGCGCACAGGGTCAGCGGCAGGCCGCCGGCGAGCAGCCGGGTGACGGGACCCTTCTCACGTCCGAGCGCACCGCCGGGCAGTTCGATGGCGTCCACGAACAGCAGCAGGGCCAGAATGACCTCGACCGCGTGCTCGAAGACGGAGGTCTCCAGCTCGAAATGGAGCGGGGGTCCCGACCCGGCGGTCAGCGCGATGCCGGCGCCCATCATCGCGATGGGCGCGGTGATGCTCCAGCGTGAAAGCCTGTGGGCCAGCAGCGCCCAGACGAACAGAACTCCCGCGATGACCGTGACGGCAAGCATGCAACCCCGCTCTCCGCTTCACGCATCGCCGGTTGGCCCCGTTTGCCCGGTTCGCACAGAGCCTAGGACGGACACCTCGCGGGGCGGCGTCGACAGCGCCGAGAGTCGCCCATTGCCGTGATCCCGGCAGCCTCGCTCAGGGCGCGGCATGTCCGTCGGTCACGCCGCGCCCGTCGGTTCACGCGACGTCCGTCAGTTCACGCCGCGCGGCCGGTACTGGATGCTGATCCGCGCTCCCACCGCCCGCGTCGTCTTCGGGACGGCGTGCTCCCAGGTGCGCTGGCAGGAGCCGCCCATGACGACGAGGTCGCCGTGGCCGAGGGCCTTGCGGACCGGCTCGCAGGCGCCGTCGCGCGGGCGCAGGACGAGGTCGCGCGGGGTGCCGACGGAGAGGATGGCGACCATCGTGTCCTCGCGGGCTCCGCGCCCGATGCGGTCGCCGTGCCAGGCGACGCTGTCGTGGCCGTCCCGGTAGTAGCAGAGCCCGGCGGTCACGAAGCGCTCGCCGAGTTCGTCCGCGTAGTGCGCGCAGAGGGCGTCCCGGGCCTCGGTGAGGACGGGATGCGGCAGCGGGTCGCCGTCGCCGTAGTAGGCGAGCAGGCGGGGCACGTCGACCTCGCGCTCGTACATCCGGCGGCGTTCGGCGCGCCAGGGAACGCCTTCGGCCAGCTCCTCGAACAGCGCGTCGGCGCCGCTGAGCCAGCCGGGCAGTACGTCGAGCCAGGCGCCCTGCCCGAGCACGGTGCGGCGGATGCCCGTCAGCGGACCGGGACGGATCTCGTCGGTCTGGTCGAAGAGCGAACCCTGCAGATGGCCTGCCATGCCTTCAGAGTACCCACGAAACCGAACGTATGAACGATTGAGCGATTCGGTGGGGGTCCGGCGTGGCCCAAAACACGAAGCGCGCATTCCGGTGGGCCCGTAAGCTCACGTCATGCAGGTGATCCAGTCGACGAAGCTCGCCAACGTCTGTTACGAGATCCGGGGCCCGGTACTCGAGGAGGCGATGCGGCTGGAGGCTGCCGGTCATCGGATCCTCAAGCTGAACACCGGAAACCCGGCCGCGTTCGGCTTCGAGTGCCCGCCGGCCATCCTCGAGGACATCCTCCGCAACGTCGGCGACGCGCACGGCTACGGGGACGCGAAGGGCCTGCTGAGCGCACGGCGCGCGATCATGAGCCACTACGAGACCAAGGGCGTTCCGCTCTCGGTCGAGGACATCTACCTCGGCAACGGCGTCTCCGAGCTGATCCAGATGTCGATGCAGGCGCTGCTCGACGACGGTGACGAGGTGCTCGTACCGGCTCCGGACTATCCGCTCTGGACGGCGTCCGTGTCGCTCTCCGGCGGGACGGCCGTGCACTACCGGTGCGACGAGCAGTCCGACTGGATGCCGGACCTCGCGGACATCGAGCGGAAGATCACCGATCGGACCAAGGCGATCGTGATCATCAACCCGAACAACCCGACGGGCGCGGTCTACGACGAAGAGGTCCTGCGCGGCATCACGGAGATCGCCCGCCGGCACCGTCTGGTGGTCTGCTCCGACGAGATCTACGACAGGATCCTCTACGACGGCGCCACGCACACCCCGACCGCGTCGATCGCGCCGGACCTGCTGGTGCTGACGTTCAACGGGATGTCGAAGAACTACCGGGTGGCCGGCTACCGCAGCGGCTGGCTCGCGGTCTGCGGCCCGAAGGCGCACGCCTCCTCGTACATCGAGGGCCTGACGATCCTGGCGAACATGCGGCTGTGCGCGAACATGCCGGCGCAGCACGCGGTGGCCGCCGCGCTCCAGGGGCGGCAGTCGATCGAGGACCTGGTGCTGCCTGGCGGGCGGCTGCTGGAGCAGCGGGACACGGCGTACGACCTGCTGACGCAGATCCCGGGCGTGACGTGCGTGAAGCCGAAGGGGGCGCTGTACCTCTTCCCGCGCCTCGACCCGGACGTCTACAAGATCAAGGACGACCGGCAGATGGTGCTGGACCTGCTGCGGGCCGAGAAGATCATGGTGGTGCACGGGACGGGCTTCAACTGGCACGAGCCCGATCACTTCCGGATCGTCACACTGCCCAACACGAAGGACCTGGCGGACGCGGTGACACGGATCGGGAACTTCCTGGACGGCTACAGCCAGCCATGATCCACGGGGTCCCGGACTCCGGACTTTCGGACTCCACTCAACTTTAGACCGGATCTAAGCTAGGATGGCCGCAGAGCTACTGCAGGAGGCCGTCCCATGTACGAACCGATCCGCTCCAAGTCGGTGCACTCGTCGGCATGCGAGACCGACTTCCCGCACCGCAGCCGCGAGGAGGAGCTGGACATCCAGCTCGCCGGCCATCTCGCCGCACTGCTCGCCACGACGGACGAGCTGGGCCTCGACGCCCAGGCTTGCCGCATCGCCGAACAGGTCGCCCGGCTGCGCGGTGCCCCGCCCGTGCGCCACGCAGGACTGAGCGGCGCCGACCCGGCCGCCCTGCACCGCCGTGCCCTCGCCCTCGCCGGACGCGCCCTGGTCGTCGCCGCCTCGCGCGCCGACACCGCGGCCGCGATCCTCGCCGCCGAGTGCATGGACGCCCACACCGCCGCCCTGCGCGACACGCAGCTGGTCGGCGCCTCCTGACCGGCCCCGGTCCGCGTGCCGAGGAGGCGCGCGGCCCGGGTGCCACCTTCCGAAACCCCCGGCCCTGCGGAACGCACCGGTCCCGGGGTCCCCGGCCCGTGAGCACACCTCGGGCCCGTCGGCGTACTGCGACCGGCGCTTCACTCCACGTACACCCAACTCCGCCTGGAATGTGGGGTTCCGCGAGCACGCTGCAGCCGTGAGACGCATCGTGGGAATCGTCCTGGCGGTGCTGCTGATCGGCGGTGTGGCAGTCGCCGTCGTCGCAGGCCGAGACAGTCAGGACCCGGGCACGGCAACGAAGACCGTGCGAGGAGTGATCGGATCGGAGAAGGCGGAGTTCTTCGCCGATCCCGAGGTGGTGAAGGCCCTGGCTGCCAAGGGCCTCACCGTGAAGACGGAAACGTCCGGCTCCTGGGACATGGAGCACCTTCCGCTGGCCGACTACGACTTCGCCTTCCCCTCCGCCAAGGCACCCGCCGACGCGCTGCGGAAGAAGTCGACCATCCAGGGCACGCCGCCGCGGCCCTTCTACTCGCCGCTCGTCGTGGTCGCGCACCGGGGCGCCGCCGAGGTGCTCGCCGGCAACGGACTGGCCACCCTCGGCGGGAAGTCCTCCGGGACCCTGCGCATGGGCCCGTATCTGGACGCGGCGAAGGCCGGCCGGACCTGGCAGCAGCTCAAGGGGGCCGCGGCTCACGCCGAGCTGGGCGGGACGGTGTTCATCACCAGCACCGATCCGGTCGCGTCCAGCTCGGGCGCGCTGTATCTGGCCGCGGCCTCGTACGTGGCCGACGGCGGAAAGGTCGCCACCGACGGGGCCGCCGTCACGCGCACCGCGCCGCTGATGAAGAAGCTCATCGCCGTGCAGGGCGCCCAGCAGACCAACTCCGACGCACCCTTCCGCGACTTCATCAGCGGAGTGGGCAACCCTCTGGTGCTCGTCTACGAGTCGCAGGTCGCCTCGCTGCTGCTGCAGCGGCAGGACGTCGGGGACCTGGTGGTGCTGTACCCGGACACCACCGTCTCCAGCGACCACACGCTCGTACCCCTCACCACGGAGGGACGACGGCTGGGCGAAGTGCTCGGCACCGACAGGCGGCTGCGGGAGCTGGCGGTACGCCACGGCTTCCGTCCGCAGGGCGCCGCGGCCGAGTTCGTCTCGGCCACCGCGCCGCACACCGCGTACCTCAACCAGAAGCTGACAGGGGTCCGCCAGGCGCCCGTGCCCACCTCCGCGGTGCTGCACGCGATGGCGCAGCGGGCCCGGTCGTAGGGGGACTCACAGATGACCGACAACAGCAACAGCGGTGACGCGCTGGTCCTGACCCCGCCGGAGCCCGTGGCGCCGGTGCGCAGCGAGCAGGCGGCGGGGCTCGTGCCTCTCGACGACTCCGTACGGGAGGAGATGACCCGCCGCGCGGGCGAGTACGTGGGGTCGCTGTCCGGGCTCGACGCCCGCTCCCCCGAGTTCGCGCACCGCATCGGCGAGATCGCGGGGCTCGGCGCCGGGGAGATCCGCGGCGCGGCCCAGCAGTCCAACCGCATGCTCGACCGCACGGTCCGCTCGCTCACCGACGCCGCCGGCGGCCAGGACGCCCAGGCACGGGTCGCCTCGTCGCTCGTCGAACTGCGGCGGACCGTGGAGGACCTGGACCCGCGCGACACGCCGGGCAAGGGAGCGCGGAAGTTCCTGTCCCGGCTGCCCGGCGGGAACAGGTTCCGCGACCACGTCGCCAAGTACGCCTCCTCGCAGGCCACGCTGAACAGGATCGTGGGCGCCCTGCGCGGCGGCCAGGACGAACTGCGCCGCGACAACGCGGCCCTGTACACCGAACGCACCCGGCTCTGGGAGACGATGGGCAAGCTCCAGGAGTACGCGGTCCTCACCGAGGCCCTCGACGCGGCCGTCGAGCAGCGCATCGGCGCCACCGCCGACCCGGCCCAGGCGGACGCGCTGCGCGCCGACGTCCTCTTCCCCGTCCGGCAGAAGCACCAGGACCTGCTCACCCAGCTCGCGGTGTGCGCACAGGGCTACCTCGCGATGGACGTGGTCCGCCGCAACAACGAGGAACTCATCAAGGGCGTCGACCGGGCCGCGACGACGACCGTGTCCGCGCTGCGGATCGCGGTGATGCTGTCCTCCGCGCTGGAGAACCAGCGCAAGGTGACCGAGCAGGTCAACACGCTGCGCGCGACCACGGAGGACCTGATCCGCGGCAACGCCGAGATGCTCGCCACCCAGAGCGGCGAGATCCAGCGCATCGCCGCGGACCCGGCGGTCGGCGCCGAGACCCTCCGGGCCGCCTTCCAGCAGATCTACCGGACGCTGGACGCGATCGACACGTACAAGGTCCAGGCGACCGAGTCGATGGCGGCGACGGTGGAGTCCCTGACGACGGAACTCCAGGCGGCGAGCACGCACCTGGCGCGCACGCGCTCGGCGAACGCGCTGGAAGGCGGGCAGGCATGAGACCGCGCACGGTGCTCGGGGCCGCGCTCGCCGCCCTGCTCGTGGCCGGCGCCGCCGGGTGCACCGAACCGGGCGCGAAGCCCGCCGGGGGCCCGGACGACGCGTACCGCACCGGCACGCTCCGGGTGCTCGCGAGCAGCGAGCTGAGCGACATGAAGCCCGTGCTCGACGCCGCCGCGGCGAAGACCGGGGTGACCGTGCGCCCCACCTGGACCGGGACGCTGGACGCCGTCGAGCAGATCATGTCGGGCCGTGCGGACGGGCGTTACGACGCCGTGTGGCTCTCGTCCAACGACTATCTGCGGCTGCGGCCCGGGAGCGCGGGACGGATCAGCAGCGAGACGCCCATCATGACGTCGCCGGTCGCGATCGGCGTGAAGCCGCAGACGGTCCGCCGGCTCGGCTGGCAGCCGGACTCCGTCACCTGGTCCCAGCTGCACCGGGCCGTCGCCGACGGGAGACTGACGTACGGCATGACCGACCCGGAGCGGTCCAACTCGGGCTTCTCCGCGCTGGTCTCGGTGGCCTCGGGACTGTCCGGAGCCCAGTCCGCGCTCACCGACGCCGACGTCGCCGAGGCGACGCCGAGGCTCAAGCAGTTCTTCGCCGGGCAGAAGCTGACCTCCGGTTCCTCCGGCTGGCTGGCCTCCGCCTACAAGCGGCGCGGGACGGTCGACGCGATCGTCAACTACGAGTCGGTGCTGATGTCCACCGGGCTGACCGTGATCCGGCCCAAGGACGGGGTGGTGACGGCGGACTATCCCTTGACGCTGCTCACCTCCGCGCCGCGCGAGGCCCGCGAGTCGGGCCGGAGGCTGACCGAGTACCTGCGCGGGCCGCAGGCACAGCGGGCCATCACCGAGAAGACGTTCCGGCGGCCGGTCGTCCCGTCCGTACGGCCGGCGGCCGGCCTCGCCACCGACCAGCGGCGCGAACTCCCCTTCCCCGGCAGCCGGTCCGTCGCGGACGGGCTCCTGGATGCGTACGAGAACACGCTCCGCAGGCCCTCGCGCACGGTGTACGTCCTCGACACCTCCGGGTCCATGGCCGGTGACCGGCTCGACGGGCTGAAGAAGGCGCTCGCGGAGCTGACCGGGGACTTCCGGAACCGGGAGGAGGTGACGCTGATGCCGTTCGGCTCGCAGGTCAAGGCGCAGCTGACGCACACGCTCGACCCGGCGGACCCGGACACGGGCCGCAACGCGATCCGCAAGGACGCGGAGGGACTCACGGCGGACGGCGACACGGCGATCTTCAGCAGTCTGCGGGACGCGTACGCGTATCTGGGCCGCGGGCCGTCCGGTGACACGTTCACCTCCGTGGTGCTGATGACGGACGGCGAGAACACGGCAGGTGCCTCGGCCGGGATGTTCGAGTCCTACTACCGGGCGCTGCCGGCCGCGCAGCGGCACACGCCCGTGTTCCCGATTCTCTTCGGCGACTCCGACCGCGGGGAGCTGACCCGGATCGCGGAACTGACGGGCGGGCGGCTGTTCGACGCGCAGAAGGGTTCCCTGGACGGTGCTTTCGAGGAGATCCGTGGCTACCAGTGACAGCGGGGCGCCCGGCAGGGTGCTCGGCTTCCTCGAATCCAGGAAGAACCTGACGGGCAGCGTCTGCGGACTGGCCGGCCTCGGGCTGACGTTCGCGGGTGTCGCGGGCGCCTACTGGCCGGTCGTCGTCGCCGGGCTGTACGCCGCGGGCGCGCTGATCGCGCCGCCCGAGCGGCCGAGAGCGCCCGGCTTCGCGGAGCCCGCCGAGCAGCTCGACGAACTCCGCGGCGACTTCGGCCGGCTGCGGGAGTACCTGGCGGCGGTCGACCTGCCGCCCGCCGCGGCCGGCCGGCTCACCGAGCTGGACGCCCTGCTGGCGGCGCTGCTGGAACCCGGGTGGGTCGCCCAGGCCCTGGCCCTGGACCCGGAGGCGGTGCACGCGCTGTCCCGTACGGTCCGCCAGGACATCCCCGAGTCGGTCGACACCTATACCCGCACCCGCTGGTGGACCCGCCTCAACCCGGGTGCGGCACCGCCGGAGCGTGAGCTGGAGCGGCAGCTGGGGCTGCTGTACGGGGAGGCGGAGGCGATCGCCTCGGCGCTGCGCGAGGCGGAGGCGCGCCGGCAGCAGACCCACACGCGGTACCTGGAGGACCGGGGACGCTGACCGCGCGCGGAGTGAGGCACCGAACGCGAAAAGGCGCCGGGGCCCGCTCCGTACGCCGTTGTACGGTGCGGGCCCCGGCCGGGAAACCGGGCGCGGCTCAGCCCAGTCGGGCCACCAGCGAGCGGTACTCGTCCCACAGCTCCTTCGGGGTGTGGTCACCGAAGGTGTTGAGGTGCTCGGGGACCAGTGCGGCCTCCTCGCGCCAGACGTCCGCGTCGACCTTGAGCAGGAAGTCCAGGTCCTCGTCGGCCAGTTCCAGGCCGTCGGTGTCGAGCGCCTCGCGCGTCGGCAGGATGCCGATCGGGGTCTCGACGCCCTCGGCCTTGCCCTCCAGGCGCTCCACGATCCACTTCAGGACACGGCTGTTCTCACCGAAGCCCGGCCACACGAACTTGCCCGCGTCGTTCTTGCGGAACCAGTTCACGTAGTAGATCTTCGGCAGCTTCTCCGCGTCCGCGTTCGCGCCGACCTTGATCCAGTGGGCCATGTAGTCGCCCATGTTGTAGCCGCAGAACGGCAGCATCGCGAACGGGTCGCGGCGCAGCTCGCCGACCTTGCCCTCGGCGGCGGCGGTCTTCTCGGACGCGACGTTCGCGCCGAGGAAGACACCGTGCTGCCAGGTGAAGGACTCGGTGACCAGCGGGACGGCGGAGGCACGGCGGCCGCCGAAGAGGATCGCCGAGATCGGCACGCCCTTCGGGTCCTCCCACTCCGGCGCGGCGATCGGGCACTGCGCGGCCGGGACGGTGAAGCGGGCGTTCGGGTGGGCCGCCGGGGTGCCGGACTCCGGGGTCCAGTCGTTGCCCTTCCAGTCGGTCAGGTGGGCGGGGGTCTCCTCCGTCATGCCCTCCCACCAGATGTCGTTGTCGTCGGTGAGGGCGACGTTGGTGAAGACCGCGTTGCCCCACAGGGTCTTCATGGCGTTGGCGTTGGTGTGCTCACCGGTGCCGGGCGCGACGCCGAAGAAACCGGCCTCGGGGTTGATCGCGTACAGCCGGCCGTCCTCGCCGAAGCGCATCCACGCGATGTCGTCGCCGATGGTCTCGACGGTCCAGCCCGAGATGGTGGGCTCCAGCATGGCGAGGTTGGTCTTGCCGCAGGCGGAGGGGAAGGCGGCGGCGACGTACTTGGACTCGCCCTGCGGCGGGGTCAGCTTCAGGATGAGCATGTGCTCGGCGAGCCAGCCCTCGTCGCGGGCCATGACGGAGGCGATGCGCAGGGCGTAGCACTTCTTGCCGAGGAGGGCGTTGCCGCCGTAGCCGGAGCCGTACGACCAGATCTCGCGGGACTCCGGGAAGTGCGAGATGTACTTGGTGCTGTTGCACGGCCACGGCACGTCCTCCTGGCCGGCCTCCAGCGGCGCACCCAGGGTGTGGACGGCCTTCACGAAGAAGCCGTCGCTGCCCAGCTCGTCGAGGACGGGCTGTCCCATGCGGGTCATCGTCCGCATGGAGACCGCGACGTAGGCGGAGTCGGTGATCTCGACGCCGATCGCGGAGAGGTCCGAGCCGAGCGGGCCCATGCAGAACGGGACGACGTACATCGTCCGGCCCTTCATCGAGCCGCGGAAGACTCCCTTCTCACCGGAGAAGATCTCCCGCATCTCGGCGGGGGCCTTCCAGTGGTTCGTCGGGCCGGCGTCCTCCTCCTTCTCGGAGCAGATGAAGGTGCGGTCCTCGACCCGTGCGACATCGGTCGGGTCGGACGCGGCGTAGTACGAGTTCGGGCGCTTGATCGGGTCCAGCTTCCTGAACGTGCCCTTGGCGACGAGCTCGTCGCACAGGCGCTCGTACTCGGCCTCGGACCCGTCGCACCAGACCACTCTGTCCGGCTGCGTCAGAGCTGCGATCTCGTCGACCCAGGCGATCAGTTCCTGGTGATTGGTCGGGACGGTGCTGGGAGCCGCGATATCGCGCGCCACGATTGCTCCTAAATGAGGGGTTTGGAATTGGTTGCCCCGTGGGGGCTGCGACCCGGATGCTTCACAGCTTCGAACTCATTGGCGCTCATCCGGTGCCGACCGCACTCATCTGATCATCCGTGCACTCCGCCCATATGTCCAGAGGATCCCTCACGTGAGCATGGCCACTCAGGACCCCGACCTACGGTCGCGTAGGTAGCATGCCGCCATGACTGCACCTTCGCCCGACGTGACCGAGATCGACCCACCGCCGGTGAAGCCGCGGTTGCGCGGGTGGCTGCACGCGGGAATGTTTCCCGCCGTACTCGTCGCGGGAATCGTGCTGACGGCACTCGCGGACTCGACGCGCGGCCGGATCGCGTGCGGCATCTACGTACTCACCGCCTGCCTGCTCTTCGGCGTGAGCGCGCTCTACCACCGGGGCGACTGGGGCCCCCGCGCAACAGCCGTGCTCCGTCGGCTCGATCACGCGAACATCTTCCTGATCATCGCCGGTACGTATACCCCGCTGACCCTGCTGCTCCTCCCGGACTCCACCGGGCGGGTGCTGTTGTGGGCGGTCTGGGCGGCAGCGGTTGCGGGAATAGCGTTCCGGGTGTTCTGGGTCGGCGCTCCGCGCTGGCTCTACACCCCGTGCTACATCGCGATGGGCTGGGCGGCGGTCTTCTTCCTGCCCGACTTCATGCGCACCGGCGGGATCGCGGTGCTCGTGCTGGTGATCATCGGCGGACTGCTCTACAGCGCGGGCGGTGTGATCTACGGGATGAAGCGGCCGAACCCGTCACCGCGCTGGTTCGGCTTCCACGAGGTCTTCCACTCCTTCACGCTGGCGGCCTTCGTCGTCCACTACGTCGGGATCTCTCTCGTCGCGTACCAGCACGCCTGACGCGCACCCCTGCGAGAAGGCCCGTGGCAGCCGCCACGGGCCTTCTCGCTGCCGGGCCGCGGCGAGCGCGGGCCGCGCGGCGAGACCACCTCGGATTGACACTCACCAGCTTTCGAGAGTCACTGTCACTTGAGACGCACTCTCACCAGGCGGCGTACGGCTGCCTCGATCCGGGCGACAATGAGCCGCATGGCCGCCGCACACACCCCGCTCGACGAGCACAGGCCCCCGCTGGGCCTGCGCGAGCGCAAGAAGCTCAAGACAC
The DNA here is from genome assembly GCF_044757085.1 of Streptomyces sp. NPDC091376. Classification (NCBI taxonomy): domain Bacteria; kingdom Bacillati; phylum Actinomycetota; class Actinomycetes; order Kitasatosporales; family Streptomycetaceae; genus Streptomyces; species Streptomyces sp. NPDC091376. The sequence continues at coordinate 163,217 of NZ_JBIVUF010000012.1, read as the reverse complement.
GCACAGCGATCCGCCGCGCCATGTACCGGCTGACCACCGAGCAGGGCTACGAGGCGACCACCGTCGAGCAGATCGCCGCGGCGGCGGAGGTCTCCCCCTCCACCGTCTTCCGCTACTTCCCCACCAAGGAAGACATCGTCCTGGCCGACGAGTACGACGAGGCCGTCGAGCGGGCGCTGCGGACCAGGCCCGTCGACGAGCCGCCGCTGGACTCCCTGCGCGTCATCCTCACGGCCGCCGTCTCCCGGATGCTCGAGAACGAGCCGCAGGAGATGCGCCTGCGCACGAAGCTCATGGCCGAAGTCCCCGCCCTCCGGGCGCGGATGACCGAGTCCATGGCCGAGACCTCGCAGTCGCTCGCCCGACCGCTCGCCGACCGCGCCGGACGCGACCCCGGCGACCTGGAGGCGCGGGTCTTCGCCGCCTCGGTCATGGGCGCGCTGCGTGAGGCGCTGCTCTACTGGGCCGAGCGCGACCAGCGGGACGATCTGGTCGCGCTCGTCAACCGCACCCTCGACACGCTCGAGGGCCGACCCGGCCTCTGACGAGGCCCCGCCGGGGCCCGGCTTTCCTCACCCCGGCTTTCCTCACCGCCCCGGCGTCAGCTCCCGCCGCAGCGCCTCCACCTCGGTGACGGGCGCGGCACAGACGAAGTGCCGGCAGACGTACGCCGCGGGCCGCCCGTCCACCAGCGGACGATCCACGAGCAGCGGAAACTCACCACCGTCCGGCTCCCCCGCGGCGACCACGGCCCCGGGCGCCGCCCCCAGCAGCGCGGCCCGGTGCAGCTTCCGCGCCTCCGGATCGTCCGGTGCCCCGACCACGGCCACCTCCCGGGGACCGTCGAGCAGCGCCTCGGCCACGGCCAGCCCCCACCCGATGAACCGCGGCGCACGCGGGCCGAGCGCCTTCACCACACCCAGCGCCCCCTCGGCGGCCGTGCGATGGGCCTCGGAACCGGTGTGCGCGGCATACGAGAGCAGCGCGCCGGCTGCGGCCGTCCAGCCGGAGGGCGCGGCGTTGTCGGTCGGGTCCTGCGGGCGCCTGATCAGCTGCTCGGCGTCATGGGCGGTGTCGTACAACTGCCCCTCGGGACCGGTGAACTGATCCAGCACGATGTCCAGCAGGAAGCCGGCGAACTCCAGCCACGCGCCCTCGCCGCTGACGGCCGCCAGCGCGAGGAACCCCTCCGCGACGTTCGCGTAGTCCTCCAGCACCCCGGCGTTCGCGCCCGTGTGCCCGTCCTTGGAGGTGCGGGCCAGCCGGGCACCCGCGTCCATGTGCAGCCGTACGAGCAGATCGGCGGCCTCCGTGGCCCGCTCGACCAGATCCGGCCGGTCGAAGTACCCGCCCACCTCGGCGAGCGCCGCGACCGCCAGCCCGTTCCACGCCGCGACGATCTTGTCGTCCCGGCCCGGCCGCGGCCGCTGCTCCCGCGCGGCGAGCAGCCGCTCCCGTACGGACGCGACCCGGGCCGCGTCCACCACTCCAGCGTCCTGCGGCAGTTGGAGCACGGAGGCCCCCTCCTCGAAGGTGCCCTCCTCGGTCACCCCGAAGTACCGCGCGGCGAACTCCGCGTCCGCTTCGCCCAGCACGTCGGTGAGCTGGGCCGGCGTCCACACGTAGTACGCGCCCTCCACGTGCTTCCCCGCGCCGTCGTCACTGTCCGCGTCCAGCGCGGAGGCGAACCCGCCCTCCGGCGTGCGCAGTTCCCGCACCATGAAGTCCGCGGTCTCCAGGGCGACCCGCCGGGCCAGATCGCTGCCGGTCACCCGCCACACATGCGCGTACACCCGGCACAGCAGCGCGTTGTCGTACAGCATCTTCTCGAAGTGCGGCACCACCCACTCACGGTCCACCGAGTACCGCGCGAAACCGCCGCCGAGCTGGTCGTAGATCCCGCCCCTGGCCATCGCCTCACAGGTGTCGGCGGCCATCTGCAGCGCCCCTTCGGCCCCGGTGCGCGCGTGGTGCCGCAGCAGGAACTCGACGACCATCGACGGCGGGAACTTCGGCGCCCCGCCGAACCCGCCGTGCCGCGCGTCGTACTCCCGGGTCAGCCCCAGCAGCGCCTGCGCGAGCTCCTCCTCGCCCGGCTGCCCCTGCCCCCCGACGGCAAGCGACCGCCCCGCCAGATCCCGGACGATGTTCCCCGCGACCTCGGCGACCTCGTCCCGCCGCCCGCTCCAGGCAGCGGTGACGCCCTCCAGCACCTGCCGGAACGAGGGCATGCCGTGCCGCGGGGCCGGCGGGAAGTACGTACCGAAGTAGAACGGCTCGGCGTCCGGCGTCAGGAACACGGTCATGGGCCAGCCGCCCTGCCCGGTGGCGGCCTGCACGGCCTCCATGTAGACGGCGTCCACGTCGGGGCGCTCTTCACGGTCGACCTTGACGTTGACGAAGTGCTCGTTCAGATACGCGGCGGTGTCGTCGTCCTCGAAGGACTCGTGCGCCATCACATGGCACCAGTGGCAGCTGCTGTACCCGACGCTGAGCAGCACGGGCACCTCGCGCTTGCGCGCCTCCTCGAACGCCTCGGCGGACCAGGGCCACCAGGCGACGGGATTGTCGGCGTGCTGGAGGAGATAGGGGGACGTCTCTTGGGCCAGGCGGTTCGGCATGCCCCCATCCTCGCGCACCCGGCCCCGTAAGCCGCGCGCACACCCGCGGGCGGCGGCCGTGGCGACGGTCCGCGGGCCGGCGGCGGGCAGGTCTTCGGCGACACGGTCACCGCACGGCGGAGCGGGGAGAGACTCGGTCTCCCCCCGCTCCCGGACTTCAGGCAGTCACCGGTTCAGCGCATCGTCACCTCCCTCATCGTCCGGCGATCGGGGGACGGGCGGCTTCCGGGTGGCGTTCCGGCAGGAAGAGGCGTAGCAGGCGATTCGGGAACAACCACCCTCCGCCGCCCCGCAGATGACGGTCCAGGCCCTCTCCTCCCAGTCGTCGACGGGAACTTCGGCGAGTCGCAGTGGCACCTCCCTTCCCTGTCGTTGTCTCCGCTATCGACCGGCTGCCCGCCGCCATTCCCGACAAACGTCCTCTTTTCGGGTGATGCTGCGAGCGGGCCCCTCCTCCGGTGCCGTCCCACCTCCGATACCGGACGGGCTTGATCGCCGGACTCCCTCGCGTCCACGCGCGTCTCGCAGGACACTTGACGCCGACACGGAAGCGGAAGCTCTCGGAGGGGGACCACATGCGGGACAGCCATCGGGCGGAAGCCGAGCGGCTGTTGGTACGTGCCGTCGAGGAGGAGGTGCGCCGCTCCGGAGGGCGCAGTGACTCCGCGGCGCTGCTGGCGCGCGGGCGGGCGGCGCTGGAGACGCTGGCGGCGAGTGCGGACGAGGAGTACACCACCTACCTCCACGCCCTGGAGGAGCACGAGGCCGGACGGCTGTCACTGGCCCAGCGGTTCAGCCGGCAGGACATGTGGACTCCGATGCTCGTCGCGGCCGTTGCGGCGACGGCGGCGATCGGTGCGGACATGGCGCTGGGCACGGCGACCGGCACGGCGCTCGGCGCCGGTGCGGTGGTCGCCGTGGCCGGGGCCGCCGCGACCGTGCTCAAGGTGACCGCGGCGCACTGGCCGGCGGCACACCGCAGGGCCGGGGCGCTCGGTCAGCCGGGCGGGCCCGAGCAACTGCGGCTGCAGTGGCTGACGGCGGTGGAGGTACGGGGCATCCGGCCGTTCCTGGACCAGCAGCGGATGCTGACGGCCTCCACGGCGCGCCCGGTGAAGAAGTCCCCGTCGGGGCCGCCGCTGCGCGGGGCGGACCGCAGTCAGGCGGCGCGCAGACGCAGTGTGCTGGAGCAGTCGTTCGGTCATCTGCCGGAGCCCGCGGGGCCGTTCGCGGGCCGCCGGGAGGCGATGACGCAGATCGCGCAGTGGGTGCACGCGGCGCGGGCCTCGACGGAGACCAGGCCGACGGTGGTGGTGCTGCACGGCGCGCCCGGGTCGGGGCGTACGACGCTCGCGGTGCGGGCCGCGCATCATCTGAAGGACCAGTTCCGGGGCGCGTGCCTGGTGGATCTGCGCGGCGGCTCGGCGGACGAGCAGCCGCTGCCCACCCGGGACGCGCTGCTGCATCTGCTGAACCGGCTCGGCGCACCCCGTGAGCAGCTGCTGTTCCGCGAGCGGTCGTCGGCGGAGCAGCAGGTGCGGCGGCTCGGCGAGCTGTACCACCAGTATCTGACCGGGCTGCCCGTCACGGTCGTCCTGGACGACGCGAGCGACCCCGAGCAGGTGCGGACGCTGATTCCGGAGCGCTCGGACAGTCTGGTGCTGGTGACCGCGCGCGAGCCGCTCACGCTGCCGGACGACGTTCCGGCGTGGGTGCACCAGCTGCCGGTGGACGCCCTGGACGGGGCGGGCGCGGAGGAGCTGCTCGCGGCGGCCGCGCAGGAGCCTCTGGAGGGTCCGTACGACTCCCGGTCGATGGACGACGTGCGCGACCTGTGCGGCGGGCTGCCGCTGGCACTGCGGATCGCGGGCTCCTCGCTCGGCGCCCGGACCCCTCAGGGCCTGGCCGCGGACCTCGGCGCGTACGGTCCGGTGGCGCCGGTCGAGCGGGTGCTCTGGCTGCGCTACACGGACCAGCCCGAGCAGGCCCGCAGGCTGCTGCGCCGGCTGGCGCTCGCGGGGCGGGCATCGCTCGGCGCGGCGGCGGCCTCTGCGCTGCTGGCCACCGACGAGACGGAGGCCCTGCGGCTGCTGCTGGAACTGTCCCGGGCGGGGCTGCTGGTCCATGTGCGTGGAGAGCGTTACCGGTTGCACGACGCCGTACGGGCCTTCGCCCTGGCGCGGCTGCTGGACGAGGAGGAGCCGTCGGAGCGTACGGCCGCGCAGGAGCGGCTGATCATCGGGTACGCGGAGCTGGCCGACTCGGTGATCCGGCTGGTCGACGGGAAGACGTCGACGCGCGCGGACACGTTCGTGAAGAGCCCGGCCGGAGGTCATGGCTTCACCTCGCTGGACGCGGCGCTGCGCTGGCTGGACGACGAGTCGAGCTTCATCACGGCGGCGCTGCGGCACGCGGAGGGCGTCGACCAGCAGGCCGTGCTGAATCTGCTGGGCGCGCTGTGCGACTACTGTCTGCTGCGCGGTGACCTCTACCGGCTCGGCGAGATCAACGAGCTGACGCAGGCCGTCGACCAGGGCCTGCTGGTCCGCTCAGTCCAGTGGCGCACCGGTATCGCCGCCCGCCAGCTCGGTGAGCTGGACAAGGCGCGGACCACCCTGTCGTCCGTGGTGGACCTCTACCGCGAGGCACAGCACGACGCGGGTGCCGCCCGTGCGCTGTGCTCGCTCGGCATCACGCTGCACCACCAGGGCAATCTCGCGGAGGCGTCGGCGAAGCTGCGCGAGGCGATCGAGCTGCAGTCGTCCGAGGAGCTGGCCGCCGACCGGGCCTGGACCCTGCACGCGCTCGCCGCGGTGGAGCGGGACCGGGCGAACATCGCCGAGGCCATGACCCTGCTGACGACCGCGGTCCGGCTCCACCAGGACAGCGAGTCGCTGCACGGTGAAGCGTGGTCCCGCTTCCAGTTCGGCCAGGTGTACCTGCGCCTGGGCCAGGTGCCGGACGCCGAGTCGGCGCTGCGCGAGGCGCTCGACCTGTACGGCCGCACCCAGGACGAGCGCGGCGAGGCGTGGGCGCTGACCCAGCTGGCCCGGGCCCGGCTGGTGGACGGCGACCCGTCACCCGCGGTCGACGAGCTGCGCCAGGCCCTGTCCCGGCACCGCGACAACGAGGACGCGCGCGGCGAGGCGTGGACCCTGTACTACCTGGGGCAGGCGCTGGAGGAGCAGGGCGACCGCGACCAGGCGGTGCGTGAACTGGAGCGGGCCCGCACGATGTTCTCCCGGATGCGGGACGTGTACGGGCTGGCCTGCGCCCGCCACCACTCGGGTCGCGCCACCCGCGACCAGCGTGCGGCCCAGACCGGCAACCTCCGCAACTCCGGCTTCGCCCGTCAGCTCCTCGTCGACGCCCGCGCCGACTTCCAGCGCATCGGCGTGGCCCACGGCGAGGCCTGGACCTGCCTGGAACTCGCCGTCGTCGACGCCGGCAACAACCGCCCCGCCCAGGCACTGGGCCTGTGTGACGAGGCAGCCGCGCTGTTCGCCTCGTACGGCGACCGCCGCGGCGCCGACTGGGCCGGTTTCCTGCGCTGCACGCTGCTGCCGTACGCCTCGCCGGGAGGTGTGGACATCGGCACGGTCGTCGCCCAGGAGGAACTGACCGGCCTGCGCGGCCGCCCCCACCCGGCCCGCGACGGAAAGCTGGAGGACTGCGCGGAGGCCTTCGCCCTGGTCCTGGAGCGCGGGGTACGCCTGGAGGACGGCTGGCAGGCCTGGCAGCTCGGCATGACCCCGGGCCGCCACGCCCGCGAGGTGATGGGCGTCCCGGTGACCTGACACCGGGCGAACACGGCGGCCGGGTACGGGCCGTGGTCGGTACGGACGGACCCGTGAGGCGCTGGGCGGCGGTCGGTACACCCGCCGTCCAGGAGCGGCGTGATCGGTACAGGCCTTGGCCCGCACCATCGCGGCCCGGTGCAGTCCCTGTCGGGTACGGGCAGGCCCGACGCGCGGGTGCGTCCCGCCCTCGCGGGTGGGGCGGGCCGAAGGGCTAGGCGCCCTTCGTCGGCCCCGACGCCTCCGCGCCCGCGGAGCCCTTCGTGCCCGTCGCCGCCGGCGACTCATCGAAGTTCACGCGGCCCATGTGCCGGTTCATCGACTTCATCAGCAGCCAGACCCCGGCCGCCATCACCGCGAAGACGACGAACCCGAGGACGCCGGGCGTCACCTTGTTCTCGTCGAGCTCCTTGGCGAGAGGGACGAGATGCGTCATCGCCAGGGCAGTGCTGCTCATCGATCGCTCCTTGTGTGGATGTACCGACCATACCCGGGCGCTCCGAACGCGTTCTCCCGGCCCACCCGGGGCCGGGAGAACAGCGCGAACGGGGCCGGTCAGACGGTGACGACGCTCCGCACACCGGCGAAGAGGTCGTCCTCCGGCAGGGAGGTGTCGACGAGGGACTTGGCCAGCTCGTACTCCTCCGTCGGCCAGACCTCCCGCTGGATGTCCATCGGCACGCGGAACCAGCCGCCGTCCGGGTCGATCTGCGTCGCGTGCGCGATCAGCGCCTTGTCGCGGGTCTCGAAGAAGTCGGCGCACGGCACATACGTCGTGAGGGTCCGCTCGGCGCGCTGGAACTCCTTCCAGCGCTCCAGCCACTCGCCGTAGGGGGACTCCAGGCCGCGCGCGAGCAGCGCCTCGTGGAGGGCGACCGTACGCGGCCGGTTGAAGCCCTGGTTGTAGTAGAGCTTCTGCGACTGCCAGGCCGGTCCGTACTCGGACTCGGGGTACTTCTCGGTGTCGGCCGCACCGTCGAAGGCCACCATCGTGATCTTGTGGGTCATGATGTGGTCCGGGTGCGGATACCCGCCGTTCTCGTCGTACGTCGTGATGACCTGCGGGCGGAAGGAGCGGATCTTCCGCACCAGCTCGCCCGCCGCCTTGTCGACGTCCTCCAGGGCGAAGCAGCCCTCGGGGAGCGGGGGCAACGGGTCGCCCTCCGGCAGGCCGGAGTCGACGAAGCCGAGCCATTCCTGCTTCACGCCGAGGATCTCCCGGGCCTCGTCCATCTCCTTGCGGCGGACCTCGTGGATGTTCTCCTCGATGTATTTGTCGCCCTGGAGCTTGGGGTTGAGGATGGAGCCGCGCTCGCCTCCCGTGCAGGTCACGACCAGCACGTCCACCCCCTCGGACACGTACTTCGCCATCGTGGCCGCGCCCTTGCTCGACTCGTCGTCGGGGTGGGCGTGAACGGCCATCAGTCGCAGCTGCTCAGTCAAGACTCGATCCTCAGTGATGTAGGGCATCGGGCCCTCAGCGGTGTAGGGCATCCGGCGGCTTCTATAGTGACGGAATCGGCGGGCCGAAAATTCCGGCGTCTCCGACTGTGAGAGGACGATCATGAGCGCGGTGCGCGAAGAGCTTCCCGAGGGCCGCTACGGCCGCTCGGCGGACGAGCGCGCCGACCGCAAGCTCAAGATCGTGGGCGCGGTGCTGGGTGCGGGCCTGATCGCCATGATCGGCTGGTTCGGCTACGACTACGTGAGCGGCCAGCGGATCAGCGCCGAGATCATCAAGTTCGACGTCACCGCGGACGACCAGGTCCAGGTCCATCTCGAGGTCCGCAAGGACGCGGACGCCCGGGGCTCCTGCACCCTGCGTTCGCGCGCGGAGGACGGCAGCGAGGTCGGCCGGCGCGACGTCCGCTTCGATGCCCGTGAGAGCCGGATCGACGAGGTCGTCACCGTGCGTACGACGGCGAGGGCGACCAGTGCCGAGCTGGCGGGCTGTGTCGCGGACGACGGGCCGAAGGGCTGACGTTTTCCCCGCCGCGTCGGCGCTGACCTGCGTTGACAGATTTTTGATGGCTTTTGGTCCTCCCCCTTTCCTTCGCCAATTGTTAGGCTCGTGGTTTCGCCCACTCGTGAAGGCACATCCTTCTGGGTAGGGCGATGCTTTGTATCCCCAGTACCTACGAGGAGCACCTGTGACCCAGACCAGTGAGAACGTCACCTGGCTCACCCAGGAGGCGTACAACCAGCTCAAGGCCGAGCTGGAGTACCTGTCTGGTCCCGCGCGCGTCGAGATCGCGAAGAAGATCGAGGCGGCCCGTGAGGAGGGCGACCTGCGGGAGAACGGCGGGTACCACGCGGCCAAGGAGGAGCAGGGCAAGCAGGAGCTCCGTGTGCGCCAGCTGACCCAGCTCCTGGAGAAGGCGAAGGTCGGTGAGGCCCCGGCGGACAACGGCACGGTGGCCCCCGGCATGGTCGTGACCGTCGCCTTCGACGGTGACGAGAGCGACACCGAGACCTTCCTGCTCGCCTCCCGCGAGTACGCGTCGGGCGACATCTCGACGTACTCGCCCCAGTCCCCGCTCGGCGCGGGCGTCAACGGCAAGAAGATCGGCGAGGACGCGGAGTACGAGCTGCCCAACGGCAAGACCGCCATGGTCAGGATCGTCGAGGCCAAGCCGTACCAGGGCTGAGCCGCCCGTCCCCGTCAGCAGGCCGTATACGGAAGGTCCCCGGCACCGTGTGGTGCCGGGGACCTTCCGTCTGTGTGAGCGCCTGGTGCGAGCGCGTGTGTGCGAACGCTTGGTGCGAGCGCGGGCTCAGACCGTCGCCGAGCGGTACTTGCGGACCGCCAGGGTGCGGAAGACGAGCAGGATCAGCACCGACCAGAGCACCGAGGCCAGGATCGGGTGCTGCATGGGCCATGCCTCGGGCGCCTTGAAGCCGGGCGGCAGATTGCCGAACAGCTCACGGCACGCCTGCACGGTCGCGCTGAAGGGGTTCCACTCGGCGATCGTCCGCAGGAACGTCGGCATCTGGTTGGCGTCCACGAAGGCGTTCGAGATGAACGTCAGCGGGAACAGCCAGATCAGTCCGCCGGAGGTGGCCGCCTCGGGCGTACGCACCGAGAGGCCGATCAGCGCGCCGATCCAGGAGAACGCGTACCCGAGCAGGAGCAGCAGCATGAAGCCGAGCAGCACCTTGCCGATGTTCTCGTGGACGCGCCAGCCGACGATCAGCGCCACGACGGCGAGAACGACGAGCGTGAGCGCCGTCTGCACCAGGTCGGCGAGCGTGCGGCCGGTGAGGACCGCTCCGCGCGCCATGGGCAGCGACCGGAAGCGGTCGATGAGGCCCTTGTGCATGTCGTCGGCGATGCCCGCGCCTGCACCCGCCGTGGCGAAGGTCACGGTCTGGGCGAAGATGCCCGCCATCAGGAACTCACGGTAGGCCTGCGTCGAGGTGGACCCGCCGACCTGGATGGAGCCGCCGAAGACGTACGTGAACAGCACCACGAACATGATCGGCTGGATCATGCCGAAGATGATCATCTCCGGGATCCGCGTCATACGGATCAGATTGCGCTTGGCGACGACGAGCGAGTCGCTCACCGACTGTGCGATGCCGCCGCGCGGACGGGGGGCCGCGACGCGGTCCGCCGCTTCCTGGACGGTGGTCACTTCACGGCCTCCTTTCCGGCCTTGCGGTCCTTGCGGTCCTTGCGCTCTTTCGACTGCCGGGCGGCCGGCACCTCGCCGTTGTCCTCCGCGGCCGCCTCGGCGTGGTGGCCGGTCAGGGAGATGAAGACGTCGTCGAGGGTCGGTCGGCGAAGACCGATGTCGTCGATCTCGATGCCGATGGTGTCCAGCTCGCGGATGACCTCGGCGAGCAGCTTGGCGCCTCCCGCGACCGGGACGGTGAGCCTGCGGGTGTGCTCGTCCACGGCGACGTCGGCGGCCTCGGCGCCGTCCATGCCGAAGCGCAGAAGGACGTCACGGGCCGGGGCGATCTCCTCGGGCCGGTGGACGACGACCTCGACGCGCTCGCCGCCGGTACGGGCCTTGAGCTCGTCCGAGGTGCCACGGGCGATGACCTTGCCGTGGTCGATGACGCAGATCGCGTCGGCGAGGTGGTCGGCCTCCTCCAGGTACTGGGTGGTCAGGAGCAGGGTCGTACCGCCGCCGACGAGCTCCTTGATGACCTCCCACAGCGCCTGACGGTTTCGCGGGTCGAGACCGGTCGTCGGCTCGTCCATGAACATCACGGGCGGGGAGACGACCAGCGCGGCCGCGAGGTCGAGACGGCGGCGCATACCGCCGGAGTAGGTCTTGGCCGGGCGGTCGGCCGCGTCGGCGAGGTTGAACCGCTCCAGCAGCTCGCCGGCCCGGATCTTCGACGCCTTCGCGTTCATCTGGTACAGCCGGCCGACCATCTGCAGGTTCTCGCGGCCGGTCAGATACTCGTCGACGGCGGCGAACTGGCCGGAGAGCCCGATCGACCGCCGGACTTCGTTGGGATTCTTGAGGACGTCGATGCCCGCCACGACCGCCTTGCCGCTGTCGGGCTGGAGCAGGGTGGTCAGGACGCGCACGGCGGTGGTCTTGCCCGCGCCGTTCGGACCGAGGAGCCCGAGGACGGTGCCCTCGGGAACGTCGAGATCAACTCCGTCCAGAGCCCTTACCTCGCCGAAGGTCTTCACCAGACCTTCGGCGTAAATGGCGCCTGGCATGTGGGTACTCCCAGTGGCAGAGGATGAGGTCATGACTTATGGACCGCTTACTTCAGGCGATTGCTGCGCAAGCTTAGGTATTGCCGACGACCGACGCAGCCGAAATAGCGGCGCGGGCCACAAAGTAACGCGATACATCGCGATACACAAGCCCTGCCGTAAGACTGTCGTAAGTGGCGCCGTCAGTGGTGCCGTCAACGGTGCCCCGGGCAGTGCCGGGGGCGGCTCGGCCTCAGCCGATGACCCGGTACCCCGCCTCCTCCAACGCCGCACCGACCTCCGCACAGTGCTCCGGTCCCTTCGTCTCCAGCTGGAGCTCCACCTCGACCTCCGTCAGGCCGAGCCGCGGATCGGTCCGCACGTGCCCCACGTCCAGAACATTCGCATCCACCACTGACAACACCCCCAGCAGCGTCGCGAGCGCCCCTGGCCGGTCCGCCAGCCTCAGCCGCAGCGACAGATAGCGGCCCGCCGCCGCCATGCCGTGCCGCAGGATGCGCTGCATCAGCAACGGGTCCACATTGCCGCCCGACAGCACGGCCACGACCGGCCCCTGGAAGGCCCGGGGCTCACTGAGCAGCGCGGCGACGGGACTCGCCCCCGCCGGCTCGACGACCTGCTTCGCCCGCTCCAGGCACAGCAGCAGCGCCGAGGAGAGCTCGTCCTCCGACACCGTGCGCACCTCGTCCACCAGCTCCTCGACGATCGTGTACGTCACATCGCCGGGGCAGCCCACCTTGATGCCGTCCGCCATGGTCACCGGCGCCTCGACGGACACCGGCCGGCCCGCGGCGAGCGACGGCGGAAACGCCGCCGCACCCTCCGCCTGGACCCCGATCACCTTCACATCGGGACGCAGCGCCTTCACCGCGACCGCGATACCCGCCGCGAGACCGCCGCCCCCGACCCCGACGACGATCGTCCGCACCTCCGGGCACTGCTCCAGGATCTCCAGACCGACAGTGCCCTGACCTGCGATGATGTCCGGGTGGTCGAAGGGGTGGATGAAGACCGCGCCGGTCTCGTGCGCGTACTCCTGCGCCGCGGCCAAGCTCTCGTCGACGACCTGGCCGTGCAGCCGCACATCGGCACCGTAGTCCCGGGTCGCCGCGACCTTCGGCAGCGGCGCCCCCTGGGGCATGAACACCGTGGAGCGCACGCCGAGGAGCGAGGACGCCAGGGCCACGCCCTGCGCGTGATTGCCCGCCGACGCCGCGACGACGCCCGCCGCACGCTCCTCGGGACGCAGCCCGGAGATCCGTACGTACGCGCCGCGCAGCTTGAACGAGCCCGTCCGCTGGAGGTTCTCGCACTTGAGGTGCACCGGGGCTCCGACCAGGCCCGACAGATACCGGCTGCCCTCCATCGGCGTCATGCGGGCCACACCGGAGAGCATCTTCTGGGCCCCTCGGACGTCGTCGAGGATGAGCGGGTGAAAGGGGCCAGGCGTGCGGAAGCTCATGACAGCAAGTCTCGCAGCTCAGCGGGGTGACGGCCGCCCCGGTCACACAGTTGTCCACAGGATTTCGCAGGGCCCGTACGCACTCGCCCGGCTCCGCGTACTCTGTCCCCCACCAACCGACCACCGCACGAGAGAGCCCCGCAGCCATGCCCACATCTCAGGACATGACGACTGATCTAGACCCCGGTCTCCTCGATGCCCTCCAGCACCAGGTGGCCCTCTTCGCGCGCAGAGCCGAGCAGACCCGGCTCGGCGGCGTCGGTCAGGTCCGCAACTCGATGGATCGTGCCGCCTATCTGCTGCTCAACCGGCTCGACCAGGAAGGCCCGATGGGCGTGAAGGCCCTCGCGGCCGGAATGGGCATCGACTCCTCGACCGTCACCCGCCAGGTCGCGCCGCTCGTCGACACCGGCCTGGTGAAGCGCACCTCGCACCCGGAGGACGGCCGTGCCGTCGTCCTCCAGCTGTCGCCGCGCGGCCAGTCCCGGCTGGAGGAAGTGCGCTCCTCTCGGCGCGAGTTGATGGCCCAGGTGACGGACGGCTGGACGCCCGAGGAGCGGGAATCGTTCTGCACGCTGCTCACGCGTTTCAACTCGGCGCTCTCCGCCCGGCAGGCCGGGCTCCCCGGTGAAGCGACGGAGCCGTCCCCGGCCTCTTGACCACAGCCGCCGCCTGCTCTGGTATGAGGACGTGCGCGAGAGGCGAGAGTCCACGCTCGCCGACCGCCGCGCCCGGGAATTCGAGGCATTCGTCGCGGGCGCGGGTGGCCGGCTGCTCCATGTCGCGACGCTGCTGACGGCGGAGTCGCCCGGGCACAGTCCCGAAGCACAGCGGCTGCTGCTCGGCGCGCTGACCGAGATGTACGCGGAGTGGGACCGGCGTAGCGACGAGGACCCGTACGACCGCACCCGCCAGGAACTCGTCACCCGCTTCGCCCGGAGCGCCTGGCGGCTGCGGCGGAGGGCCAGGACGTGGGACGCCGGCGCGGAGGCCGGGGTACTGGTCCGGCTCGTCCCGCAGGAGCGGCTCGTCGTCGTACTGCGCCTGTACGAGGGCGTGCCCGAGGAACAGACCGCGGCGCTGCTCGGACTGCCGGTGGAACGGGTCCGGGCGATCGGCACCCGTGCCGTCTCCGTCCTGCGCAGCACCCGCCCGCCGCGGCTGCGTGCCCCGACCTGGAGGGATGCGTCATGACCCGCACGGGCGGCCGCAAGGAGGAAGAAGTACGGCGGATGCTCGACGCCCCGCATCCGCCGGTCCCCGGCGACCTGCACCTGCGCGCGGCCCACCGGGGCGCCCGGCTGCGACGCCGCCGCCGGGCACTGCACCGCGTGGGCTGTGCGCTGCTGCTCGCGGCCGCGATCGCGTTCGCGGTGTGGGCGGCGGCCGCCGAACCGTGGGTCGTACCGCCGTCGACGACGACGCCGGAGATCGAGGGCTGGTGACACGGCCGGCTGGTGAGTGCTCGGGAGTCCGGACCTATCCTGGAACGAGCGGCACAACACATCAGCACAGGAGGTCGTGATGACCAGAAAAGTTGCCGATTGCCGCAGGTTCCCGAGCGAGACGGGTTGCACGCTCACCATCTCCGGCCAGGAGGAGGAAGTCCTCCAGGCAGCCACGGAACACGCCGTCTCCGTGCACGGCCACACCGACACCGCGGAACTCCGCGAGCAGATACACAGCATGCTGGAGGACGAGAAGGTCAGCACCTGACCGGCCCGTCCTCTCGCCGCGATCTGCTCGCCCCCGCCCCCGCCCGCGTACGACCCGGCCCGCGTAGGACCCGGCCCGCGTCGAACCGGCGAGCCCGTACGACCCGCCCGCGCCATCTGCCCAGCCGTCCACGCGCCCGTACGATCCGCCCAGCCGTTCACGCCCCGCACGCCCCGCACAGCCCGTACGACAACGGGCCCCGGCCCGCCGGGCGGCGGTACCGGGGCCCGAGGCCCGGGGCAGCGCCCCGCGAAGGTCAGCCCAGCGCCTGCTGCAGATCCGCGAGAAGATCGTCCACCGACTCGATCCCGACCGACAGCCGCACCAGATCCGCCGGCACCTCCAGCGCGGACCCGGCGACGCTCGCATGCGTCATCCGGCCCGGGTGCTCGATCAGGGACTCGACACCACCCAGCGACTCACCGAGGGTGAAGAGCTTCGCGCGGTTGCAGACCTCGACCGCCGCCTCCTCGCCACCCTGGACCTGGAACGACACCATCCCGCCGAAGCTCTTCATCTGCTTCGCCGCGACCTCGTGCCCCGGGTGCTCCTCCAGCCCCGGGTACAGCACCCGCGTCACCTTCGGGTGGCTGGTCAGCATCTCCGCGACCCGCGTCGCGTTCTCGCTGTGCCGGTCCATACGGACCGGCAGCGTCTTGATGCCCCGCAGCACGATCCACGAGTCGAAGGGACCGGCGACCGCGCCCATCGCGTTCTGGTGGTACGCCAGCTCCTCACCGAGACCGGCGTCGCCGGTGATCAGCGCACCACCGACCACGTCCGAGTGGCCGCCCATGTACTTGGTCAGCGAGTGCACGACGATGTCCGCGCCCAGCGCGAGCGGCTGCTGCAGATAAGGGCTGGCGAAGGTGTTGTCGACGACGAGCTTCGCCCCTGCGGTGCGCGCGATGTCCGCGACGGCGGCGATGTCGGTGATGCCGAGCAGCGGGTTGGACGGCGTCTCGACCCAGATCACCTTCGTACGGTCGGTCAGGGCGGCCCTGACCGACGCCGGGTCCGAGGTGTCGGCGACGGAGTACTCCACACCCCACCGCTGCACCACCTTGGCGAAGAGCCGGAAGGTGCCGCCGTAGGCGTCGTTCGGGATCACCACGTGATCGCCGGGCACCAGCAGCGTACGCAGCAGGCAGTCCTCGGCGGCGAGGCCGGAGGCGAAGGCGAGGCCCCGGCGGCCGCCCTCCAGCGCCGCGAGGTTCTCCTCCAGCGCGGTACGGGTCGGGTTGGCGCTGCGGCTGTACTCGTAGCCGCCGCGCAGTCCGCCCACACCGTCCTGCTTGTAGGTGGACACCTGGTAGATGGGCGGGACGACCGCGCCGGTCAGCGGGTCGGCGCTGTTGCCCGCGTGGATCGCGATGGTCTCGAAGCTGTGCTGGTCGCTCATGCGACCCGAGCGTAGTCCCCACCCGGCGCTTCCCCGGCCCCCTACCGGGCACCCTGACCGGTTCCCGTCCATGGGCCGTCCGGGACAATGGCCGTATGGAGATTCTCTGGTTCCTGCTCGCGCTGGGCCTGCTGGCCGCGGCGATCGGCCCGTACGTACTGCGCCGCCGCCACGCCGTCCGTCAGGTCGCACCCGGATCACCGGACGCCGCCGACCCCGCCGCGTACGGCTTCGTACGCCAGGAGGAGCTCGACCTGCGGCTGCCCGGGCCCGACCAGGACCTCCTCGACGTACTCGACCTGGTGCAGCGCACCCAGGACTGGCGGGCCGCGTCCCAGCTGCTCTCCGGCACCGAGAAGGAGGGCGAGCGACGCTGGCAGCGGGTGCAGGCGTTCGCGGGCGCGGCGTCACTGGAGCTGCAGCAGCAGCCCGGGACCGGAGGCTCGTGGCTGCGCACCTGGCGCGCGGAGTCCCCGAAGGACGCGGGCGGCGCGGCCGTGCACGCGGAGTTCCTGGTGCAGCAGGCGTGGCGGTCCTCCGGCGGCGTCGGCAGCGACGACTTCCGGATCATCCTGGAGGAGGCCCGTACGGTCTGCGGGGAGGCGGCCCTGCTGGCACCCGGCGATCCCGTCCCGTACATCGTCGAACTGGCCGTGGCCCGCGGACTCGGCTACTCCCACGAACAGTTCGACCAGCTCTGGGCGAAGGTGATCGACCGCGCCCCCACGCATATGGGCGCCCATCTCGCCGCGCTGCACTACTGGTGCGAGAAGTGGCACGGCTCACGCGAGGAGGCCGACCACTTCGCGACCACCTCGGCGGCCCGCGCACCCCAGGGCTCGCTGCTGGCCGCACTGCCGCTGTTCGCGGTGTTCGAGCACCTGCCCGAGGTCAATCTGGTGACCGGCTTCTACCAGAGCGCCGTGGTCACCAAGGCGGTGGAGGGCGCGCTGCACGCGACGCACACCGCGAGGGCAGACGACCCGGTGCTCCCCCACGTCCGCCATCTGCTGGTCTTCTTCCTGGTCAGGTCCGAGCGCTGGGCCGAGGCCATGCACCAGCTCCTGCGGGTGGACGGCCATGTCGGTGCCCTGCCGTGGACTCACGGCGGCGACCCGGCGGCGGAGTACGCGGTCTACCGGGCGCTCGCGGTGGCGGGCTACGAGGCGAACGGCGGCAGCCCGGCGACGCTGTCGCACTGACGCCGGCGCACCGACGCCGCAGCACCGACAGGCGCTCCGGACGGGGCCCGCGGGGAATCCCGCGGGCCCCGTCCGCGTTCAGGACACTGCACCCTTCACTCCAGGAGGAGTCCCCCGCATGTTCCTGAACCGCCGCGTCCCCGAGCTGCCCACCGCCACCCAGGCGCTGCGCGGCCGCGAAACCCCGGCCTTCGACGTCCCCGCCCGCCACACGGTCCTCGGCAACGCCCTCCTCGGCCCCTATCCCGAGGGCCTCGAGGTCGCCGACTTCGCGCTGGGCTGCTTCTGGGGCGCGGAGCGCAAGTTCTGGCAGACGAAGGGCGTCTGGACCACCCTCGTCGGCTACCAGGGCGGCTACACGGAGAACCCGACCTACGAAGAGGTCTGCTCCGGCCTGACGGGCCACACCGAGGCCGTCCGCGTCGTCTACGACCCGTCCGTCGTCACCTACGAACAGCTCCTGAAGGTCTTCTGGGAGTCCCACGACCCCACCCAGGGCTTCCGCCAGGGCAACGACGTCGGCACCCAGTACCGCTCGGCGATCCACACCCACACCGCGTCCCAGGCCAGCACGGCCCAGTCCTCCCGCGAGTCCTACCAGCGGGCCCTGACGGGCTCGGGCCACGGCACGATCACCACGGAACTCCTCCCGGCGAAGGGCCGCCCCTTCTACCCGGCGGAGGACTACCACCAGCAGTACCTGGACAAGAACCCCGCGGGCTACTGCGGTATCGGCGGGACGGGCGTGTCCTGTCCGATCGGCGTGGCCGAGGCAGATAGCTGAACCCTCTCGCAGGAGGTAACGACCACGCTGCGAGCGCTGCTGACCGGCTCCGATCCGGTGAGCAGCGCTCTGCGCTACAACCTTCCTTGCTGAGTCAAGGCGGCCCGCCTGCGGCGGTCCGCGCGCGCCGGCGGCCACGGGCCGCCGCCGCTCCCTGCCTCCGCCACCGCTGCGTCGTCCCCCGGCCGCTCAGCGCGCAGCACCACCGGAGCGAACATCCAGGCCAGGAAACAACTCGCCCAGCCCCGAGGACCAGGACCACGACCAGGCCGAGCAGCCACGATCCCGCCGTCCTGGTGGCCGCTGCTTCGAGAACAAAGCCGCGCTGGCCAGGGTCTTTACGGACGATGACGCGCTCTGTTGCACCAAGTTCGACCGTGGCTGACCGCCCGTCATGGCACGCATCTGGCAGGCGCGCTGCCGCCGACACGCGCCTTGCAAGTTCGATCTGGGACCGTTCTAGCTGCTGCTGCCTACTGATGCGGCAGCCGGACGAAGACGCAGGTGTGCGCCTCCGTCCGGCTCCGTTGATGTCAGCCGTGGATGTCAGGAGCCTTCTGATCCGTAGCTCTAGCCGGATCGGTCTGCGACGGCCATTGCGGCCGCTACCAGGCCCCTCATGGGCGGTAGCGGTCAGGGGCGGTGCTGGGGTTACTGTGCCGCGCTGCTGTGCAGCACCGTCACCAGTCGCTCCAGCGGACCCGTGCGGTGTGTTCTGTCACTTGGGGACTTGGATGCTGGCGATCCACCGGACCTTGTCGGTGGTCTCGATGTGGAAGCGTCCTTTACGGCCCTCAGCGAGGTCGAGTTGGTTGACGTTGATGCGGGCCTCGGTGCTCGGACAGTCGACCGTGAACTCTCCTACTGTGTCGACAACTAGCGTGATCCTGCCGGCACCGGCGTCCGCAACGCAGTTGACGTTCACCCAGGAGATGCCCTTGGTGAGCTGGACCGGACCGAGGTCCCACGCGCCGTGCCGGGGCCCTCCGGAAGCAATCTGGCGATAGCCGGGTCGGATCTCCGGCGGCGACAGCACCACGGCCGAGGCCGGTGCCGACGGCGTGCCTGTGCGGGGTGTGGGCTGACCCGAACTTGTGCACGCTGTGGCCGTTACCGCGGCGGCAGTGACGATGGCCGCGGACGCGGCAGCGCGGAAAAGATTCATCAGGATCGGGTCTCCCAGTAGCGGAATCCAACGGCCTTGTTCACGACCTTAACCCCTCCCGACGTCCGCTGGGATTTCCTGCAATTGGGGAGCTCGTAGTACTTCTCCCACGTGGCGGAGTGTCCCCAGGAGCCGTGCTGCGTGTTCCCGTACCTTCCGCTTGTTATGTTCCGCCTGTACTGGTGATCGGTGCCCCAGCTGACTTCCTTGACGGATTCCCTGCTGATTTCCGCCTTTGCCTGGGAGACGGCGAAATCCACCGTCACGCCTGCGGTCCCGGAGATCGACGACCCCGCCTTCTCTGCGGTGGTCCTTGTGATCACCATCGTCCCGCCGGGACCGTCCTTGTAGACCGGGCCCTTGCCGATGTGGGTGGCCTTGTAGCCGTACACGTTGCTGCGCCACCCACCCGATCAGATGTCGGGGGCGGGGGCAGGGCCGTCGTCCGCGGCGACCGCGGTGACGGGAGTGAGAACGGAAGCCGCGATCGCAGCCGAAGCAATGACGACGGAGATCTTTCGAATGCGTGCCATATCGAGTACTTTCCCCCTGTTTCGATGCGGAACATTCTGTTCTATCCGTGGTCGCGGACCAGGAGAGTCAAACAGCGCAACAGCGCCTTGAGACCGCATCTTCGGGAGTATTTACCCGACCGTGACAACTTGATCTTTATTTGAGGTTTCATGCGGCCTGATTGCGCCACTCTTCCGTAAGAGTGACGCGAAGGTATCTTGCGTGGGGTGCCGGAGTCGCTTCACCGATGAGGAATTTGAATAAGCTCCACACTCATGTCAGCTCTTGCCTAGGTCGCGCCAAAGGACTGCGGGGTCCTCTCCCACGAGGGCGGTGGAGCGGCGCACAGGTGGGGGCGGGACGCTTGAGCTGCGGAGAGGCCGTTCCGGTCACTCTGAGACAGCGCCTTGGGAGTGACCGGGATGAACCGCGGGTCGCCGGCCGTTCTGGCACACATCTGGCACGGGCGTTCCTCGTCCTGGACGCGCAACTGGGGCAGGCCAAGCCGACCGGACTCGAACCGGCGTCCTCGCGATTTTGGAGACCGCGCGCGACTACCTCTGCGCTACGGCTTCGCCCGGTTGCGATCCTAGCCTCGCCGCGGATCGGTGCGCCGAACCTTCTGATCCGTAGCCCTAGCGGGATCGGTCAGCGGGGGTCATACCGGCCGCTGGCTGGGCCGGAGGGACGCTACCGTGCGGGGGCGGGTACTGGGGTTGCGGGTTGCGGTACCTGGCTGCTGCACCGCACGATCCGAACGGGGGTGACCGTGGAACGGCATGTGCTGGAATCGCTGTTGGTCGGTGATGACGAAGCGTCCGTGGCAGCACTGGCCGCCCTCCGCAGCGGCGCCCCCTACTCGGTGGAGGAGCGGGTACAACCCACTGGTGCGCATTCCGGAGTCTTCGGTCGCCGACTTCAGCGCATGCGGATGCGCGGATTCGAACCTCCTGGCCTGGAGCGAGCAGTGCAGCTCATCAGGGAACATGGCCGGCCTGTGCGCTCAGCGCTGATCGATCCCGAAAATCGGACACGGTTCACCCTGCTCTTCCTCACCGAGGACCGCAGCGCACTCGTGGCCTGCGTTAGCTGGCCGCTGCCGCTGCCTGCCAGGAAACCACCGCTTTAGGAGAAGAGGTCGGGTGACTCTGGCTCTCACCTGAGGTTCACGCCACCGGTGGATACTGAGCGACCACGCTGCCTTGCACCCCAGTTCCCCGTGCTCGGCGTGTGCGGCATGGACACCTCCGGCGGCGGCTACGTGACGTACCCGTACGGTCGCGACGCAGGGCACCGACTGACAACCACAACAGGCGACTTGCTGAGCGAGGAAACCCGATCGACGTCACTGACTGCAGTGCCCGATCATGCACCCATGCCGTTGAGAGACACCCTTGCCCGAGTCGATGCGGATCTGGCCGCCGGCCGGGTTCCCGTCGCGCGCCAGCGTCTGCGCGGGCTGGTGTCGTCCTTCCCGAACGACCTGACGCTTCGTCGCCGCCTGGCCGAGGTCTACCGCCTGTACGGAGAGCACGCGGAAGCCGGCCGTTGGATGTACCTCGAACAGGACCGGGACGCGGCTGAGACCCACGCCTTCGAGGCGAGGTACCGCACGGCTCAGCAGCGCATGCACGCACTTGCCTGGCATGGTCCTGAGTCGCTCGCCCGAACGGCATTCGCCGGAGAGCAACTAGCAGCAGTACGAGCAGCCTGCTCGGAAGCCGTGGGACACCCCGTCGACTGGGACACGGTGCCATCCGGCTCGAAGGAAGACGGCAGAGGAAGCTCGTTCGCCGGCTGTCTGGCAGGGGCTGGATGCCTGGTGGCGGTCCTCGCGTTCCTCGCGATCTGGGTGAACGGACTCATCGCTCTCTTCGCGGCCGCGTAGACCGACAGGTGACTGCCGAGGTGACACCCTCGCGGCTCGCAGCGCTGTGGCGGGCCCGACGGCCGTCGGGCCCGCCCATCGCCCACACGTTCCGTACGACGTACGCGGACCGCTGGGTGCGCTTCCACAGCCTCCCCGACTCGAAGCGCTACCCGGAGTCCGCAGACGACTACACGATCGTTCTGGACCGGTACAACACGATTCTCGACGAGCTGTTCGCGGGCACGGACGTGTTCGTCGTGACCATGGACTGGTCGAACACACCGACCGGGCCGGCCGGCTGGCCGTCACCACGGCAAGAGCTGCATCCCGACGGCATGCACTGGTGGACCGAATCGGAGCAGGACGACCCCGACCCCGAGTTCCACACCCACACACGTCTCTACGCCGACCGAAGACCGTGGCGAGCCGGCTGCGCAGACGGGCTGTTGCGCGCCGTCGCGGACGAAGCGGTCGTCGAGGTGTTCATCACGGACACGGAGCTCCGCCGCATCCACCATCCCTACGATGGCGGCGCGGACGTCGTCCTCACGCTGCCTGCCGAGCGAGACGAACTGCGCGACCGGCATGCCGACTGGCTCTCCACCCACCCGGCCGGCCTCTGACAGGGACCGTCCAGCGGTAGCCAGTACTCATCGGTGCACATAGATCAGCAGGCGAGACACCGAAGCAGCCAATGCATTGCTCGCAAGGGCCGTTCCTCCCGACAACGTGTGCTTCCACACCGGGAAATGAGCAAGAGCGCCCCTGTTATGGTGCGCCGATGTCAGCGATCAAGCAGTTCCAAGTCACCTTTGACTGCGCAGAACCTGAGCGCCTCGCTCGTTTCTGGTGCGAGGTGCTGGGGTACGTCGTACCGCCGCCCCCGGAGGGGTTCGCCACTTGGGACGACTTCACGTGCTCGCAGCCACCTGAGCAGCGGGACTCGTGGTTCGCCTGCAGTGATCCCTCAGGTGTGGGCCCGCGGCTGTACTTCCAGCGCGTCCCCGAGGGGAAGGCCGCCAAGAACCGGCTGCATCTCGACGTGCGGGTCGCCACCGGGCTCGTGGGTGAAGAGCGCCTCGCCGCGCTTGAGGCCGAATGCGCGCGACTGGTCCCGCTCGGCGCGGTACACGTGCGAACGCTGTATGACGGCAGTGATGCGTGCATCCCGATGCAGGACATCGAGGGCAACGAGTTCTGTCTCGACTGAGCATCCCCCGGGCCGGCGGCCCCGCGTCCACCGCGGGGCACCGCCGGCCCCGCGGGGCGCAAGCACGGACCGGCGCGGACCCGCCGGGGGCGGCCTGCGCCCGCGGCCGGGTCGCGTCGTGCCGGTCAGCCCTCCGTGCGGGCGGGGAGCCGCCATCCCGGGCGCGGGAAGTGGCAGGTGTATCCGTCCGGGTAACGCTCCAGGTAGTCCTGGTGCTCGGGCTCGGCCTCCCAGAAGGCGCCGACCGGCTCGACCTCGGTGACGACCTTGCCCGGCCACAGTCCGGAGGCGTCCACATCCGCGATCGTGTCCTCGGCGACCCGCTTCTGCTCGTCGTCCACGTAGTAGATCGCCGAGCGGTAGCTGAGGCCCATGTCGTTGCCCTGGCGGTTCTTGGTGCTCGGGTCGTGGATCTGGAAGAAGAGCTCCAGGATCGCGCGGAAGTCGGTCTTCTCGGGGTCGAAATGGATCTCGATGGCCTCCGCGTGCGTGCCGTGGTTACGGTACGTCGCGTTCGGCACATCACCCCCGGTGTAACCGACCCGGGTCGCCGTCACGCCCGGGAGCCGGCGGATCAGGTCCTGCATCCCCCAGAAGCATCCGCCCGCGAGCACGGCCCTCTGCGTCTGCGACGCCATTACAGCCCTCCAATATGTGTCGGCTCGGTCGCTCGGGCTGCTCGGTCCACACACCACCGGCATCCCTCACGCACCTGCTGCAACACGCGAGGCCGCCACGCGATTCCGCGCGGCCGGGGTGCTCTGCGTCGCAGTGACCGGCAGTCGAAAATCAGTGGCCTCCCGAACCGGCCGACCCCACGCTGTACGTCATGGAAGAACCGCAGCGCGGGATCCGTGCGGCCTACTCGGACTCCACGATCACCGTCTACCAGGCGTACCGCCCGGAAATCGGTCAGCCCGCCGCCCGGGAGGGCCGTTTCCCCGCCGCGTGGAAGCGGGACAGGATGACGTGGATCAAGCCGTCGTTCCTGTGGATGATGTACCGCAGTGGCTGGGGCAAGAAGCCTGGGCAGGAGACCGTACTCGCCGTCGAGATCACTCGCGAGGGCTTCGAATGGGCGCTGCGCAACGCGTGCCTGTCGAGTTACGTCCATGGGCTGCACTCCGACCGCAGCACCTGGAAACGGCAGCTGAAGCGTGCACCAACCCGCGTCCAGTGGGATCCCGAACGCGATCTGCGCCTACAGCCCCTGCCGTACCGAGCGCTGCAACTCGGGCTCTCCGGCGAAGCCGTACGACGTTACGCGGACGAGTGGACGGTCTCGATCAACGACGTGACTCCGCTCGCCCGTAAGGTCCACGAACTCGTCGGCAGCGGCGACCTGGACTCGGCGAGCAGCCTGCTGCCCCACGAGCGGCCGTACCCCGCCGGGGACGAACTGATGGCCCGCCTGAGTTCGTGACAGGGCGCGTTCGCCCGGTAGCCGTCTGCCACCCATGGGGCATCTGCCGCGTGCCCTCACGAGGACGCGCCGCTCAGGAACTGCGAGCACCGGTAGGGGCCGACGGGCGCGCCTGTGCCGTCGAGCGTCACCTGGACGTCGTCCGGGCGGACGGACGGGTCGAGCACCGCCTGGGCGCGGGTCAGCGTGCACACCCATTGCCCGTTGGCCAGCCAGGATCGTGTCCCGGAGAAGTCGGTGTCCGGCGCGTGGAGGGTGACCCGGGCGCCGGAGCCGGTGACCTCGTAGGTGCCGGGCCGTACGAGATTGGCCAGGCCGCGCTCCTGTTCGCCCGCGGTGGGTTCGACCATGAGCAGTTTCGTGATGTCGTTGAGGCTCCTCAGCTCGATATCGGGGCGGGTGACTCCCTCCACGCGGTCGTCGCGCGCGTAGTAGAGCCGCAGTGCCTTGGTCAGGCCGCCGGCCGAATCGCCCGCCTCCACGACGCCCGTCGGCTGGATACCGCAGCCCGTCGCCGCCGCGGACAGGGCGAGGGCGAGTGCCCGGACGGGTGCGCTTCTGCGTACCGGTGTCATGCCTCGCCCTCCGACGGCAGTGGTCGGTGCGGGAGTCGCAGCGTGAACACGGCGCCCCCCTCGGGACGGTTGACGGCCTCGATCGTTCCGCCGTGCAGGCGGGCGTTCTCCAGGGCGATGGCGGTGCCGAGACCGCTGCCCTCGGATCGGGTACGGGCACTGTCCGCCTTGTAGAAGCGGTCGAATACCCGCTCGATCACCTCGGGCGGCAGCCCGGGGCCGTGGTCCGCGACCTCCACGGTGATCCCGTCGCTGTCCTGGAGGAGGTCGACGGTGACGGGCGGGGAGCCGTGCTGCAGGGCGTTCCCGACGAGGTTGGCGACGATGACGTCGACGCGCCGCCGGTCGGCCACCGCACGCACACCGTCGGGCAGCCGGGCCTGCACCTTGCCGGTCCAGCCGCGCAGTTCCAGGCCGGCGCGGAGGGTGGCGCCCAGGTCGATCCCGTCGAGGCTGATCCGGGCGGCTCCGGAGTCGAACCGCGACATCTCCATGAGGTCCTCGACGAG
Organism: Streptomyces sp. NPDC091376; assembly: GCF_044757085.1. Classification (NCBI taxonomy): domain Bacteria; kingdom Bacillati; phylum Actinomycetota; class Actinomycetes; order Kitasatosporales; family Streptomycetaceae; genus Streptomyces; species Streptomyces sp. NPDC091376. Next base: position 138,284 of record NZ_JBIVUF010000012.1, on the reverse strand, counting down.
CCGGGAGAGCCGGGCGGTCTCGACGCTCACGCTGCGCGCCGCGCGCGCCGTGTCGGGCGGCAGCTGGTCCGCGTCCTCGTCGAGGACGGTCGTCATCATCGTCATCGCTGCCAGCGGGGTGCGCAGTTCGTGCGATACGTCGGCGACGAACCGTCGTGCCCTCCCCTCCTGTTCGCGCAGCTCCCCCACCGAGGTCTGCAGGGCGTCCGCCGTGGCGTTGAAATCCTGCGCGAGACGCGCGAGTTCGTCCCGGCCACGCACCTCGACCCTGGTGGACAGCTCTCCGGTCGCGAGCGAACGGGTGGCCCGCCCCAGCTCCCGCACGGGACGCAGTACGGTACGGGCGGCCAGCAGGGCCAGCAGGGCGGTGAGTCCCACCACGGGCAGGATGCCGTTGCGCACCGCGTGCAGCAGGGCGGCGATGTCGTCCCGTTCGGCGTTCAGGCTGGTGATCGCGAAGACTTCGAGGCCGGACACGCGTCCGTCGTCGTAGGTGACCGGGGTGCCGACGGCCAGGTAGGGCTCGTTGCCGTAGGTGACCCGCTGGAAGCTCATCCGGTCGTGTCCGCGGACGGCGGCGCTCAGCTCGGGTGGTATCCCGGGGGATGCGGAGGGCCGGCCGGCCGTCGGGTCGGAGGTCGCGCGGAGGTCCCCGTACCGGGTGATGATCCGGGGAGTGCCGCCGAGACCGTCGGAGACGCTGTCGGCGAGCCGGGTCAGAGAGCGTGTGTCGGGCGGCATGTCGAAGTCGGGGGCCAGCTGATCGACGCGTTGGCGGAAGTCGGTGACGAAGGAGTTCTGCGCCCGCTTGAGCACGGCGGTACGGGACTCCCGGTAGGCGAGCGTGGTGGCGGTCACCGCGCTGATGAGCGCGACCAGGACGAACACGACCAGCAGCCGGGTGCGCAGGCCGCCGGGCAGGAGCCTGGTACGCAGGCCTCCGGGCAGGAGCCGGGTACGCAGGCCTCCGGGCGCCCGGGTGCGTGGTCCACCGGGCAGTCGCGCCTTGAGCCGTGCGTTCATATCGGCCCAAAGCGATAGCCGAAGCCCCGCACCGTCTGCACGTAACGGGGCTTCGCCGGGACGTCCTCCAGCTTGGCCCGCAGGCGTCCCACCGCCGCGTCGACCAGGCGTGAGTCGCCGAGGAAGTCGTGCTCCCAGACGGATTCGAGGAGCTGCTCGCGGCTGAGCACCCGGCCTGGTGACGCCGACAGTTCCAGCAGCAGCCGCAGTTCGGTGGGCGGCAGAGCGATGGGTACGCCGTGCTTGGTGACCGTCAGCCCGGCCCGGTCGATGACGAGCCCCGCCAGGTCGGGCGCGGCGGGCGTCGCGGTCGCCGCGGGGGAGACACGGCGCAGCGCGGCCCTGATACGGGCCTCCAGGACGGTCGCGGTGACGGGCTTGACGACGTAGTCGTCCGCGCCCGCTTCGAGGCCGGCGACGATGTCGTCGTCGTCGCCCCGCGCGGTCATCATGATCACTGGAAGGGCAGCGGTACGCGCACGGATGCGGCGGCACACCTCGAAGCCGTCCATACCGGGGAGCATCAGGTCCAGCACGGCGAGCTCCACCCGCGGTCCCCGCGGCCCGGCGAGGTGGGTGAGGGCTTCCTCTCCCGTGGTCGCGGTGTCCACCTCGTACCCGTGTCTGCGCAGGACGAGCTCTATCCCGTCCCGTACGGACGCGTCGTCCTCTATGAGAAGCACATGCGGCATGCGGTTCATTATGCGCAGGCCGGAAGCACTGTTACGTGTTCATCATGTCGCCATGGAGGAGCCACCATGTGGGGCCCGGAGGGTGATCCCCATGAGCATCCAGACTTCCTCCCGTGCTTCCTCGCGTGTGCGGCCGGCGGCTCTCGTCGCCGCTCCCCTCCTCGCGCTCGCCGTCGCCTGCGGTGGCGTCGACGACAGCGCCGAGAGGGGCGGTGAGATCGCGTCCGCCCCGGACTCCGCGTCGGCCGGCTCGTCCACGTCCGGCGACGGTGACGGCGACGGCGGTTCGAAGGGCGAGCGGCCTGCGGCCGGCAAGAGCGCGTTCTTTGACGCGCAGATGAAGTACGTCCAGTGCATGCGCACCAAGGGCGGCGTCGAGGACTTCCCGGACCCCAAGCTGAGCGGTTACCTCGACTGGGCGGCGATCGAGAAGATCGCCGACCCGAACGGGTCGGGCGAGGAGTACAAGGGCGGCAAGGACGGCGTCTGCGGCCCTCAGATGACCGAGGCCATGAAGCTGGGGCCCGAGCGGGACGCGCACAAGGACTACGAGTCGATGCTCGCGCACGCCACGTGCATGCGGGACAACGGCGTCTCCAAGTTCACCAACCCCACCATGTCGGGAGGCAACGCGCTGCCCGGAGGCGACCCGAACCCGGCGGATCCGCAGATCGACAAGGACTCCCCGGCGTACAAGCAGGCCCGTGCGGCCTGCAGCTCCAAGCTCCTCGACGGCCTGGACGGGATGCAGTAGATGAAGCGTCGCACCACGCTCGTCACGATCGGCGCGATCACGGTCGCGGCCGCCGCCGGAGCCGGTTTCGTCCTCCTCGACGACGGCGGCGACGCGGGCGCGAGCGGCAGGAGTCCGCTGCCGGCGGCCACCGCCACCGTCGCCAGGACCGACCTCGTGCGGTCCACGACGGTCGACGGCACGCTCGACTTCGCCCAGCGCCGCGCGGTCAAGTCCGCCGTCGAGGGCAGGGTCACCGTCGCCGCCTCCGAGGGGAGGACGGTCAGGATGGGACAGGCGCTGTACGAGCTGAACGACAAGCCCGTCACCCTGCTGTACGGCCCGGTGCCGATGTTCCGGGAGATGAAGGCGGGCGACCGCGGCAGCGACGTCCTCCAACTGGAGCGCAATCTTCGCGACCTCGGGTACGGAGCTGCGCTGTACGTCGACAGCCGTTACGACAAGGCGACCGAGGCGGCCGTCAAGCAGTGGCAGAAGTCGCTGAACCGCGAGTCGACCGGCAGGGTGGGCAAGGGCGACGTCGTCTTCCAGCCCGGTCGCGTCAGGGTCGTTTCCGCGGACGCCGCACTCGCCGACCAGGTGGGCCCGGACACGGCGGTCCTGACGGTCGCGTCCACCCGGCTCGTGGTGAGGGCGCAGCTCGACCGGGACGACGGCGCGCTCGCGGCGACGGGCACCGAGGTCAGGGTCACCCTGCCCAGCGGCAGGACTGCCGCGGGCAAGGTGGTCGGCACGGTCCGCCCCGAGACGTCCGGTGAGGGCGGCGGGACCGGGGGCAGCGCCCAGAACGGCTTCACCGTCGAGATCGCCCTGGACGGCGACGGCTCCGCCGCGTCCGGTCAGGACGCGTCCGGTCAGGACGCGTCCGGTGAGGACACCAGGGCGCCGGCGAGCGTGACGTTCGTCAGCGAGAGCCGCGAGGGCGTCCTCGCGGTGCCCGTCGAGGCGGTCGTCGCGCTGCGCGGTGCGAACGGCGGCTACGGCCTCCAGGTCGTCGAGAACGGCAGGACCAGGAGGGTGCGCGTGGAGACCGGCATGACCGCCGACGGCAGGATCGAGGTCGGCGGTCCGGGCGTTCGCGAGGGCATGAAGGTCGGAGTGGCGACGTCATGAGCGCCACGGCCACGGACCCGGTCGTCGAGCTGCGCGGCGCCACCAGGTCGTACCCCGGTGGGGTCCATGCCCTGCGCGGTGTGGACCTGACGGTGGAGCGGGGTGAACTGGTGGCGATCGTCGGCCCGTCCGGCTCCGGCAAGTCGACCCTGCTGAACGTCATCGGCACCCTGGACAAGCCGACCTCCGGCACCGTCCGGGTCGCCGGGTACGACGTGAGCGCGCTGTCGGACGCGCAGTTCTCCGCGCTGCGCGCACGGCACATCGGGTTCGTCTTCCAGCACTTCCACCTGGCGGCGGGTCGCGACGCGGTGGACAACGTCGCCGACGGACTGCTGTACGCGGGTGTGCCGTTGAAGGAGCGCCGGGCACGCGCGCGGGTGGCACTGGAACGCGTACGGCTGGGCCACCGGCTCGACCACAGGCCGAACGAACTGTCCGGCGGCGAGAAGCAGCGCGTGGCCATCGCCCGCGCCGTCGTCGGCGATCCGGCTCTGCTCCTCGCCGACGAACCGACGGGGGCGCTCGACACGGCCGCCGGCGAGATCGTGATGGCGCTGATCCACGAGCTGAACGCGGCGGGCACGACGATCTGCGTCATCACCCACGACACCGAGATCGCCGAGTCCTTGCCGCGCCGCGTCCGCTTCCGGGACGGCGAGATCGTCTCGGACTCCCGTGCGGGTGCGAAGGTCTGCCCCCGCCCGGGCCCCCGCCCGCGCACGGAAGGGGTGGGGTCGTGAACGACGACGCCATGAGACTCAGGGCCGCCCGCCTCGCGCCCCGTGACGTCCTGCGGGTCGGCGCGGTGGGCCTGCACGCCCGCCGGGCCAGGGTCGTCCTGTCCGCCCTGGGTATCGCGATCGGCATCGCCACGATGGTGGCCGTCGTCGGCCTGTCCCAGTCGAGCCGCGCGGACCTGATGGCGCAGCTCGACCGGCTCGGCACGAACCTGCTGACCGCCGAGGCGGGCACGGACTCCATGGGCAACGAGACCAAACTGCCGAAGAACGTGGTGGCCATGGTCGAGCGCATCGGACCCGTCGAGCACGCCACCGCGACCGGCGACGTCGACGCCCGCATCAGGCGGAGCGATGTCGTGCCCGAGGAGCGGACCGCCGGCGTCACCACGCAGGCGGTCCGCCCCGATCTGCTCGCCGCGCTCAACGCACGGATGGGCAAGGGTGTCTGGCTCGACATCGCCGGCGAGCGACTGCCCGTGACGGTGCTCGGATCGGTCGCCGCCCAGCGGCTCGGGATCACCGAGCCCGGCGAGAAGATCATGATGAACGACGAGTACGTCGTGGTCGTCGGCATCCTCGAACCCGTCGAACTGGTGCCGAACCTGGACCGGGTCGCGATGGTCGGTTTCCCGGCCGCCGAGCGGTACTTCGGATTCGACGGGCACCCCACCACCGTCTTCGAACGCTCCACGGACGCCTCCGTGGAGGACGTACGGGCGGTCCTCGCGCGCACCGTCAACCCTGGCGGCGACGGCCCCGTGAAGGTGTCCCGGCCGTCCGACGCGCTCGCCGCAAAGGCCGCCACGGACAAGGGGCTGACCACGCTGATGCTCGGCCTGGGAGCGGTGGCTCTCCTCGTCGGCGGAGTGGGCGTCGCGAACACCATGGTCATCTCGGTGCTGGAACGCCGCCAGGAGATCGGTCTGCGGCGTGCGCTGGGCGCCACCAAGGGCGCGATCCGGCTCCAGTTCCTGACCGAGTCCCTGCTCCTGTCCTCCCTCGGCGGCCTGGCGGGCGCGGTCCTGGGCGCGGCGGCGACTTACGCCTTCGCTCTCGCCCAGGGCTGGATCGCGGTGGTACCCCCCTGGTCGCTGGCCGGAGGCTTCGGCGCGACTCTCGTGGTCGGTATGGTCGCGGGTCTCTACCCGGCGATCCGCGCATCCCGGCTGCATCCGACGGCGGCGTTGAACGCGACGTGAGGGCGAGGGAGAACGGGAGGAGCGGGAAGGGGAGGAGGGGCAGGAACGGCGGACCTGCTGCTGCGCGGTCGGGCCCGTAGCGCACCGTGTGCTCTCCCGGTGTGAGCGGTGTGGTGGGGTGGGCGGAGTCCGGCGACACCGTGGCCGGGACCCTTGGCCTGCCGAAGGTGTCACGCGCCTGCTGCGACACCGAGTTCGTCCAGCAGGCCGCGGATGCGCTGCTCGATCTCGTCCCGGATCGGCCGGACGGCGTCGACGCCCTGGCCGGCGGGGTCGTCGAGTGTCCAGTCGAGATAGCGCTTGCCCGGGAAGTAGGGGCAGGCGTCGCCGCAGCCCATGGTGATGACGACGTCCGACGCCTGTACCGCCTCGGTGGTCAGCACCTTGGGGGTCTCGGCGGAGATGTCGATGCCCGCTTCGCCCATGGCCTCGACCACGGCGGGGTTCAGGGTGTCGGCGGGGGCGGAGCCCGCCGAGCGGACTTCGACCCGGTCGCCGCCGAGATGGGTGAGGAACGCGGCGGCCATCTGGGAGCGCCCCGCGTTGTGGACGCAGACGAACAGCACGGACGGGGTTTCGGCGGTACTCATGGAGTCTTCCTCGGGCAGGGCGGTCAGCGGTTGACGGTGGTGAGTTCGGGCTCGCCGTGGGAGGCGGTCACGTCGTCCGCCGTCGTCCGTGGCCGGCCGAACAGGACGGCGACGAGGGCGACACCGACGACGGCTCCGACGAGTTGGAACGCGATGAACGGCGGCACGGAGGCAGGGGCGATCCCGGCGAAGGTGTCGGAGAAGGCGCGGGCGATGGTCACCGCAGGGTTGGCGAAGCTGGTGGAGGACGTGAACCAGTACGCCGCGCCGATGTAGGAGGCGACCGCGACCGGGCCGATGTTCTGCCGGCCGGTGCGTGCCGGCCCGAGGACGAGGAGGACCAGGCCCGCGGTGGCGACGACCTCGCCCAGCCACAGGGGCCCGGTGGACCGTTCGTGTGTGGAGAACCGGATCAGGGGTTCGGCGAACATCGCGTCCGCGAGGACCGCGCCGCCGATGCCCCCGGCGATCTGCGCGGGCACGTATGCGGCGACGGCCCGCAGGCTCGGCCCGTCCTCCGTACGACGTCCGGTCCACCAGGCGGCCAGCGTGACAACCGGGTTGAAGTGAGCGCCGGAGACCGGGCCGAGCAGAGCGATCAGCACGCCGAGGCCGAAGACGGTGGCCAGGGAGTTGGCCAGCAGCTGTATGCCGGCGTCGCGCGTCAGCTCCGTGGCCTGGATGCCCGAGCCGACCACGATCGCGACGAGGGCGGCCGTGCCCACCAGCTCGGCCAGGGCGCGGCGCCCGAGGGGAGCGGGCTCGGTCACGTGGCCGCTCCGGCCGGTACGGAGTCGGACGGTGCCTGCAGGAGCGACGACAGCCGGGCCAGCGCGGCGGGCACGACCCGGTAGTAGACCCACGTGCCGCGCCGCTCGGATCCCACCAGGCCCGCTTCCCGGAGCACCTTCAGGTGGTGGGAGATCGTCGGCTGGGACACGTCGAACGGGCCGGTCAGATCACAGACGCACGCCTCGCCGCCCTCGTAGGAGGCGATCAGGGACAGCAGGCGCAGGCGGACCGGGTCGGACAGGGCCTTGAACATCCGGGCCAGGTCCGCGGCGGCCTCTTCGCCGAGCGGCTCGCGAACCATCGGCGAGCAGCAATCCGTCTGATCGTCCTGCTCGATCACCGGCAGCTCTGATTTCGACATGCGTCTATGTTGACAGCTATCGAATTAATTGCCAACCTCGATCTCACCATGCTGTATCGATGAACATCAATGAAAGTCGATCGAGAAGTGAGGGAGACCGCCATGTCCCGCGTTCAGCTCGCCCTGCGCGTCAGTGATCTCGAAGGCTCCGTGGCCTTCTACTCCAAGCTTTTCGGCGTCGGGCCCGCCAAGCGCCGCCCGGGGTACGCGAACTTCGCCGTCACCGAGCCCCCGCTCAAGCTGGTCCTCATCGAGGGCGAGGCCGACGAGGACACGCGCCTGGACCACCTCGGCGTCGAGGTGGAGTCCACCGACCAGGTCAACGCGGCCACCAACCGGCTCAGGGACGCCGGCCTGGCCACGTTCGAGGAGAACGACACCTCCTGCTGCTACGCCCGCCAGGACAAGGTGTGGGTGCACGGTCCCGGCCAGGAGCCGTGGGAGGTCTACGTCGTGAAGGCCGACGCCGACACGCTGGGCAAGAGCACCGAGGACTCTCAGCCGACCTGCTGCACGAGCGGGCAGCGGAACACCGACCTCGACCTGGCGCCCGTCCCGGCAGAGGCGAAGGCCACGACCGGATGCCGTTGCGGACGCTGATGCCGCGTCCGCCCCGACCCTCGTCCTGGCCCTCGCCCTCGACCTGGCCCTCGGCCTCGACCTGGCCCTCGGCCTAGCTCTCGGCGTCCGCGACGGCGATCGCGATGCCGAGTGCCTCGGCGATGTTGCCGGCCGCTGTCATGACGCGGGCCGTGCCCACGATGGGGGCGATGGCGACCAGGACATCCTGCAGTTGCTCGGTGGTCAGGCCGGCCTGGATCGCGGGGTCGATGTGGGCGACGTAGGAGATCGGCGGAGCGTCGGAGGCGGCGAGGGCGGCGATGCGGGTGAGCATGAACATGTCCGGGGCCAGACCGCACCGCTCGACGGAGTCGACCGTCATCGCGGCGAGGGTGTCCAGTACCGGAGTCTCAGAGGCTGTGGCCATGGCTACGCGTCTCCTTCTGGTGTCGTGACGAGGATCAGCGGGCCGAAGCAGGACAGGGCTCCGCATCTCCTGCTCGACCGTAAGTCCGCTGTCCGTGGATCGCCTGTCGAGGGACCTTCCGAGAGAGACGGACAGGCGCGGACGGCGTCGGCCGCGGCCCGCACCTGCGAGCGCACGACGGCGGCCGCGGACCGCTGCCGCGGGCCGAGAGCCACCGACGGGAGCGATCCGCGCCCGCACCACCGGCTCCGCCATGTCATGTCGAGTTGTCGGCCGGGAGTTCCAGGCGGAGTTCGTAGCCGCCGTCCGCCGTCGGGCCGGAGGTGACCGTGCCGCCCAGGAGTTCGGCGCGTTGCCTGAGGCTGACGAGGCCGTAGTGGGCGCTGGGGAGGGGGAGGGCGGGGCGCGTCGGGGTGGTGTTGGTGATGGTGACGTGGACGGTGTCGGCCTCGCGGTGGATGCGGACCGTCGCAGTGGCGCCGGGAGCGTGTTTGCGGACGTTGGTCAGCGCTTCCTGGACGGTGCGGTAGATGGCGCGCTGGACCGTCGGCGGCAGGCCGTCGGGCAACGTCTCGGGCGGCAGGTCCGTATGCAGTTCCGCCTCGATGCCGCTGCCGTCGACCAGCCGCTGGAGTTCGGCCAGCGACGGTTGCGGGGTCAGTTCCGCGGGCCGTCCCCCGGAGGCGCGCAGGACGCTGACCATGTGCCGCAGCTCGTCGAGCGTCTGCACGCTCAGTCGCCGGATCGTGGCCGCGGCTTCCCTGGTCTCGGCGTCCCGGGTGCCGACCTGGAGCGCTCCGGCCCGGACCGCGATCAGGCTGACCTGGTGGGACACCACGTCGTGCATCTCCCGGGCGAGTTGTGCGCGCTCCTTGGCCAGCACGGTCTGGGTGGTGAGCAGCCGCTCGTGGTCGCGCGCCTCGGAGATCTCCGCGAGCCGCAGCGACAGATCGCGCCGGGTCTGTACGAGCTGACCGAGGAAGACGGGCGCCGCCGCGGTCGCCGCGGTGTAGCCGAGGGTGATCAGGGTCGCCGTGGACGACAGGTCGAGGCTCGGTGACGGAAGCGAGGTCATGTCGCTGATCGTGAACGCCAGCGCGCATACGCCCAGCAGAACGCGGCGGCGGCTGAGCGAGGCGAGGGTGTACAGCGCGGCCAGCGCGGCGAAGATCGCGTCGGACAGTACGACGGAGGGCACCGTGAGCACGAACGTGAGCAGGGGCATGCGCCGGCGCAGCAGCAGGGCGAACGCGCCGACCAGGGCGAAGGCGAGGCGCAGCGACTCGGCGGTGTCGACGTTGAAGAAGACGTCGAGCAGCGCGATACCGACGAGCACGGCGTCCATCAGCGGGGCGGGGAACCGCGGCGAGGCCGGACCGGCCGGATTCGGGCGACCGAGGGCCGGACCCCTCAGGATCGGACGGCCCGGGCTCGGATCGCTCGGGGTCGGACCGCTCGGAGACGGACCGCTGGGAGTCGGACCGCTGGGAGTCATGCCCCCTCCTCGTCCCGCTGCGGCCTGAGCAGGCCCGCCCGTTCGGCGAGCAGTGCCGCCTGGACACGGCCGCCGACCTCCAGCTTGGTGAAGATGGCGCTCACATGATCCTTGACCGTGCCGGTGCCCAGATGCATGCGTACGGCGATGTCGGCGTTCGACAGCCCCTCGGCGATCAGGACGAGCACGGCGCGCTCACGGTCGGTCAGCCGGGCGACGCCATGGACGGCGGCGTCCTGGGGGCCGGCTTCCAGATAGCCGTCCACGACGGCTCTGGTGACCTTGGACGACAGTACGGTGCCACCGCCGGCGAGGGTCCGCACCAGATACGGCAGCCCCTCGGGGTCGGTGTCCTTGAGCAGGAACCCGGCGGCGCCCGCGCGCAGGGCGGTCGTCACGTACTCGTCCATGTCGAACGTCGTGAGCATGGCCACCACCGGCGGGTTCGGCAGCCGGCGCAGGCCGGCCAGTACGGTGAGCCCGTCCACGTCGGGCATCCGGATGTCCAGCAGCACGACGTCGGGCCGCACTTCCTGCGCGGTCTTGAGCGCTTGTCCGCCGGGGACCGCCGCGACGACCTCGATGTCGTCCGCCGTGTCGAGGATGTGCTGGAAGCCCGTGCGGATCAGGGCTTCGTCGTCGACCACCATTACCCGGATCACGCGTGCTCCACTCACCATCGGAACCATCGGAATCGTCCGGACCGCCGGAATCGTCCGGACCACGGGAACCTCGGACCACTGCCCGATTCGCACGATATGCCCCCCGGTCGGCGGGGGCGGTTCCGGACACCTGCCGGATGGCTGCGCCTCGCGGCTTCCCCAACCCTTGGGCGTATGACGCACGACCCAGTGGCGACGGCGACAGCCGTGCGCCCCGGGACGGCCGCCGCCGCCGCACCGGGCCGCTCGCCCTCCCGTGCGCCGTCGACCGGGCGCCTGATCGGCATCGACCTGGCCCGCGGGCTGGCGATCTTCGGCATGTACGCGGACCACGTGGGCCCCGCCCCCTCGGTGGGCGGCGCGCTGGGCTGGTTGATGGAGGTGGCGCACGGCCGGTCCTCGGCCCTGTTCGCCCTCCTCGCAGGCTTCACCCTGATCATTCTCACCGGCCGCCCGCAGCCGCGGACCGGACGCGCGGGGCGGCAGGCGATGGGCCGCGTACTGATCCGCTCCGCCGTCCTGATCGCCCTGGGATACGCGCTGACCTGGCTGGACACCGATGTCGACGTGATCCTCGCCTGCTACGGGCTGATCTTCGTCCTCGCCCTCCCGCTGTACCGGCTGCGCGCCGCGACCCTGGCCGTCATCGCCGCGTCGGCCGCGCTCGTCATGCCCGTGGTGCTGTACGCACTGCGCGTCGCGGGCGAGGCCGGGGGCTGGGCCGATGCTGTCGTCGCCCGTGATCCGCTGGCCAGCGTCACGGGTGGCGACGGGTTCGTCGAGCTGTTCGTGACGGGCGCGTACCCCGTACTGACCTGGCTGCCGTTCATCATCGCCGGGATGGCGGTGGCGAAGCTCGACCTCACCCGCCCCGGAATGCTCACCAGGCTCGCCCTGTCCGGCGGGGCGCTGGCTGCGCTCGGATACGGGGGCTCATGGCTGGCCCTCCATCTGGTTCCGGGTGCGCTGCCCGCCGTGAACGCGGTCACGGCGGGCAGCTCCGCCGCCTCGGCCTGGTGGTCCGACGCCGCCGGCGCCCCCACCGAGGCCACTCCCTACTGGCTGCTGGTGGCCGCGCCGCACAGCCAGACGACCTGGTCCATCCTGGGCAACACCGGCGTGGCCCTGCTCGTACTCGCCGTATGCCTCGCGGCCATGGACCGCTCGGCGTTCCTGCGGCGGTCGGCCGCGCCCGTCGTCGCGGCCGGCTCGATCTCCCTGACGGCGTACGCCGGCCACATCGCCGCGATCAAGGTCCTGGGAGCCGACGAACTGCCGGCCGATGCCGCCCTTCCGGTCCTGGTCACCTTCATCACGGCGACCATGCTCTTCGCCCTCGTCTGGAAGCGCTACTTCCGGCGCGGACCACTGGAACACCTGCTGCACGTCGCGACCACGACCGCGGTCCCATCACCGTCACCGACGCCGTCACCGTCGCCGACGCCGGCCCTGGTCCCGCCCCCCGTCCCGGCCCCGGTCCCGGTCCCGGCCCCGGTCCCGACCGCGTCGGCCGACCGCCGCGCGGAATCAAAATCGCTTCGGCCGCCTGCCGGGCGCCCCGTAGACTGACGCGCATGGGTTCGTACTACTTCTTTCTCTGATTCCGGGCGCCGAGCCGGCGTGACCCTCTGACCCGCTGGCCTTTCCTGGTCGCGGGTGGTCCCCGGCATGTCAGGCGTATCCCTCCCCCGGTCCGAGAGAACCCCGCCCCTGCTCCGGGGCATGTCATACCAGGGAAAGCCCATGCGCGACCGCGCCCGCAGTCATCGCTCCACCCAACTGACCATGAAGGACGTCTCCAAGGCGTACGGGGACCGCTCCGTCCTCGAACAGGTGTCGCTGACCGTACGCCCCGGCGAACGGGCCGGGGTCATCGGCGACAACGGCTCGGGAAAGTCCACGCTCCTGCGGCTGCTGGCCGGGGCCGAACGACCGGACGAGGGCGAGATCACCGTCCTGTTCCCCGGCGGCACCGGCCATCTCGCGCAGGTCCTCGACCTCGATCCGGCGGCGACCGTCCAGGACGCCGTGGATGCCTCCCTCGCCGAACTGCGCGAGCTGGAGCGGCGGATGAGGGACGCCGAAGCGGGCCTCGCCACCGCATCGACGGCCGAGCTGACCGCGTACGGCGAACTGCTGGACACGTACGAGGAGCGCGGCGGATACGAGGCGGACGCCCGCGTCGACGCCGCGCTGCACGGTCTCGGCCTCGCCCGCGTCACACGGGAGCGGCGCATCGGCTCCCTGTCCGGTGGCGAGCAGTCCCGGCTCGCCCTCGCGTGTGTGCTGGCCGCGGCGCCGGAACTGCTGTTGCTGGACGAGCCGACGAACCATCTGGACCGGCAGGCCACGGCCTGGCTGGAGGAACATCTGCTCGCGCACCGCGGCACGGTCGTGGCGATCACCCATGACCGGGAGTTCCTGGAGCGGATCGCGACGACGATCCTGGAGGTCGACCGGGACCGGCGGACGGTGACGCGGTACGGGGACGGCTGGAGCGGCTACCGGGCCGCGAGGGCGGCGACGCGCCGCCGCTGGGAGCAGGAGTATCAGGAGTGGCTGGACGAGCTGGCGCGTACGGAGGAACTGGTGGCGGCGGCCGGGCAGCGTCTCGCGGCCACCGGCAAGGACCCGCGCCAGGGCTTCGGCAAGCATCGCCGCTCTCATGAGGCCAAGCTGTCGGGGCAGGTCAGGGCGGCGCGGCAGCGGCTGGTACGCCTGCGGCAGGAACCGGTGGCGGCGCCACCCGAGCCCCTCTCCTTCCGGGCGGAGCTGACGACCGCGGCCAGGACCGCGGACGGTGACCTGCTCGCCGAGCCGACGGCCGGCGAGCACACCGAGCCGGACAGCGGCACGCACACCGAGCCGACCGCAGGCGAGCACACCCAGCCGGACAGCGGCATGCTCGCCGAGCTGGAGAGTGACGTGCTCGCCGAGCTGAAGGGCGTCGCGGTCGGTGACCGGCTGCGCATCGACGAGCTGGCCGTGAAGGTCGGCGAACGGCTGATGGTGACCGGACCCAACGGGGCCGGGAAGTCGACCCTGTTGCGGGTGCTCGCGGGGGAACTGGAGCCGGACGAGGGGACGGTCCGCCGCCGGGCGCGGATCGGCTATCTGCCGCAGGAGCTGTCCCCGACGCCGACCCGCCGCCCGCTGCTGTCGGCGTACGCGGCCGGTCGCCCCGGCCCGGCCGAGGAGTACGCGGACGAGCTGCTGGCCCTCGGGCTGTTCCGCGAGGAGGACCTGACGGTGCCGGTGGCCGCGCTCTCGGCCGGCCAGCAGCGCCGGCTGGAGCTCGCCCGGCTGGTGACCCGGCCCGCCGACCTCCTCGTCCTGGACGAGCCGACGAACCATGTCGCGCTCGGCCTGGTCGAGGAGTTGGAGGCGGCACTCGTCGCGTACACGGGCGCGGTGGTCGTGGTCTCGCACGACCGCCGCTTCCGCGCGACCTTCCGGGCCCCGCGGCTGGAGCTGCGCGCGGGGCGGCTGTGCTGACGGCAGGACGCCGCCCGCACTGACCGACAGCGGGCCAGCCGGACGGTGGGCCAGACCGACAGCGGGCCGGACGGACGGTGGAACAGGCGCACGACGACCCCGCGGCGGGACCGCCGGCCGGGGTCCGCTACGGCGTCGCCGTCCGCACGTCCCGCGCCGCCCTGAGCTTCGCCGCCGTCGCGGCCGCCTCGTACCCCTCCGGGACGCCGTCGATCAGCATGACGTCGCCCGTCATGTGCCGCGTCCGCAGCGGAACGAGTTCCTGGTAGGCCGGGGACGCGTACCAGCCGCGGGCCGCGGCCATCGAGGGGAAGCCGATGACGACGAGCGCTCCGGGCCACTCCCCCTCGCACACGTCCCGCTCCGGGGCGCCGTGCACGAGGAACCGGCCGCCGAAGGGGTCGAGGGTGGCCTGGATGCGCTCCATGTAGGTGAGGACCTCGTCGTCGAGACGGGCCGGGGGAAACAGGTTGCCGATCGCGTATGCGCTCATGTCCCGATCGTGCCTCCCGCCGGCCCGCCCGTCGATTACCTGCCAGGTCATCCGGCTACAGGTCTCAGATCGTCGCCGCGTCGATCACGAAGCGGTAGCGGACGTCGCTGCGCAGCACCCGCTCGTACGCCTCGTTGATCTGGTCCGCCCGGATCAGTTCGATGTCGGCGCCCAGGCCGTGCTCGGCGCAGAAGTCGAGCATCTCCTGGGTCTCCGGAATGCCGCCGATGCCCGAACCGGCCAGCGTCCTGCAGGCGAGGATGAGGGAGAAGGCGTTCAGCGACACGGGCTCCTCGGGGGCGCCCACGTTCACCATCGCACCGTCCGTCCTCAGCAGGCCCAGGAACCGGTCCAGCGGGAGCGGCGCCGACACCGTGTTGATGATCAGGTCGAACGTGCCCGCCAGGGCCTCGAAGGTGGCCTCGTCACTGGTCGCGTAGTAGTTCTCGGCACCGAGCCGCAGTCCGTCGTCCTTCTTGCGCAGCGACTGGGACAGCACGGTCACCTCGGCGCCCATGGAGCTCGCGAGCTTGACGGCCATGTGGCCGAGGCCGCCCAGGCCGACGACGGCGACCTTCTTGCCGGGGCCGGCGTTCCAGTGCCGCAGCGGAGAGTACGTGGTGATGCCGGCGCACAGCAGCGGTGCGGCGACGTCCAGGGACAGCCCGTCGGGGATGCGGACAGTGAACTCCTCGTCGACGACGATGTGCGTGGAGTAGCCGCCGTACGTCGGCTCACCGTTCTTGTCGAGGGCGTTGTACGTGAGGACGCTGCCGCCCGTGCAGTACTGCTGCAGCCCGGCCTTGCAGTTGTCGCACTCCCGGCAGGAGTCGACCATGCAGCCGACGCCGACGCGGTCGCCGACGGCGAACTTGGTCACGCCCGGGCCGACCTCGGTGACGATGCCGGCGATCTCGTGGCCGGGGACCATGGGGAAGATGCCCTCGCCCCAGCCGTCGCGGGCCTGGTGGATGTCGGAGTGGCAGATGCCCGCGTACTTGATGTCGATCAGTACGTCGTGGTCGCCGACCGCCCGGCGCGGGACGGTGGTCCGCTCCAGAGGGGCGTTGGCGGCGGGGGCAGCGTATGCGGGGACAGTGGTCGCCTGTGTGGTCATGTCCAGGAGCCTGACGCTTTTCCCGCAGGTCACCCAGCCCTCTGTCGTACCTACGCACGCTGTGCCTACCACTGGCAGGGTCAGGCTCGGCTCGTATGTCGGCGTGCGAAGCCTGAATACTTGACGAATGGACCAGCGTGCCGAACTCAGCGAATTCCTGCGCTCCCGCCGCGCCCGGCTGAAGCCGGAGGACGTCGGGCTGCCCGACTTCGGCCGCCGCCGCCGGGTTCCGGGGCTGCGCCGTGAGGAGCTGGCCCAGCTGGCCGGGGTGTCCGTCGCGTACTACACCCGGCTCGAACAGGGTCATGGGCAGAACGTGTCCATCGAGGTGCTCGACTCGATCGCCCGCGCCCTTCGGCTGTCCGACACCGAGCGCGACCATCTGACGCATCTCGCGAAGCCGAACCCGAAGAAGAAGAGGCGCGCGGTGCGGGCGGCCCAGAAGCTGCGGCCGCAACTGCAGATGCTGATCGACGCCATGGACGGGGTGCCCGCGTTCTTCGTCGGGCGCCGGATGGACATCCTCGGGTGGAACAGGATGGCGTGCGCCCTCCTCGGCGACCTCGCCGCGCTGCCTCCGCAGGAGCGGAACATGGCGCGGCTGGTCTTCCTCGACCCGGGCGCGCGTGATCTGTACCTCGACTGGGAGGGCAAGGCGCTCGAGGTCGTGAGCGTGCTGCGGCTGTGCGCGGGCTGCTATCCGGACGATCCGCAGCTCTCGGCCCTGGTCGGCGAACTGTCGGTCAAGAGCGACGAGTTCCGCACGCTGTGGGCGGCGCACACGGTGCAGGAGAAGGGCCACGGCACGAAGCGGCTGCGCCATCGGCTGGTCGGCGAGATGACGTTGCTGTACGAGACGTTGAGGCTGCCCGACGACCCCGATGTGGCGCTGGTGACCTATCACGCGGAGCCGGGCTCGGCGTCGGAGGAGTCGCTGGGGCTGCTGGCGAAGTGGGGGGTCGACGAGGTGCCCGCCCCGGCGATCCGCTGAACGGCCGCCGACGCGATCCGCCGAGCGGTCGCTGAGCGGTCCTCGCCGTACGACGAAGGCGGCGGCTCCCGGAGCGTTCCGGGAGCCGCCGCCTTCGTACGTCGTTGGCGGACGGCGGGAGCGGCGGTCAGACCGCCGAGCCGGCCTTCCAGTCGGCCCAGCTCATGTTCCAGCCGTTGAGGCCGTTGTCGGGCTTGATCGTCGTGTCCTTGGAGTTCTTCACGACGACGACGTCACCGACGATCGAGTTGTCGTAGAACCAGGCGGCCGGCTGCTTCGGGTCGCCCGCGCCCTTGACGTCGTTCAGACCGACACAGCCGTGGCTGGTGTTGGCGCTGCCGAAGACCGAGTCCGGGCCCCAGTAGTTGCCGTGGATGAACGTGCCCGAGGTGGACAGCCGCATGGCGTGCGGGACGTCCTTGATGTCGTACTCGCCCTTGCCGTCGTCATCGGTGAAGCCGACGGTCGCACCGTTCATCCGGGTCTCCTTGAACTTCTCCGAGATCACCATCCGGCCGTTGTAGGTCGGGTTCTCGGGGGAGCCGGCGGAGATCGGGATGGTCTTGATCGTCTTGCCGTCCTGGGTGACCGTCATGGTCTTGGTGGCGGCGTCGACGGTGGAGACCTGGTTGCGGCCGATGGTGAAGGTGACCGTCTTCTGCTGGACGCCGAAGACGCCGTCGGCGCCCTCGACGCCGTCGAGGTTCAGCTTCAGCGTGACCGTGGAGCCCTCCTGCCAGTACTCGTCCGGACGGAAGTCGATCCGCTGCGAGTTGAACCAGTGGCCGACCACCTCCTGACCGCCGCTGGTGGAGACGGTGATGCCGGACTGGACGGCCTTGCGGTCGGTGATCGCCTTGTTGAAGTTGATCGAGACCGGCATGCCGACGCCGACGGTGGAGCCGTCCTCGGGCGTGAAGTTCCCGATGAAGCTGTTGTCGGGCGAGACGGTGGTGAACGACGCGTTCTCGTGGGCCTCACGGCCCTTGGAGTCCTTGGCGCTCGCGGCGATCTTGTAGACGGTCGCGCGCTCGAGCTGCCCCTCCGGCTGCCAGCTCTTGCCGTCGGCGGCCAGCGTGCCCTCGACGGTCTTGCCGTCGGCGGTGGTCATGGTGACCTCGGTGAGCTTGCCGTTGCTGACGGTGACCTTGGCGTCGTTGTTGATGCTCGCGTTGGTCGCGCCGTTCTTCGGCGAGATGACTATTCGGGCGTCCGAGGAGTCCTTGGCGGCCGCCTCGTCGACCTGCTCCTGCGACTTCTTCGAGCTCTCGGAACCGGAGCCGTCCGCGTCGGCGCTGCTGCAGCCCGTGAGTACCAGTACGCCGCCGAGCAGTGCGGACGCGGCCGCCAGGCGCCCGCGCCGCTTGCTGTCCGTCATCACACGCTTCTCCATCGTCACCGATTTACCTGCGATCTCTTACAAGAAGACCCACAACCACCCGCCCGGTTCCAGTCCTGGCGAAATATGTGGGCAACACCACTGATCGACGCACGCTGGGCGCCGCCGGTTGCAGTGCTGAGGATTCTGTTGGGCGTTCCTGTGCGCTTTCCCTTGTGGGACACGGACGGGAGCGGGCCCCGGTTCGCCGGCCGCGGCGCCCGGGGCCCAGTGGATCGAACTGGTCAGGCTCATCGGGCTGATCAGCTGGATCCGGTGGATCCGATCGTCGCGGCTCCGGCGTCACGGGCCTCAGGCGCGGTCCCTCTCGTCGTCCTCGCCGTCGTCCTCGTCCTCGTCCGTCTCCCCATCTTCTCCGTCGATATCCCACTCTTCGGCATCGGGGTCGTAGTCGATCTGCTCACAGCTCCAGGACGCCTGGGCGAGGTCGACTCCCGGGACATCGCCCACCAGGTCGAAGGGGTCGACGAGATAGGCGAGGGCCTCGGCGGGGTCGTCGCGTACGGCGGCCCCGGCGTGCGCGCGCTCCTCGTCCGGCATGAGTTCGTCGGTGTCGATCCGGTCGAGGGCGGCGTCGGTCAGCGCTTCCGGTTCGCCGACCTCCAGCACCAATTCGACGTGTAGCCGCACATAGCGTGATGTCTCAGAAGTGGTCATACGACGGAGACTAGGCCTCCGGGCATCCCGACTTTCCAGCGACCCGCTGCTTTCATTAGCATCGCCGCAGCATCACCTCCCGCGGCCAAGTCGCCGCTGTCACAAGGGGGATCGTTCCCGTGCCCGTCGCCCGACGCCCACTGCTGACCGCTGCCGCAGCCGGCACCCTGCTCTGTGCGCTGTGGTTCGTCCCCTCGGCGAACGCGACGGCTGAGGGTGCGGCCGTGCAGGCCGCCCAGAAGCAGTCCGGGGGTTCCGCTTCCGGCCACCCTGCCGAGGGTGTGCAGGACACGCGGGAAGTTCAGGACACCCAGGGCTCCGAGGGCTCCGAAGGGGCCCCGGACGGCCAGGGCTCTCAGGACTCCCCGGGAGCGCAGGAGGCGCAGGGCGGGACGCCGCGGCAGCTGTCGCTCGCCGATACGGGCAGCGTGGACACGACGCCGTATCTGATCGGCGGCACGATGTTCCTGGCCGTCGGGGCCGGGTTCGTGAGCTTCGCGGTCCGCAGGAGCGGCGTCCACCCGGCCTGAGACGGACGCCAGGGACGAACGCCGGGCACGGACGCGAGGCGCACGCCTGAGGCGCACGCCTGGGACGGAAGGACCTCCCCGCACCGGGGAGGCCCTTCCTGCCGTCTCGGCGGCCGGGCTGCGGCCGGGGCCGCCCCCTAGGCCAGCGGGCCGGTCACGGGTTCCACTGCCGCGACGAGCCGTCCGTCGCGGACGAACGTCTCGGCGGCTGCCAGGTCCGGGGCGAGGAAGCGGTCCGGGCCCGGGCCGTCCACGCCCGCCGCGCGCAGCGCCACGATGGCCGCCTTCGACGCGGGCGCCGGGGTCAGACCGCGGCGCATCTCGATCGCCCGGGTCGCCGCGTACAGCTCCACGGCGATGATCCGGGCCAGGTTGTCGACGGCGGTGCGCAGCTTGCGGGCGGCCGACCAGCCCATGGAGACGTGGTCCTCCTGCATGGCGGAGGACGGGATGGAGTCGGCGGAGGCCGGTACGGCGAGCCGCTTCATCTCGCTGACCAGGGCGGCCTGGGTGTACTGGGCGATCATCAGGCCCGAGTCGACGCCCGGGTCGTCGGCGAGGAACGGCGGAAGGCCGTGCGAACGGTTCTTGTCCAGGAGCCGGTCGGTGCGGCGCTCGGCGATGGAGCCGAGGTCGGCGGCGGCGATGGCGAGGAAGTCGAGGACGTACGCGACGGGGGCGCCGTGGAAGTTGCCGTTGGACTCGACACGGCCGTCGGGCAGGACGACCGGGTTGTCCACGGCGGCGGCCAGCTCGCGGTCGGCGACCAGAGCGGCGTGCGCGAGGGTGTCGCGGCCGGCCCCGGCGACCTGGGGTGCGCAGCGCACCGAGTAGGCGTCCTGGACGCGGGGCGCCTCCTCCTCCTGGAAGTGGCCGACGAGCTCGGAGCCCTTGAGCACCGCGCTCATGTTGGCCGCGGCGGCGGCCTGGCCCGGGTGGGGGCGGATGGCGTGCAGCTCGGGCGCGAGGACCCTGTCGGTGCCGAGCAGGGCCTCCAGGGAAAGGGCGGCGGTGATGTCGGCGGAGGTGTAGAGCCGGCGGAGGTCGGCGAGGGCCATGATCAGCATGCCGAGCATGCCGTCGGTGCCGTTGAGGAGGGCGAGGCCCTCCTTCTCGTGCAGCTCGACCGGCTCGATGCCGTAGGCGGCGAGGAGCTCGCCGGCGGGGCGGACGGTGCCGTCGGGGCCTTCGGCGTCCCCCTCGCCCATGAGGGTCAGCGCGCAGTGCGACAGCGGCGCGAGGTCGCCGGAGCAGCCGAGGGAGCCGTACTCGTGCACGACGGGCGTGATGCCGGCGTTGAGGACGTCCGCCATGGTCCGGGCGACCAGGGGGCGCACACCGGTGTGCCCGGACGCCACGGTCTTCAGCCGCAGGAACATCAGCGCGCGGACGACCTCGCGCTCGACGCGCGGGCCCATGCCGGCGGCGTGCGAGCGGACGATGTTGCGCTGCAGCTGGGTGCGCAGGTCGTGACCGATGTGCCGGGTCGCCAGGGCGCCGAACCCGGTCGAGACTCCGTACACCGGCTCGGGCTTCGCGGCCAGCGCGTCCACGATCCCGCGCGCGGCGGCGAGCGCGGAGAGGGCGTCGTCGGAGAGCTCGATGCGGGCGTTGCCGCGGGCGACGGCGATGACGTCTTCGGCGGTGGTCCCGGACGTCCCCACCACGACAGTGTGCATATCCATATTCAGCACCCTACGGATTGAATCCCTCTCTGTCACGGGGTGCCGGCGACCCCGTTCCGGCCCGTACGGTCAGGGCCGTGCGTCGCGGAAGCGGCGGCGGTCCTGGGACGGGCCCGGAGGCGCGTCCGCCAGCGACAGCACCGTGTCGTCGCGACCCGCGACGACCGGCCCCCGCGAGCGCGCCGCCTTCGCCCGGTACTGCGCGGCGTCCGCGAGACGGAAGAGGCGGCGGGCCGAGCGGACCGGCCCGATCGGGTCGCCCGTCGACGCGACCCCGCACGCCACGCCTTCGCCCAGCTTCAACTCACCGGCCCGCTCGCAGAGTTCCTCCGCGACCTTCACCACGTCGTCCGCCGAGGGCCCCACCGTCAGCAGACAGAACTCGTCGCCGCCCAGCCGCGCCGCCAGCGCCCCCGGCAGCATGGCCCCGCACAGCGACAGCACGGAGCCGAAGCGCTCCAGCAGGCGGTCGCCCGTCGCATGGCCGAGCGTGTCGTTGACGCGCTTGAGGCCGTTGAGATCGCAGACCACCAGCGAGAGCACCGAGCCGTCCGCCCGGTGCTGTTCGAGCGCCTCGTCGAGGCGCAGGTCGACCGCCCGCCGGTTCGCGAGCCCGGTCAGCGGGTCCGTGAACGCCAGCCTGCGGACCTCCTCCAGCCGCTCCTGCTGGGCGAGCCCGGCCGCGACCACCTGGGCCAGCACGGTCGCGAAGTCCGCGTCGTCCCGGTCGAAGACGGGCTGCCCGACCGCCCTGGCCACGTACAGCTCGCCCCACGCCCGCCCGTGCAGCACGATCGGCGCGACGACGCAGCAGCCGCGCCCCCGCTGCCGCAGCGCGTCGACCCGCTGATGGCTGTAGCCCTGCTCGCCCTCCGCCGGGCCGTCCGCCGTCTCGACCCATGCGCGGGGCGCGCCACCGCCGGCCCACTGCTCGTGGAGGAACTCCGTGATCTCCGGGAAGCGGTGCACCGGATAGGTCTCGCCGTCCGGGAACTCCTCCTCGTCCGCGGCACGCTCCCCCGCGTTGACGAGCACCTTCAGCCGGCCGCGCTCCCGCTCCCAGACCGAGAGCGCGCCGAAACTCCCGGCCAGCGCGTCGCACGCGCCCACCGCCGCCGCCCGCCACGACTCCCGCGGAGTGTGCGAGGCGGCCATCGACTGTGCGAGCGCCACCACGGCTCGCAGCCGCACATCCTCACCCATTACCCCAGCTTAGGGAGTTTTGTACGGCTTTCACTCGCCGGGCCACTCCGGCTTCCGCTTCTCGTTGAAGGCCGCCACACCTTCGGCCCGGTCACCGGAGAAGGCCACCGACCGCCATGCCGCGTCCTCGACCTCCAGACCGGCCCGCAGGTCCAGCCCCTGGCCGAGCCGCAGGGCCCGCTTCGCGGCCCGCAGCCCGACCGGTGAGTTCGCCGCCATCCGCGCCGCCAGCGCGAGAGCGGCGGTACGGGCGTCCTCGGCCAGCTCGTCCACCAGGCCCAACTCCCGCGCCTCGCCCGCCTCCACCCGCCGCGCGGTGAAGACCAGCTCCGCCGCCCGGGCCGCGCCCACCCGTCGCGGCAGCAGCTGCGTACCGCCGCCGCCCGGGATCACGCCCACCGACACCTCGGGCAGCCCGACGACCGCGGTCGCGTCGGCCACGATCACATCGCAGGCGAGCGCCAGCTCGAACCCGCCACCCAGCGCGAACCCGTGCACCGCGGCGACCGTCGGCATCGGCAGCTCCAGCACCCCGGTGTACGCCGCGCGCGCGGTCGGCCGCTGCCGCACCAGCTCCGCGTCCGTGAAGGAGTTCCGCTCCTTGAGGTCGGCGCCGACACAGAAGGCCCGCTCGTTCGAGGAGGCCAGGACGGTCACCCGGACCGTACGGTCCGCCGCGAGCGCCTCGCAGGCCGTACCGATCGACCGGGCCATGTCCGTGGAGACGGCGTTCATCGCCTTGGGCCGGTCGAGCACCAGCTCGGCGACGTGCCCGCCCTCGTGCCGACGGACGACGACGAACTCCCCGAAGCGCTGCTCGGACATGGGTGCACCCTCCTGGTTAACGGTCGTTACCAGGGGGATCCTAGGTGGGGCGCCTCGTCAACAGCCAGGGCTCGACCACACCCAGTCCACGCACCGGCCGCTGCCACATGGGCTGCAGCGCGAAACGGTACTTCGACGCGGCCGCCGGCTCCTCGCCCTCCTTCTCGGCCGCGGCCGCCGCCTCCGCGGCCTCCGCCTCCGACACGGGTGCGTCGCCTGTACGCGACAGCTCCTCCGCGAACGCCCCGTCCACCAGGACCGCGTCCTTCGGCGCTATCGACGTCAGCCGGCTCGCCAGGTTCACCGTCGTTCCGAACACGTCGCCCATCCGGGTCGTGACCGTCCCGAACGCGATACCGACCCGCAGCGCCGGCATGGAATCGTCGTTCGTCAGCGTCTCGATCAGTCGCAGCGCGATCTCCGCGGCCGTACCGGCGTCGTCCGCCGCGTACAGCACCTCGTCCCCGAGGGTCTTGATCAGCCGGCCGCCGTGCGCGGCGACCAGGTCGGCGCAGGTCGTCTCGAAGGCCTCGACCAGCTCGCCGAGCTCCTCCTCCTCCAGACGGCGGGTGAGCCGGGTGAATCCGACGAGGTCCGCGAAACCGACCGCGAGCCGCCGGTCCACCATCTCCTCGTCGTCCGCGGCCTGCACGACCCGGCCGGTGGCGGCGGCCAGCTGGCGGCGCCACACATAGACGAGGAACTCCTCCAGCTCCGGGAGCAGCAGCTCGACCAGCGGATACGTGACCTCGGTACGGGTCATTCCCGGCTCGGGCGGCTCGGTCAGACCCTCCAGGAAGGAGTCGATCTGCCATTCCGCGAGCCGCGCGGTGGTCTGTCCGGTCGACCGCGCCACCTGCACCGCCATCGGCTCGCTCAGCAGCCCCGCCTCCACCAGACCGGCGAGCCGGCGCAGCGCGAGCACATCGGCCTCGGTGAGCGCCTTGGCCTGGCCGATGTCGGCGAAGCCCATGGCCCGCCAGAAGCGGGAGGCCAGGTCCATGGAGACCCCGGCGGTCCTGGCGGCCTGGAACGGCGTGTAGCGCCGGTCGGCGCCGAGGATCAGCTGCTCCAGACGGATGGCGAGCGGGTCCTTGGTCGGCTCGACGGTGTGGTCGACCTCGTGGTGCGGCGTCGGGTGGACGTCCGACGTCTGCTTCCTGCCGGAGCCGGAGGCGCCGCCGCCCGAGGGGCCGTCGCCGGAAGCGCCCGCGCCGGAGGTCGTGTCGTCGACGGTCACCGGCCGC
Organism: Streptomyces sp. NPDC091376; assembly: GCF_044757085.1. Taxonomy (NCBI): domain Bacteria; kingdom Bacillati; phylum Actinomycetota; class Actinomycetes; order Kitasatosporales; family Streptomycetaceae; genus Streptomyces; species Streptomyces sp. NPDC091376. The sequence continues at coordinate 114,230 of NZ_JBIVUF010000012.1, read as the reverse complement.
CTCCTGCCCGTTCCGTGCGCACTGCCCTGCCGATCTGTCGTGCCGTGCTGGTCCGCTGGTCCGCGTACGACCGCGGATGCCCGGCGCGGCCTCAACGATACGGCAGGTGTGCCCTGGCTCACGTCCCGGCGGCCCGCCCCGTCAGGGGGTGTCCTGGCCGCCCGGCCGCAGGTGGACGATGTCACCGGCGCCGATGGGGTGATCCTTGCCGTCCGGAGTGGTCACCACCAGTCGTCCGTCGCTGTCGATCGCGACCGCCTCGCCGACCAGCGTCCGGTCGCCCGGCAGCTCGGCACGCACGGTGAGGCCCAGCGTGGAGCAGCCCGCCGCGTACGTCTCCTGGAGCCGTGAGGCGTGCGCGTCGCCGTTGGCCGCGCGCCAGGTCCCGTACCAGTTCTCCAGCGAACGCAGCAGGGCCCGCAGCAGTGGGTCGCGGTCGGTGGAGACGGCGTCGGCGAGGGCGAGGGAGCCCGCCCGGGGCACCGGGAGCTCGTCCTCGCGGAGGGTGACGTTGATGCCGATGCCGATGACGACGCCGTCCTTGCCGACCCGCTCGGCGAGGATGCCGCCGGTCTTGCGCTCCTCGCCGCCGACCTTCACCAGCAGATCGTTCGGCCACTTGAGGGTGAAGTCGGCGCCGGCCGCCCTGGCCAGTCCGGTCGCGGCGGCGACTCCGGTGAGCAACGGCAGCCAGCCCCAGCGGTCCACGGGCACGTCCGGCTTGAGCAGTACGGACAGGAAGAGCCCGGAGCGCGCGGGCGCCGTCCAGCTGCGGTCGAGGCGGCCGCGCCCCGCCGTCTGCTCCTCGGCGACGAGCACGGCCCCCTCGGCGAGCTCACCGGCACGGGCGGCGAGATCGGAATTGGTGGAGCCGGTCGCCTCGACGATGTCGAGCGAGGTCCACAGACCGCCGGGGCGGATCAGCGCGCGGCGCAGCGCGGTGGCGTTCAGCGGCGGACGGTCGAGATCGGACCAGCGGCCGTGGGAGGCGTCGTGAGGCGTCATGCCGCACAGCTTGAACCCTTCGGTCCCCGCCGCGCGAACCACGCGGACGACCGTGTCGGGTCACGTGCGCAAGCACCCCGGGGTGTGGCCAACGCCGCACTGCCGAACCGTATCCGCGCCGATACGCTACGAGTCAGTAGCCAGACCTCTCTTTACCGTAGCCAACACCCCCGTGACCAGGCAGGGAGCCGCATCCCGATGTCCGAGCCGGCAGAGCACCAAGAGATCGACATCCACACCACCGCTGGCAAAATCGCGGATTTCCAGCGCCGTGTCCACGAGGCGACGCACGCGGGCTCCGAGCGCGCGGTCGAGAAACAGCACGCCAAGGGCAAGCTGACGGCCCGTGAACGGATCGAACTCCTCCTCGACGAGGGGTCGTTCGTGGAGCTGGACGAGCTCGCACGACACCGTTCGACCAACTTCGGCCTGGAGAAGACCCGACCGTACGGTGACGGTGTCGTCACCGGCTACGGCACGGTGGACGGCCGGCCGGTGGCCGTGTTCTCGCAGGACTTCACGGTCTTCGGCGGGGCGTTGGGCGAGGTGTTCGGCCAGAAGATCATCAAGGTGATGGACTTCGCGCTGAAGACCGGCTGTCCGGTCATCGGGATCAACGACTCCGGAGGCGCGCGGATCCAGGAGGGCGTCAGCGCCCTGGGCATGTACGGCGAGATCTTCCGCCGGAACACCCATGCCTCCGGCGTGATCCCGCAGATCTCGCTGGTCGTCGGCCCGTGCGCGGGCGGCGCCGTCTACTCCCCCGCGATCACCGACTTCACGGTCATGGTGGACCAGACCTCGCACATGTTCATCACCGGACCCGACGTCATCAAGACGGTCACCGGCGAGGACGTGGGCTTCGAGGAACTGGGTGGCGCCCGTACGCACAACACCACGTCCGGTGTCGCGCACCACATGGCCGGCGACGAGAAGGACGCGATCGAGTACGTCAAGTCGCTGCTGTCGTACCTTCCGTCGAACAACCTGTCCGAGCCGCCGGCCTTCCCGGAGGACATCTCGCTGGACCTCACCCCCGAGGACCAGGAGCTGGACACGCTGATGCCGGACAGCGCCAACCAGCCGTACGACATGCACACGATCATCGAGCATGTGCTGGACGACGGTGAATTCCTGGAGACCCAGGCGATGTTCGCGCCGAACATCGTCACCGGCTTCGGCCGGGTCGAGGGCTTCCCGGTCGGTATCGTCGCCAACCAGCCCATGCAGTTCGCGGGCTGTCTCGACATCGACGCCAGCGAGAAGGCCGCGCGCTTCGTGCGCACCTGCGACGCGTTCAACATCCCGGTGCTCACGTTCGTGGACGTGCCCGGCTTCCTGCCGGGTGTGGACCAGGAGTACGGCGGCATCATCCGCCGCGGCGCCAAGCTGATCTACGCCTACGCCGAGGCGACCGTCCCGCTGATCACCGTCATCACGCGCAAGGCGTTCGGCGGCGCGTACGACGTCATGGGCTCCAAGCACCTGGGCGCGGACCTGAACCTCGCGTGGCCGACGGCGCAGATCGCGGTCATGGGCGCGCAGGGCGCGGTGAACATCCTGCACCGCCGCACGATCGCGGCCGCCGGGGACGCGGAGGCCCAGGAGACGATCCGCGCCGAGCTGATCGCGGACTACGAGGACGCCCTCCTCAACCCCTACACCGCGGCCGAGCGCGGCTACATCGACGCCGTGATCATGCCGTCGGAGACCCGCGCGCAGGTGGTCAAGGGACTGCGTCAGCTGCGGACGAAGCGGGAAAACCTTCCCCCGAAGAAGCACGGCAACATCCCCCTGTAGATCCCCGAGACCGCGAGGAGCCGCGATGATCAAGGTCGTACGGGGAAACCCGACCCCGGAGGAGCTGGCCGCCGCCCTGGCGGTGGTCCAGGCGCGCGCCGCGGCGACGGCCTCGGCCACCTCCGGCGCGCCGCAACCGCCCGAGGAGTGGTCGGATCCCGCCCGGATCGCGCGGGCCCGGGCCCTGCGGCCGGGCCCCCGGGCCTGGACGCGCACGTTCTGGCCGGGCTGACTGGTCCATCGGCACCGGGCGCCTGAGTACGCGTACTCAGGCGCCCGGGCCGTCCCGCCAGCACGATCGGAAGCATGCTGTGGTCCGACCCGGAGAACGAACCCCCACAGGAGATGCGCGACATGCAGGCGATGCTGCGCCGCGCGGGAATCCTGCTGGCCCTCGCCATGATCGTCGCGATGTTCGTGGTGGGCCTGCACTGACCGCGCCGGGCCGCGGGCGGCGTGCCGTGCCGTGCCGCGAAGCCGGCGCCACCCGGCCCCGCGCCCACGCCGGCCGCCCGCACCAGGACCACGCCCCGGGGCGGACATCGCGTATCCCCGGTCCGCGTCCACGGGGTCGTACACGGCGCCTACGATGGCCCGCATGAGTGATCAGCGCCGTCGTGTCGTGCTCGCCTCCGCCTCGCCCGCCCGGCTCAATCTGCTCCGGGACGCCGGGCTCGCGCCCGAGGTGATCGTCAGTGGTGTCGACGAGGACGCTCTGACCGCACCCGATCCGGGCACGCTCGCGCTGGTCCTCGCCGAGGCGAAGGCCACCGCGGTGGCCGGGCGGCCCGAAGCCGCCGGCGCCCTCGTCATCGGCTGCGACTCCGTCCTCGAACTCGATGGTGAGGCCTTCGGCAAGCCCGCCGACGCGGAGGAGGCCACCGCACGCTGGAAGTCCATGCGCGGCCGCGCCGGCATCCTGCAGACCGGCCACTGCGTCATCGACACCGTCTCCGGCCGCCGCGTCTCCGCGACCGCCTCCACCACGGTCCGCTTCGGCGAGCCGACGGACGCCGAGATCGCCGCGTACGTCGCCAGCGGCGAACCGCTGCACGTGGCGGGCGCGTTCACGCTGGACGGCCGCTCGGCGCCGTTCGTGGACGCCATCGAGGGCAGCCACGGCAATGTCATCGGGCTGTCGCTGCCGCTGCTCCGGCGACTGCTGGGCGAGCTGGGGACCGGGATCACGGACCTCTGGGTCTGACACGGGCCCGACACCGGCGGGCGCCGTGCCCGGGAGCCCTCAGGCGGTGGCTGCGCCGTCGCTGACCACGGGGCCGCCGTCCTCGCTCTTCTCCGCGCCCGGCGTGCCGTACGCCACGAGCGACAGCACGACCAGTCCCAGCACCACCATCAGGAACGCGAAGGCGTGCCAGCCGACCAGGCCCACGGTCAGCGCACCCAGGACACCGTGCACGACCGCGCAGCTGACCAGCAGGATGCGGCCGAAGCGGCCGGGCGCACGGTCACGGATGCCCGCCACGAGAAGGACCGTCCCGCAGGCGGCGAGGAAGACGCCGAACACCCCGCCCATCACCCACGTGCCCATGGCCATGGCTTCGGGGTCGAGGCCGTCCAGGGACATGTTCTGCTTGCCCACGAAGGTGGCGAGAACGCCGTTGATCACCACGATGCCCACGGCTTCCAGGTAGAGCACGATCGCGGCCACCACGGCCACCGGTCTGCGCACCACGGCGCCCACCCCTTTGGTTCACAGCTTCTGTTACCAGCAGTACGAACGACACCGCGCACGCTACTAACGGGTAAACCCGTGGACAAGGGTCCGGGCACAGGCAAAGAATCATTCGGCCATTCGTAGGGACTCCACAAAGAAACGCGTGGCGCCGCTGGCCGCCCGAGCAGAGACCTTGACCACATCGGACGGCTACGCTGCTCAGGAGGAACCCGGCGTACCGTGGTGCGACAAGGGCTTTCGCGATACGGATACGCCTCGGATCACCCTCCGTGTGGGCAAGCTCACGACTGGGAACGGGTCGAAAGGCCGTGTCGGTAGTCCCTAAACTCAGCGTGTTTCAGCGAAGTCTTCGGCGCGGTGACCTGCCGAGTGCTCCGGTCCCGGTGCGCCCGGACCGGGGACCGGCCCGCGGCGTAGCCGCACACCGGGGGTGGGATCCCCCGGAATAACAGCAAGGAGGGAGCCATCGTGCGCAAGGTGCTCATCGCCAACCGAGGCGAGATCGCTGTCCGCGTTGCCCGTGCATGCCGGGACGCCGGGATCGCGAGCGTAGCCGTCTACGCCGACCCGGACCGTGACGCTCTGCACGTCCGCGCGGCCGACGAAGCGTTCGCCCTGGGCGGTGACACCCCGGCAGCCAGCTATCTGGACATGGCCAAGGTCCTCCAGGCCGCCGCCGATTCCGGCGCGGACGCCATCCACCCCGGTTACGGCTTCCTCTCCGAGAACGCCGACTTCGCCCAGGCCGTCATCGACGCCGGGCTGACCTGGATCGGCCCCCCGCCGGCCGCGATCCGCGACCTGGGCGACAAGGTGGCCGCCCGTCACATCGCGCAGCGCGCCGGTGCCCCGCTGGTCGCCGGCACCCCCGACCCGGTCTCGGGCGCCGACGAGGTCGTCGCCTTCGCCAAGGAGAACGGGCTGCCGATCGCCATCAAGGCCGCCTTCGGCGGCGGCGGGCGCGGCCTGAAGGTCGCCCGCACGCTGGAGGAGGTCCCGGAGCTCTACGATTCGGCGGTGCGCGAGGCCGTCGCCGCGTTCGGTCGCGGCGAGTGCTTCGTCGAGCGGTACCTGGACAAGCCCCGGCACGTGGAGACCCAGTGCCTGGCCGACCAGCACGGCAACGTCGTGGTCGTGTCGACCCGTGACTGCTCGCTGCAGCGCCGGCACCAGAAGCTGGTGGAGGAGGCCCCCGCGCCGTTCCTGACCGAGGCGCAGAACGCCGAGCTGTACCGCGCCTCCAAGGCCATCCTCAAGGAGGCCCACTACGTCGGCGCGGGCACCGTGGAGTTCCTGGTCGGCGTGGACGGCACGATCTCCTTCCTGGAGGTCAACACCCGGCTGCAGGTCGAGCACCCGGTCACCGAAGAGGTCACCGGCATCGACCTGGTGCGGGAGATGTTCCGCATCGCCGACGGCGAGAAGCTCGGGTACGACGACCCGCCGATGCGGGGTCACTCCTTCGAGTTCCGTATCAACGGCGAGGACCCGGGCCGGGGCTTCCTGCCCGCGCCCGGCACCGTGACGTCCTTCGTCCCGCCCACCGGTCCCGGTGTCCGCCTCGACGCGGGCGTGGAGTCCGGCAGCGTCATCGGTCCCGCGTGGGACTCGCTGCTGGCGAAGCTGATCGTCACCGGCGCGACGCGCGAACAGGCGCTGCAGCGTGCGGCGCGGGCGCTGGCTGAGTTCCAGGTGGAGGGCATGGCCACGGCCATCCCCTTCCACCGTGCGGTGGTCGCCGACCCGGCGTTCACCAGCGACCCGTTCCGCGTCCACACCCGCTGGATCGAGACCGAGTTCGTCAACGAGATCCCGGCGTTCGCCGCTCCGGCCGACGCCGAGGTGGAGGACGAGCCGGGCCGCGAGACGGTCGTGGTCGAGGTCGGCGGCAAGCGCCTGGAGGTCTCGCTCCCCTCGTCGCTCGGCATGACCCTGGCGCGTACGGCCGCGGCCGGCGGTGCCAAGCCGAAGCGCCGCGCGGCGAAGAAGTCCGGGCCCGCCGCCTCCGGCGACACGCTGGCCTCCCCGATGCAGGGCACGATCGTCAAGGTCGCCGTCGAGGAGGGCCAGGCGGTCAAGGAGGGCGACCTCGTCGTCGTCCTGGAGGCCATGAAGATGGAGCAGCCGCTGAACGCGCACCGCTCCGGCACCGTCAAGGGGCTGAACGCCGAGGTGGGCGCCTCGCTCACGTCCGGCGCGGTGATCTGCGAGATCAAGGACTGACGTCAGCCTGACGCGTACGGGGCCCGCCGGAGTCGTCCGGCGGGCCCCGTCGGCGTTGCGCGGCGATGGCATTCTGGGTGCCATGACGACGAGTACGGCAGCTGATCCGGTACCGGGCGGCGCGGCACGGCCGATGCGGGCCGACGCGCGCCGCAACTACGAGCGGCTGCTCGTCGAGGCGCGTGCGGCGTTCGCCGAGCACGGCACGGACGCGTCGCTGGAGGACATCGCACGGCGGGCGGGCGTGGGCATCGGGACGCTGTACCGGCACTTCCCGAACCGGCACGCGCTGATGAACGCGGTCTTCCAGGACGCGCTCGAGTCACTGCTCTCCCGGTCGAGGGAGCTGGCCTCGGCGGAGCAGCCGTGCGCGGCGCTGGTGGAGTGGCTGCGTGCCGTCGTCACTCATGCGGGTGAGTATCGCGGCGTCGCACGCGCGCTCATGTCCGCCTCGCACGATGCGAGTTCGGCCCTCTCCCAGTGCAGTGTCCCCCTGCGCGAGGCGGGTGCCCGTCTCCTCGCCCGCGCGCAGCAGGCGGGCACGGTCCGCACCGACGTCTCCGTCGCCGACCTGATGCAGCTGACCAACGCCATCGCGCTGGCCGCGGAGCAGGCCCCCACGGACCCGGAACTCGCCGATCGCCTGCTGACCCTGACCCTTCGGGGCCTGAAGCCGTAACCCGCGCCGTACGGGCTCACGCCAGGCCCGCGAGGGACACCCCGCAGGGGCGTCCCCGTCGGGCGGCGGGGTCAGCGGCGGCGGAGGTCGGCCACACGGCGGTCCGGGGCGTCCGTGGAGAGGGACGTCGCCGGGCGGAGGGTCGGCGTGGGGTGCGTGCGCCGCTGGCCCGGGAGGGGGACCTCGCGACGGGCGCGAGGAGTGTCGACCGTGCCGCCCGCCACCGCGACCTGCACGCCCTGGTCGGCGAGCGCCTGCAGCTCCGTCACCGCGCGGTCGTCGTGCGGCGGCGGCTCGTCCGTCACCAGGCGCGTGATCACGTCCGTCGGCACCGTCTGGAACATCGTGTCCGTGCCCAGCTTCGTGTGGTCCGCCAGGACCACGACCTCCGCCGCCGCCTGCACCAGCGCCCGGTCGACGCTCGCGGACAGCATGTTGGACGTGGACAGCCCGCGCTCCGCCGTCAGCCCGCTGCCGGAGAGGAACGCACGGGAGACCCGCAGCCCCTGCAGCGACTGCTCGGCACCGCTGCCGACCAGCGCGTAGTTCGAGCCACGCAGCGTTCCGCCGGTCATGACGACCTCGACCCGGTTGGCGTGCGCCAGCGCCTGAGCGACCAGCAGGGAGTTGGTGACCACGGTCAGCCCCGGGATCCGCGCGAGCCGGCGCGCCAGCTCCTGCGTGGTCGTACCGGCGCCGACCACGATGGCCTCGCCCTCTTCGACCAGGGCCGCGGCGGCGTCGGCGATGGCCGTCTTCTCCGCGGTCGCGAGATGGGATTTCTGCGGGAAGCCGGACTCTCGCGTGAATCCACCCGGCAACACCGCACCGCCGTGCCGGCGGTCGAGGAGTCCTTCTGCCTCCAGTGCCCGCACGTCCCGCCGTACGGTCACTTCGGAGGTCTGGACGACGCGGGCGAGCTCACGGAGCGACACGGCACCGTTGGCACGCACCATTTCGAGGATCAATTGACGACGTTCTGCAGCGAACACGAAACTGACAGTAACCCCAGCGGTCTAGGGGTTTCAGCACTTTGCGCCGAATTGGGGAAGTTGCGCACACAGAGGCCCCCGAAGTGGTATAGGCACCCTGCCCGATCGTCCCGGCTTGCCGGGGTTGATCCCCGTCGCGCCGGCCCCGGCTCCGTTACGCCTCGCCCATCGCCTTCCGCGTGTGCAGCTGGCGGGCGACCTCCGCGATCGAGCCCGACAGCGACGGGTACACGGTGAACGCGTTTGCGATCTGTTCCACCGTCAGGTTGTTGTCGACCGCGATCGAGATGGGATGGATCAGTTCCGAAGCGCGCGGCGACACGACCACTCCGCCGACCACGATGCCCGTGCCCGGACGGCAGAAGATCTTCACGAAGCCGTCCCGGATGCCCTGCATCTTGGCGCGCGGGTTGCGCAGCAGCGGCAGCTTGACGACGCGGGCGTCGATGACGCCGCCGTCGACGTCCGCCTGCGAGTAACCGACGGTCGCGATCTCCGGGTCGGTGAAGACGTTCGAGGAGACCGCCTTCAGGTTCAGCGGGGCCACCGCGTCGCCGAGGAAGTGGTACATGGCGATACGTCCCTGCATCGCCGCCACCGACGCCAGCGCGAAGATCCCGGTGACGTCACCTGCCGCGTACACACCCGGCGCGGTCGTGCGCGAGACCTTGTCCGTCCAGATGTGCCCGGACTCGGTGAGCTTGACCCCGGCCTCGTCCAGGCCCATGCCCGCGGAGTTCGGGATGGCGCCGACGGCCATCAGACAGTGCGTGCCCGAGATGACCCGGCCGTCGGCGAGGGTCACCTCGACCCGGTCGCCGACCCGCTTGGCGGACTGGGCGCGGGAGCGGGCCATGACGTTCATCCCGCGGCGCCGGAAGACGTCCTCCAGGACGGCGGCGGCGTCCGGGTCCTCACCGGGCAGCACCCGGTCGCGGGAGGAGACGAGCGTGACCCGGGAGCCGAGCGCCTGGTAGGCGCCGGCGAACTCGGCGCCGGTGACACCCGAACCGACCACGATCAGCTCTTCGGGCAGCTCGGTCAGGTCGTAGACCTGGGTCCAGTTGAGGATCCGCTCGCCGTCGGGCTGCGCGTCCGGGATCTCGCGGGGGTGACCGCCGGTCGCGATCAGCACGGCGTCGGCCGTGAGCGTCTCCTCGCTGCCGTCCGCGGCGGTGACGACCACCTTGCGGGAGCCGTCCATGGCCTGCATGCCCTGGAGCCGGCCCCGGCCGCGCATGACGCGGGCGCCGGCACGGGTGACGGAGGCGGTGATGTCGTGGGACTGGGCGAGCGCGAGCCGCTTCACCCGCCGGTTGACCTTGCCGAGGTCGACGCCGACGATCCGGGCCGCCTGCTCGATGTGCGGGGTGTCGTCCGCGACGATGATGCCGAGCTCCTCGTGCGAGGAGTCGAAGTTCGTCATCACCTCGGCGGTGGCGATCAGGGTCTTCGACGGCACGCAGTCGGTGAGGACGGATGCCCCGCCGAGGCCGTCGCAGTCGACGACGGTCACCTCCGCGCCGAGCTGGGCGCCCACCAGGGCCGCCTCGTATCCGCCGGGTCCGCCACCGATGATCACGATCCGGGTCACTGGGGTCACGCCTCGCGCTCTCGCTCGCTCTGCCGGGGGTCGGTCCCACCCATTGTCCCGCACGCTTCAAGGTGCTTCGCGCCGGGGCCTCGGTACCGGCCGGGATCCCGGCCCCGCGGACGCGCCCCCCCGACAGAGGCCCGTCCGTCGGGACGGGCGGTCACGGCTCCCCCTCCCGTACCCTCGATCCCATGTCGCTCTACGCCGCGTACGCCGGCAACCTCGACGCGCGGCTCATGACCCGCCGCGCACCGCACTCGCCGCTGCGCGGCACGGGCTGGCTCAACGGCTGGCGGCTGACGTTCGGCGGCGAGCAGATGGGCTGGGAAGGCGCGCTGGCCACGATCGTGGAGGCCCCGCGCTCGCAGGTCTTCGTCGCGTTGTACGACGTCGCTCCCCTGGACGAGGACTCGCTGGACCGCTGGGAGGGTGTCGGGCTCGACATCTACCGGCGCATGCGGGTGCGGGTGCACACACTGGACGGCGAGGAACCCGCCTGGGTGTATGTGCTGAACGGATACGAGGGCGGGCTGCCCTCCGCCCGCTATCTCGGCGAGATCGCGGACGCCGCCGAGTCCGCCGGCGCACCGCACGACTACGTGATGGAGCTGCGCAAGCGTCCCTGCTGAGCGACGGCTCTCTCGTACGCACGGCCGGGTCCGGTCCGCGCGTCCCCTTGTACGTTCCCACGAGGAAACGTTCACAGAGTCGTGAGCATCCTCATCTACGCGCGTAGGGCTTCTCGGGCTACCCTTTTCCCGTGAACGTTTCAGTTACCCCGGACCCCCACGCCGCCGCCGACGCCGCGGCCGCGCGCCTGCGAGAGCTGACCGGCGCCGAGACCCATGACGTCGCCTTGGTGATGGGCTCGGGCTGGGCGCCCGCCGTCGACGCGCTCGGCGCCCCCGAAGCCGAGTTCCCGGTCACCGAGCTGCCCGGCTTCCCGCCGCCGGCGGTCGAGGGCCACGGCGGCAAGATCCGCTCGTACAAGATCGGTGAGAAGCGCGCGCTCGTCTTCCTCGGCCGTACGCACTACTACGAGGGCCGCGGCGTCGCCGCCGTGGCGCACGGAGTGCGCACCGCCGTCGCCTCGGGCTGCAAGACCATCGTGCTGACCAACGGCTGCGGCGGCCTGCGCGAGGGCATGCGGCCCGGCCAGCCGGTCCTCATCAGCGACCACATCAACCTGACCGCCGCCTCCCCCATCATCGGCGCGAACTTCGTGGACCTGACCGATCTGTACTCGCCCCGGCTGCGGGCGCTGTGCAAGGAGGTGGACGCGACGCTGGAGGAGGGCGTCTACGTCCAGTTCCCCGGCCCGCACTACGAGACCCCGGCCGAGATCAACATGGTCCGCGTCATGGGCGGCGACCTGGTCGGCATGTCCACGGTGCTGGAGGCGATCGCGGCCCGCGAGGCCGGCGCCGAGGTGCTGGGCATCTCGCTCGTCACCAACCTGGCGGCGGGGCTGTCGGGCGAGCCGCTGAACCACGAAGAGGTCCTGCAGGCCGGGCGTGACTCGGCCGCGCGGATGGGCGAGCTGCTGACCCGGGTGCTGGCCCGCATCTGACGGGCCCCGCCCCGGTGCCCGCGCGGTGCCGGGGCCGCTTCGCCGCCCGGCGGCGACCCCGCCCGCGGCGGGTGGACGTGGCCGAGCAGGGGCGCGTGGACGCTCACTGCGACAACGACATTCAGAGAGGCACATCACCGTGGCGCAGGACCTGATCGCGCAGGCCCGGGCTTGGCTGGCCGAGGACCCCGACGCGGAGACCCGGGACGAGCTGGGCAAGCTCATCGAGGCGCGGGACACGGCGGAGCTGGGCGCCCGGTTCGCCGGGACGCTGCAGTTCGGGACCGCCGGGCTGCGTGGCGAGCTCGGAGCCGGGCCCATGCGGATGAACCGGTCGGTCGTCATCCGCGCGGCCGCGGGGCTGGCCGCGTACCTCAAGGCCCAGGGCCACGGCGACGGCCTCGTCGTCATCGGATACGACGCCCGTCACAAGTCCGCGGACTTCGCCCGCGACACCGCCGCCGTGATGGTGGGCGCCGGACTGCGCGCCGCACTGCTGCCGCACCCGCTGCCGACGCCCGTGCTCGCGTTCGCGATCAGGCATCTGGGCGCCGTCGCCGGTGTCGAGGTCACGGCGAGTCACAACCCGCCGCGCGACAACGGCTACAAGGTCTACCTCGGTGACGGCTCCCAGATCGTGCCCCCGGCCGACGGCGGGATCGCGGCGCGGATCGACGCCGTAGGGTCCCTGCACGACGTACCGCGCCCGCGGGACGGCTGGCAGACGCTCGGGGACGAGGTCCTTCAGGCGTATCTGGAGCGGACGGACGCGGTGCTGAGCCCCGGCTCCCCGCGGACGGCCCGCGTCGTCCACACGGCCCTGCACGGCGTCGGCACGGACGTGCTGCTGGCGGCCTGGAAGCGGGCGGGCTTCCCCGCGCCGGTGCTCGTCGAGGAACAGGCCCAGCCCGACCCCGACTTCCCGACGGTCGCCTTCCCCAACCCGGAGGAGCCGGGCGCGATGGACCTGGCGTTCGCCAAGGCGCGCGAGGCCCGTCCGGACATCGTCATCGCCAACGACCCCGACGCGGACCGCTGCGCGGTCGCCGTCCCCGACGACACGGTCGACGGCGGCTGGCGCATGCTCCGCGGCGACGAGGTCGGCGCACTGCTCGCCGCGCACCTGGTGCACAAGGGCGCCCGTGGCACGTTCGCCGAGTCGATCGTGTCGTCGTCGCTGCTGGGGCGGATCGCCGAGGCCGCCGGGCTCGGGTACGAGGAGACCCTGACCGGCTTCAAGTGGATCTCGCGCGTGGACGGCCTGCGGTACGGGTACGAGGAGGCGCTCGGCTACTGCGTCGACCCCGACGGTGTCCGCGACAAGGACGGAATCACCGCCGCGCTGCTCGTCGCCGAACTGGCCTCGGAGCTCAAGGCGCAGGGCCGTACGCTCTCGGACCTGCTGGACGACCTGGCCGTCGCGCACGGTCTGCACGCGACCGACCAGCTGTCGGTGCGGGTGGAGGACCTGGGCGTCATCGCGGACGCGATGCGCCGGCTGCGCGAGCAGCCGCCGGTGCTGCTGGCCGGGCTGCGGGTCGTGTCGGCACAGGACCTGACGCAGGGCAGCGGGCAGCTGCCGCCGACGGACGGTCTGCGCTACCACCTCGACGGCGCGTACACGGCGCGGGTCATCGTCCGGCCGAGCGGCACCGAGCCCAAGCTCAAGTGCTACCTGGAGGTCGTGGTCCCGGTCGCCGGGGCGAGCGGCCTGACGGACGCGCGGGCCCGGGCGACGGAGGTCCTCTCGGCGGTCAAGCGCGATCTGGCGGCCGCCGCCGGCATCTGACGGCTTCGGGGACGGGACGTCCGAAGGCCGCGGGCGCGGCCGTGGCACCCGCGCCCGCGCGGTCTACTTGCGGGTGATTTCCGTACGGCAGTTGACGCAGCGGCCCGTGCCTGCCCCCGCCGAGCGGGCGATGGTGGCCCCGAGCAGTGCCCGTCGAGTCACCGGAGCCACGCCCGTGCCCCCGACCGCAACGCATCACGTCACCGTCCCCGCCTCCCGCCGGCCACCCGCCCCGGGAGGCGGTCCCGTACCGGGCAGGGAGAACCGGCTGCTCCGGGCGCTGAACCGGGCCGCGCCCGCGCTGCTCGGATATGTCGCGGTACGGCTGACCGGGCTTCTCGTCCTCGCCCACTGGTCGCACCTCAAGGGGCAGACGCTGTGGCCGGCGCTGGCCACGTCCTGGGACTCCGAGTGGTATCTGGGGATTGCCGACCACGGCTACGAGCACCGGCTCGGCACCGCGATGGAGTCGAACAACCTGGCCTTCTTCCCGCTGTACCCGGTGCTGGTGAAGGCCGTCGCGGGGGTGACACCGGGCAGCCGTGCCTCGGTGGCCCTGGCCCTCGCGATCGGGTCGTCCCTGGTGGCCGCGTGGGGGATCTTCGCGGTCGGCGAGCGGCTCCACGGGTGGCGTACCGGGACGGTCGCGGCGGTGCTGTGGGGGGCGATGCCCGTCGCGGTCGTCCAGTGGATGGGCTACACCGAGTCGCTGTTCACGGCGTTCGTCGCCTGGGCGCTGTACGCGGTGCTCACCGGCCGCTGGCTGTGGGCGGGCTGGCTCGCGACGCTCGCCGGGCTGACCCGCCCGACGGGCATCGCGATCGCGGCGGCGGTGACGCTGGCCGGTCTGGTGGCACTCGTCCGCACCCGTGAGCTCCGCCCCCTCGCGGGCGCGCTGATCGCCCCGCTGGGCTGGTGCGGATACGTCACGTGGGTGGCGCTGCGGCTCGGGCGGTGGGACGGCTATTTCGCCGTGCAGGAGCGGTGGAAGAACGCGTGGGACGGCGGGCGTCTGACGCTGGAGGAGCTGACGAAGCAGCTCGCCTACCGCCCGCACCCGCAGCTGCTGATGGTGGTGGTCTCCGTCGTCCTGCTGGTGTCCACGGGGTTGTACCTGCTCTGCCTCACCGACCGGCAGCCGCTGGTGCTGCTGGTGTTCACCGGCGTACTGCTGCTGATCGTGCTCGGCAGCGGCGGCGTCTACTTCCCGCGGGCCCGCTTCCTCCTGCCCGCCTTCCCGCTGCTCCTGCCCGTCGCGGCCGGGGTGGCGCGGGCCCGGCGGCCGGTGGCGCTGCTGGTGCTGGGCGGGGCGGTGCTGTCGTCGGCGTGGCTCGGCGGGCATCTGCTGCTGGTGTGGCAGGGACCACCGTGACCGGGAGCAGCTCCGGGGGTCTCCTTCGGACCGCGGGGGCCCTCCCCTCCAGGGCGCCTTCGGAGCACCTTCAGGGCTCGCGAGCGGGCGAGACGCGTTCGAGGTAGCTGAAGCCGGTGTCCGGGCCGAGGCAGCTCTGCAGGGTGATGTCGCCCCAGTAGAGGCCGCTGTTGGAGCCGCCCTGGCCGGGGGTGACGTAGGTGGCGTAGACGCGGTACCTCAGCTCGCCCTTCGGGCCGGTGATCCGCACGTCGGTGCCGACGGGGAGATCCGCGAACAGGTCGAAGCCGCAGAAGTCATGACCGACGATCACCGAGGTGTCCAGCTCGAAGCCGTTCTCCCTGCCCGGCTCGGGCCCGTCGAAGAGGACCGCAGCCCGGCAGGCGTCCACCTCCTGCTGGCCGCCACGGACCAGCGGCCGGGACCAGGCGCCGATGTGCAGGACGGTCTCCTTCGGGTCGTACGCCGGCACCCTCGGCGTACGGGACTCGCGCGCCGAGGGCTTCGCGGTCGACGGCGCGGCGGCCCTCGACGGTCCGGCGGGTCCGGCGGTTCGCGCGGGCGTCGAGGGCTCGGCGACGCGGGACGGCGTACGGCCCTCGGGCCGCGCGCTGCGGGACGGCGCACGGCTCCCGGCCGGCGTCGGGGGCGATGCCGACGCCGCCGGGGGCGCCGATACGGACGCGCCCGGCCGTCCGGAAGGAGCCTGGCGCGGGGCGTCCGGCTCCACGGACCGGCCCCGGCCGGCATCGGCCTGCCGGCGGGCGGGGTCGGGGGCGGGGTCGGGGGCGCACGAGGCGAGCGCCCCCGCGAGGGCGGCGCAGACGACGGCGCGGGCCCAGCGGTGTGTGCCGTGCGGGACCATGTTCCCCCTCAGCCGAAGCGGCCGTTCACGTAGTCCGACGTCCGCTCGTCCTGGGGCGAGTTGAACATGGCCTCCGTGTCGCCGTGCTCGACGATCACGCCCGGGGTGCCCTGCTCGGCGAGGAAGAAGGCGCAGCCGTCCGACACCCGCTGGGCCTGCTGCATGTTGTGGGTGACGATGACGATGGTCACCTCGCTCGACAGCTCGCCGATGGTCTGCTCGATACGGCGCGTCGACGTCGGGTCGAGGGCCGAGCACGGCTCGTCCATCAGCAGCACGCGCGGACGCACCGCCAGCGACCGGGCGATGCACAGCCGCTGCTGCTGGCCGCCGGAGAGCGCGCCGCCGGGCTGGCGCAGCCGGTCCCGCACCTCCTTCCACAGCCCGCCCTTGGTCAGGCACTCCTCGACCAGGCCGTCCCGGTCGGCGCGGGACGCCTTGATGCCGTTCATCTTCAGGCCGGCCAGGACGTTGTCGTAGATCGACATCGCCGGGAAGGGGTTCGGCTTCTGGAAGACCATGCCGATCTCGCGGCGGGCGTGGGTGATACGGCGGCCGCGGTCGTAGATGTCGTCGCCGTCGAGCAGCACCTGTCCGGCCAGCGACGCGGAGCCGATCAGCTCGTGCATCCGGTTGAGGATGCGCAGAAACGTGGACTTGCCGCAGCCGGAGGGGCCGATGAGGGCCGTCACCTTCTGGGCGGGCATGGTCAGCGACACCCGGTCGAGGACCTTGTGGTCGCCGAACCAGGCGGAGATGTCACGGGCTTCGAGCGTGGCGGGACGGCCGCCGCCGACGGCGGGCAGCGTGACGGTGGATGCGAGAGCGTCGGTCGTGGTCATGGTGTGGGCACCTCGGGTCGCGGCGGGGGTCAGAGGAGGTTCGGCAGGAGCCGGGTGAGGGCGCCGGACAGGGCGATGCCCACGGCTCCGAGGACGGGGACACCGACGATCCAGGTCTGCCAGCGGCCCCAGCGTCGAAGGGTCCAGGTCACCGCCGCGGCCACGACGAGCAGGAGCTGGCTCCACAGCAGGACCGGCAGCCAGGCGTCGGGATCGCCTTCGAGCACTTCCTCGGCCCGGCTCATCCCGTCGGGGTCGAGCACACGGGCGGGCCGCGGCTGGAGCTCTGAGGTCAGCTCGGCGTCGACCCGCAGCACCCCTGACGGCGTGTAGGGCGAGCCGGTGGCGGTGACCAGCGTGAGCCGGCCCTGTCCTTCCTTGGCGAACGGGACGGGATCTCCGGCACGGCGCAGGCCGATGACCTTGTAGGTGTGCTTGCCCTGACCGGTCGTCACCTCGATCCGGGCGCCCGCGTCGAGGCGTTCGAGGTCCAGGAAGGGGCTGCCGTAGCCCCACTGGCGGCCCAGGATGACGCTCGTGCCGGCCTGGCCGGGCAGCGCGGTGTCCCGGCTGTGGCCGGGGCCGCCGCTGAGGACCGAGGACGTCGTGCCCTCGAAGACCACCTCGCGCAGTCCGATGGCCGGGACGCGGAGCACGGCGACCGGGGCGCCGGGCGTCAGCAGCTTGCCGTTGATGTCGGTCTGCCCGACAGGGGCGACGCCTTCGGCGAGCTGCTTCCGGAGGTCGGCGTAGCCGATCTGCTGGGCCCTGGCGTGCTGGAGGTGGCCGACCACGGTGAGGTTGGCGACGAAGCCGAGCAGCAGCGCGGCAAGGATCATCAGGGCGGCGCCGGGTACGGCGAACGCCGGGTCGGAGGCGGGGGGTTCGGGCAGGGATCCGGTGGTCTCGTCGGCCGGCGTACCGTCCGTCGGCGGCTTCCACACATCCGCGGCGTCGGTCTCGGGCGGAGACGACAGAACGGTCACGGTGACGCGCTCCTCGCTGTCGGTCGTTCGGTTCTTACGGAGACGGGGCGGGGTCGGGACGGGGTCGCACGGGCTTCGGCAGTGCGGCCGCCGGGCGGCGGGGCATGGACACCCCTGCCGCCCGGCGGGAACGAACGGACCTCAGTCGCCGGCGGGCGGCCCGAACGTGAGCAGCCGGCCCGAGCGGCGCGCCTGGACGACGACCACGGCGCCGGCCGCGATCAGCAGAGCGGCGCCGATCCCGAGCCCGAGCGCCATTCCGCCGGTGGAAGCCAGCGGGCCGGTGTTCTCCTCGCCGCCACCGGAGCCGCCGGCGTCGGCGGCGCCGCCGGAGTCCGTGCCGCCCGAGTCCGTGCCACCGGTGTCCGCGCCGCCGGCGTCACTGCCGCCGGAGTCGGCTCCGGCGGTGGCCGACGGGTCGTCCGACGGGTCGCCGGACGGATCGCCCGAGGGGTCGCCGGACGGATCGCCCGAGGGGTCGCCGGACGGATCGCCGGACGGGTCCTCGGAGGGCGCCTCGCCCACGGTGAAGGCGAAGTCGACCTTGGTGCCGCCCTTGGCGCCCGTGAAGGAGAGCGTGGCGGGCCCGTCGGCAGCGGCGGCGGGAACGGTGAACTCGTAGTCGTTCAGGATGCCCGCGGCGTCGGCGGTCCCCTCGGCCAGCGGGGCCTGACTGCCCGAGAGAGCGGCGCCGACCGTCTCGTCGGGCTGGTAGCCCTTGATGACGAGCTTGATCTTCTGGCCGGCTTCGAGGGTGGCGTTCGGCTCGACGGTGTCGCCGCTCTCGTCGCGGGCCCGCACGGACGGTATGTCGACGAACGCGTAGCCGGCGTTCTCCGACTGGCTCCCGTGGAACTTGGTCGCGTCCGTCGCGGCGAACACCGCGCTCAGCTCCGAGAGCCTCACGGGTGCGGCCGCCGTCAGTTCCAGGGACGCGGTGCCGCCCACCACCGGGACCGGAGAGCCCTGCGAGACTCCCCCGACCTTGAAGCTGACGATGCCCGCGGCGTCGGCCGGGGTGACGGTCGCCGTCAGCGTGTACTTGGCGCCGACGCGCACCTGCTGGGCGGGGCTCATCGCGAGGGTGGTCGACGTCTCCACGGCGGGTACGACGGGCTCCTTCACCCGCCACGTGTCCCCCGTGACCTCGATGTAGAAGCTGAAGTACTTGGTGAGGTCCGTGGCACCGGTCGCCGGCTGGCACAGGACACGCATCTCGTAGTCACCGGAGGGAGTGGCCTCCTGCAGCACCTCCGCGAGCGACTTCGCCGTGCCCGTCGTGGGGATGGGGACGGTGAAGCCGGCCTGGTTGTACGGGGCGTTCTGGGTGATGTTCATGGCCATCCACGAGGCGGCCGTGGCGCCGCGTTTGACCACGCCGACGGCCGCCTTCGCCTGGAAGCCCTCAGGGCAGGGCTCCGACACCGTCACCGACTGGAGCATCGGCTTCGCGGTGATGCTCCCGGTGCTGGGCGTCGCCGTGACCGTCCCGGTCTCCGCCGCGTTGGTCGTGTCCGCCGCGGCGATGACCACCACTCCCGAGGTCAGGAGCAGCGCCATCACCGCCATCATGAGTATGTGCAGTCTTCGTTTCACTTCAGCAGCCCCCAGCAGGTCGAGGATGGTGGGTTACGCGTGGTCCGGCCGATGTGAGGCGGCGTCGTTGGTGATGACCGACTGGTCCGACCGTTGTGGTGCGACGAGCGTCCGTGCGCCGACGCGCCCGGAGCCGGGCACCTGGAAGGTGCCCGGCCGGACGGTCAGTTGTGGTGCGGGGGCAACGGTCAGCTCTCGCCGGTGAACGCGACGGTGCCGCAGTTCGAGAGCGTGCCGAAGCCGTACTGCTGGATGACCGTGCTGTCGCAGGCCTCCGAGCCGGCGCCGACGAACGCGCCGATGATGTTCGCCTCGCCGGTGCGGGCGGTCTCGACGACGTTGTAGACCTCACGCTGGATCGGGAAGGCGGAGTTGAACACACCGCCGACGACCGCGTCCTGACCGTCGACGGACAGCAGCTCGGCGGCCTCACGGCGGTCCGGGACACCCGGCAGGCCGTTGCCCTGGGCGATGTACTGGGCGATCGAGTACGGCATGATGTCGCCCTCGTTGACCAGGGCACCGCCGTCGTGCTCCTGAACCGCCGAGCCGCCGTTGGTGTCCTTCACGCAGGACGGCAGGGTGGTGGCGTTGATGCCCATCTCGGCGGCCCAGTAGGTACGCGTACCCGAACCGGCCTGCGGGATCAGCGGGTTCACCGTGATGCCGTCGACCACGGTGGTCTCGCACTTGTAGATGGACTGCAGCTCGGCCTTGGTGAAGGTGTGGAACAGCAGGCCGCTGTCGTTGCGCACCGCCACGGTCACCGCGTCCTTGGCGAAGCGGTACCACGTCAGGTCGCTGGTCGACGTGTTGTTCGGACCACGGGAGGAGCGGGCGGCGTCGATGCAGTTCACCGCGGGGTCGGCGATGTCGGCGTTCAGCGCGTTGATACCGGCCGAAGAACCGTTCGGACGCGTGACGGTGTCACAGACGCCGACGGCGGCACGGGTGTCGATCGTGGCGCTGCCGATCGCGTCGTAGGAGCCGATCAGGGAACCGGCGCTGCTGAGGCCGTTCATCACGTACTGGGTGGTGTCGGAACCGACGGCGACGACCGGACGGGGGGCGGTCGGGTCGGCCTGCGCCGGGGCGCCGAGGACGGTGGCACCGAGGGCAACGGCGCCGAGGACGACACCAGCACGCTTGGCGGACTTCAGGTTCATCTTTCCTCCGTAATTCGGATGGAATTTCAGGTGAGACACTGCATCGAATCCTGGATTCATTTCCGCACCCAACCCGTCGGCCGGGCAGTCACGAATATTCCAAGGAGGTTTCGTGACCACAACAAAATTCCCGACGTCGTTGGGTTAACGAATGCCCCCCTGAGCCACTGAGGAGTTTCCTTCCAAGTGGGATCCAGGGGCGCCGGCTGCGCGCATGACACCCACTCGCAGAAGAATGGGTCCGGCGACGGCGCCGACGATTCCGGCGATGAGCGTGATCAGCAGCACCCAGCGGACGAAGCCGATGATCTTCTCCGGTGTGAGGGGTCCGGTCCGGGCGATGTTGTCCTTGTCCGATCCGTCCGCGGCGGCCCCGGGCGGCGGTGGCGAGGCCGTGGCGGTGGACCCGCTTCCGCCGGACGCAGCGCCTCCTCCCGGTCCGCCGGAGGTGCCGCCGCCCTCGGTCGCCGCTCCGTCGCCGCCGGAGGTCGCGCCGCCGCCGGAGGAACCGCCCGACGCGTTCCCGGACGACGACCCTCCGGTCTCTCCCGGCCGCGCCCTGGCCAGCTCGTCGGCCGCCGCGAGGGCCTGCTTCCGCAGCTGGTCGGTGAGCGGCGCGTAGCCCGGGGGCAGGGTGCCGGGTTCGATGCCCGGCTTCTGGCCCGGTTCGGCCGCGTAGCGGATGAGGTCCGCGTAGTCCCCGCGCAGTTCCGCGCCCAGCCCCGTCGAGGCGGCTCCGTAGATCACGGTGGTGAACGGGTAGGCCCCGTCGGTCCTGAGGGTCGGGTCCTGGTCGAGGACGCCTTCGGGGCCCTTCTTCATCCCCGCGACCGCCTTGTTGAACGACGCGTTCCCGGGCTTGACCCAGTCACCGTCGGCGTTGCGCAGCTCGGCCGTCCCGAGCCCGTAGCGGGCGGCGGTCGCCGCGTCGACGAGAGCGAGCTGGAAGCGCTCGCCCGCCGGCTGCGCGTCGCCGGTGAGTTTGCGCGGGTCCGAGCTGCAGTCCGCGCCCGCCTTCTGGCCGTTGTAGCCCTTGCGCGCCCTGAGGCCCGAGTCGTGCAGACTCGCCGTGTAGGGCCGGTAGTCGATCAGGTCGACCTTCATCTCCGGGCAGCGCGGGTCCGGTGAATAGGAGACCGGGTCCGCCTTGGGGAAGTCCGATATCGCATCGTCCTTTTCGAGGTGCAGCGCCAGGTAATGGGAGTTCACCTTGGCGCCCCAAGGGTCCTCCTTACCGGAGAGGAATTCGCGGGCGTGCTTATCGTTCTGCAGCCAGCGCCAGAGCATGCGCGCATAGTCCGAATTACCCTGGGGCACCATGATCCCGGCCGGCATGTTCAGCTCGGGCGGCCATCCCTGCCGGAATTCCGGATTGAGTTCCAGGAATTCCGGGTCGTGCCGGAGGGTCCGGGGGTTCTCCTTCGGCAGAGCACCCCGCTGGGCCCCTTGTCCGGGCAGGTCGTGATGGTAGGAGGACGTCAGGAGCTTGGCGACGAGCCGGGCGTTGAGCCGTAGCTGGGGGATCTGCTTCGAGGAACGCGGGAGCTCGACGTTGTAACCGATGACGAGTCCCGAGACGGCCATGGGCGCATGGACGACCTCGTCGCTGCCCTCGGACGCCTCGACCGGCGCGATGGTGAGGCCCAGCCCGGTGCCGACCTGCCCGCGGGCCGCCTCCTCGCCCTGCCGGATGTGGTTGAAGCTGACGTCCTTGGCCTCGCACAGCGCCGCCTGCCAGGAGCCGGTGGCCTCGGCCAGGATCTCCGAGCCGTAGACCGGACGTACCCGCAGATCCAGCGGGCAGCTGGCGCCGATCGGCTCGAACTCCAGCTTGATCGCTATGCGGTTGGCCCAGTTGGAGGCGGACAGGGGCGAGCTGGCGAGGCCGTTGTTGCCCGCGAGCTGCCCGTTCGCGTCGTGCTCGCCGCGTGGTACGACGACGAGCCAGCACGAGCGCGCGGTGGCGCCCTCGACGGCGCCGCAGCCCAGGTGGTCCGACTCCAGGGCGGTCTGCACCTCGAAGACGGCTTCACCGGTGCCGTCCGGCCCGGTGGACAGGAACGGCTGCTCGTTGGTGGTGAACTGCGTGAAGTACGTGTGATCGTTCGGTCCTGTCGTCGGCGCGCCGCTGACCGGCCGGAAGGGCACCCAGCCCTTCTCGCCCTGCGCCGGATCGCCGGGTGCGGGCGCGAACGGATACTCGGTCTCGTCGGGGTCGTACTGCGCCTCGCCGCTCTGGAAGCCGACCAGCGAACTCGCGAGCCCCCGGTTCCGGATGCCGTCGGGCATCGCCTGGATCTTGCCGAACTGGCACTGTTCGCGCCTGGGCCCGCTCGGATCGTCCCCCCAGCACTGCATGACCTGGAGGAAGTTGGTCTCGAAGCTGCCCTTGGTCGGCTTGCCGCCCGTCCAGGAGATCCGGACTCCCTGCCCGCGCAGCCCCTTCGTCTGGTGGACCGTCACCCGCAGGTCCGAGAAGTCGTCGTACCGGCCGGCCCTACCGGGTTCGGTGGACACCGAGTCCTCGGCCTCCGCCGCCCGCGCCTGGCCCGCACCCCCCGACGGAGGCAGCACGACGAGGCCGACGGCCGCGAGCAGGGCCGTGAGTCCCGATATCAGGCGGACCCTACGCTGCGTTCGCACGACGCCTCCCCCGGCTGTTCAGAAACCGCGAAGCGAGCGGCGGGGCCACGACGACGCCGATGATCATCGCGCCGGACAGCAGCATCAGCGCGGTCCTCACCCCCCAGGTGGATTCCGCTCCGATGGCGACGTTGGTGCCGTAGACCTGCTCCCCGCCGTCCCCGCCACCGGCCCCGTCGAGGATCTCGCCGGTGTCCGGGTCGATGACGGCGCCTTCCGTGCCGGCGCCGCCTGTGGCACCTCCGTCCGCTCCTGCGTCGGCGCCACCGGTGGCTGCGCCCGCTCCTCCGGAGCCGCCGTTCGCACCTCCCGAGCCGTTCGAGCCGCCCGAGGACGCCCCACCCGAGCCACCCCCGGATCCACCACCGGAGGCCGAACCGCCGTTCCTGGGTGCCGGCTTGCCCGCGGCGGTGCACTGCGCCGGGCCGCCCTTCTTGTCACAGGCGGGCGGTTGCGGCGCGTTCTTGGCCAGGGTGTTGGTCTTGCCGTCGGGGGCGAACGTGGGGTTGTTGCAGCCCTTGAGGTCGACGGTCTGCCGCTCCGTGCCCGGGATCTTCCTGACCTGTTCGAGGCCGGCCTGCACCAGGTTCATGGGCAGCGGCGAGTACCCCAGCGGCGCAGCCTGCTGCTGCCCTTCGCACAGGAAGTAGTACGAGAAGGCGCTCAGCGTGCGGCCCTTGGCCGTGGTGAAGCCCGCCTCGGCCTTCGTCGGCAGGATCATGTAGCTGTAGCTGGAGAGCGGATAGGCCCGGGGGTCGGTGCTGTTGTAGACGCCGTCGAGGATCTGGGTCAGGTAGTCCTTGGAGTTCTTGTTGTTGTTGATCTGCGCTTTGAGCAGACCGACGGCGACGGCCTCGGCGGTGGGGGAGACGTAGTAGTTGCTCTTGTTGAGCACCTTCACCACGGGGAAGTTGATGGACTTCGCGTACGAGTACTCGACGTAGGTGATCGAACCCTGGTTGTGGTCCTGCTTCACGAAGCCCTGCACACCCAGCGACTGGCTCTTGCCGATGAAGCCCGAGCCGTTGACGAAGGGGTAGTTGGACGTCATGCCGCAGGGGTTCGCGTTCCGCCCCGCCCGTCGGCAGTAGTCGTTCCACAGACCGGGGTGCTGCTTGGACATCCAGAGGGTGAACTGGGCCGTGGTGCCCGAGCCGTCGGAGCGGTAGACCGGAACGATCTTGATGGGCGGAAGGTTCAGGCTCGGGTTGTCCGCCTTGATGGCGGCGTCGTTCCAGCGGGTGATCTTCCCCGTGAAGATCCTGGTGACGACGTCACCGGAGAGCCGCAGGTTCCTGACCCGCTGTCCGCCGATCTTGAGGTTGTACATGAACGACGTACCACCGGCGACGATGGGCATGTAGGCGTAGCCACGGCTCGGGGGCGCGTCGAGGACTCCGCCGTCCCTGAGGCCGTAGGGGATCTCGGACACGCCGAAGTCGGCCGTGCCGTTGCGGAACTCCTGGCGGCCCTGCGAGGACCCGGAGTCCGCGTAGTTGACGGTCATCTGATGGGCGACGTTCGTGATCCACTGCTGGATCGCGTTCGCGCTCCAGGTGGATCCGACCCCGCTGATACGCGTGTACGTCGCGGCGTAGGCGCGCGGGGTGTCGAGTGCCAGCAGCGAGCACAGCACCAGGACGATTCCGGTGACCAGGGCGGGCGCGCGCATCCAGCGCGGCAGGATCCCTGCCTGCCGCCACCCCGGCGGGCCGCTGCTCGTGGGGACGTGTGCGGATGTCACGGGTGTCTCCTTGTGGGTTCCTGGACGGGTGCGGTGGAGAACCGGCCGGTACGGCGACCCGATTCGATGCGGTGCAGGTCCTTGCGCGATCCGAGGACACGGCGGTGCAGCTGGCGCCTGGTCAGCTGACCCGGACCGCGGCCGCCGATGACCCGGGCGATGACGAAGAGCACGAGCACGAGTCCCAGCAGCGTGGCGGCCGTCCCGAAGCCGCGGTCGATGAAGGTCTGTTCGGGGGACTTCACGAGCTGGAAGGTCGCCAGCGGCAGGGAGACCATCGGCGCGGAGAGCGGGTCGAGGTTGGTGGCCGTCGTGAAGCCGGCGGTCAGCAGCACGGGCGAGGTCTCGCCGATGCCGCGCGCGGTGCCGAGGATCACGGAGGTGGTCAGTCCGGACCGGGCCGTGGGCAGCACGACGTGCCAGGCCGTCCGCCAGCGCGGCGCGCCCAGCGCGTAGGAGGCCTCACGCAGAGTGCCGGGCACGAGCCGGATGACGACGTCGGCGGCCCGGATCACGATCGGCAGCATCATCACGGTGATGGCCAGCGAGGCGGCGAAGCCGGACTTCTCCATTCCGAGGGCCACGATGGCCAGCGCGTAGATGAACAGGCCCGCCACGATGGACGGCAGCGCGGTCATCGCCTCGACGATGGTGCGGACCAGGCGGGAGTAGCGGCCCGGGACCTCGTTGAGGAAGACCGCGCACAGCAGCCCCGCAGGCACCGTGATGGCCAGGGCCAGCGCGATCTGGATCAGCGTGCCGATGATCGCGTGACGGATGCCGCCCACGGTGAGCGGCTGCAGCGGCCCCGCGAGGACCATGTCCTCGATGAAGAAGTTCAGGTGCCACAGCGCGCGCCGCCCTTCCCACAGGGTGTAGACGACGACGAAGACGAGCGCCGTCATCAGCAGCAGACCCATGCTGTGGACGACCGCGGACACGATGCGGTCCCGTACGGCCGGACCGTCCTCGTCGAACGAGACCAGCAGCGCGTAGAGGCCGAGGAAGACCGCGTACGCGATGACGACGAAGCCCAGGAACCCGGAGAACCCGGTGAGGCGTGTGTACAGCAGCCCGGTGATGCTGAGCGACGCCGCGGCGGCGCCCACGCAGGCGTACACGTCGGTCGCGCGCAGACCGGAGGTGCTGCGGCGGGTCTCCGGGTGCTTTCGCCCGACGGCGGCGGGCCGACTCGTCGCGACGTCGGCCGCTGCCTTCGGCTCCGTGCCCGGTCCGGTGCCGGGAGTCGACTCGGTGGCGAGCGTACCCATGCGGTTGCCGCCCTCCTTCTCTGTCGGGTTGGTCGGGTCAGGCATCGGACGCGGCGCCGGAGCGGCTCCGGGCGACGATCGAGGAGGCGACGAAGTTGACGACGAGCGTCATGAGGAAGAGCGCGAGGCCCGCGGCCATCAGCGCCGACATCTCGAACGCGCCGGCCTCGCCGTAGCGCAGGGCGATCAGCGACGAGACGGAACTGGTGCCGGCCTGCAGGACGTGCGGCTGGATGACGAAGACCGGCGAGATGACGAGGAAGACGGCGATCGTCTCGCCCAGTGCACGGCCGAGGCCCAGCATGGTGCCGCCGATCATGCCGCCCTTGCCGAAGGGCAGCACCACGGAGCGGATCATCCCCCAGCGTGTGGCGCCCAGGGCCAGTGCACCCTCGCGCTCGCCGACCGGGGCCTGGGAGAAGACCTCGCGCATGATGGAGCAGATGACCGGCGCGACCATCATCGCCACGACGATGCCGGCGATGAAGGTGGAAGAGGTGTAGACGGTCGCGGAGTTCAGCGGGTCGTGGGGATCGGCTCCGTCCACCGTGAACGGCGGGAACCAGCCGAAGTACGTCGACAGCCAGCGGGCCACCCCGATGGCCTGGCCCTCCAGGAAGAACATGCCCCACAGGCCGTAGACCACGGAGGGCACGGCGGCCATCAGGTCGACCAGGCTGATGAGCGTGCGCCTGAACCGGGCCGGTGCGTACTCGGAGATGTACAGCGCGGTTCCGGTCGCGAGCGGCACCGCGATGACGATGGCGACCGAGGCGATCAGCACCGTACCGACCAGCACGGCCGCGACACCGAAGTTCCCGGAGCCCGGTTCCCATGCCTCGGTGGTGAGGAACGAGAACTCCGCCACTTCCAGCGCCTGCCAGGCGCGGTAGGTCAGAAAGCCGCCCACCAGGAGCATGATCGCCAGCACGGCGGCACCGCCGCCCCGCAGCGTGCCCCTGAACAGCCGGTCGGGCAGCCCCGAATCGGCATGCAGTCGGCGCGGCTCGTCCTCGACGCCGGTCGCGGTCGCCACTGAAGTCCCCTCCCTCACCACGTGTTCGCAGCACACGAATCCGTGTGCGCCCGTGACGCTGTCGGGAGCCGGCGTATCGGCGAGCAATCCACCGTGAACGAGGGGTTCCCAGGGGGGAACCTCCAGCGGGAACCGGCCGGGAAGCCGGCCCGGGTCGGCCGCCGGAGCGGCGCTCCGGACAACGAAGGGTCCGGTCCACCGCGGTGGGCGGTGGACCGGACCCCTCGGCCGGGCCGGCCCGGGCCGGCACAGGACCGTCTCGGCGAACCCGTCGTTTCAGTCGTCACAGCAGTGACGCTCATGGCGCAGCGTTGACATGCGCGCACCAAGATGTGAACGAGGTGCGCCCTAAGGGCAACATCCGGTTACGAGGCAGTTGCGGAGAGCAGCACCTCCCCCTCCTCGCCGAGCAGTGCCCTGAACCGCTCGTACGCCGAACGGCACGTGGAATGGCGCTCATAGGCGCGACCGGAGACGGCCGTCGGCGTGCCCTCCGCGTCCCGCAGCAACCACATCCAGCCGTTGCCCTCAGGCGCGTGCTGGACTCCGCCCACCATGTCCGCGTGCCGGGTGCACAGCACCTCGAACGCGTCGCGGCAGGCGCCGTGCTCCTCGTAGGTACAGGCCGATACGGCCACGACGCGCCCGTTCTGGGCGATCAGCCTCCATCCGTAAGCGCCTCTGGCGTCGATGTCGATCAGACATCTGGTGCCGGAAACGGCAGATCTGCCGCCCTCCTCGGGCTGCTTCATCTCGCCCCCACCCCCACTGTGTCGGCGGGAGCAAACCTATTGAGAGGCGCGTGACGGTTGGGGTCTAAACCAATTGTCGGCCTGATGGTTCATCAGGCCGTTGCCCCTTGGGGGTCTCCCGGACTCCGGGTGTCGGCGGAACGACACGATGGGAGCGCTAGAAAGAAAGCGGTTCACATGGCCGCGCGAGGTCTTCAGGCGAGGCCCTCGGAGCGTCGCTCGCGAGGCCCGGGACGCCTTCGACCGGCGCGGGGCGCCACCGCAGGAGTCACCCCACGGCGAGCAGCACCACGAGGGCGATCGCGCCCACGAGCACCGGTCCGATGACCTCGTAGGCCCAGCGCACCTGCGGATCGCCCTTCGCGCCCGGCCGGGACGCGCCGTGCTCGGCCAGCTCCCGCAGCTCGGCGATCGTCCGGTCGCCGGGCGCGACGGCGGAACCGGCGGCGCTGTCGCTCACACGGCCACGCGCGTCGTCACGGGCGGCCTTCGCCTGCCGGCGCGCGGCGATCTTGCGCTGCCGCAGCGACACCGGCACGGCCCACAGCTGGTACTTCGCGCCCTCCTGCGTGAAGACCTCGCTGGTGTACCCGGCGCGCACCTGCGCGACCGCGGCCCAGGGCACCGTGATCGTGCGGAACGGGTTCCTGATCCGGAGCCGGTCGTCGTTGGCGAACACGGCGGGCCGCAGGGTGAAGGCGACGATCAACGGCACCAGCACCACGAGCCCCGCGATCCCGATCCAGGGCGTGAGCCCCTCGCCCTGGAACACCGCGTCGCCGCCGATCCAGGCGGTGAGTGCGAGCAGCAGCACCCCGCCCATCAGGGCGGACAGCGAACGGTAGGCGCGGTCGGCGTAGACCGGCTCGGCGGGCGGCTGCTGGGGGCTCTTCATGCTCCCGATTCTGCCCCATGCGCCCCTCGGCTCCCACGGAGAGTGCCGGGGGCCCTCTGTACAGGTCGCTACGCGCGTAGATATGCTGGTGTGGTGACCATGCCCACCATTGCACCTGCATTCGCTGACGTGACCTCGTCCGACAGCGCACTGCGCCGCTTCCTGCACGGGCTGCCCGGGGTCGATCCTGTCGGCCTGGAAGCGCGCGCCGCGTCCCTCGGCACCCGCTCGATCAAGACGACGGCCAAGGCGTACGCGATCGATCTGGCCATCTCGATGATCGACCTGACGACGCTGGAAGGCGCGGACACCCCGGGCAAGGTCCGGGCGCTCGCCGCCAAGGCCGTCCATCCCGATCCCACCGACCGTACGACCCCCAGGACCGCCGCCGTCTGCGTCTATCCCGACATGGTGGCCACCGCCAAGGCCGCTCTGGGCGGATCCGACGTGAAGGTCGCCTCCGTCGCCACCGCCTTCCCGGCCAGCCGCGCCGCCCTCGGCGTGAAGCTCGCGGACACCCGTGACGCCGTCGAGGCGGGCGCGGACGAGATCGACATGGTGATCGACCGCGGCGCCTTCCTCGCGGGCGACTACATGAAGGTCTTCGAGGAGATCCGCGCCGTGAAGGACGCCTCCGGCGCCGCACGGCTCAAGGTCATCTTCGAGACCGGAGAGCTCTCCACGTACGACAACATCCGCCGCGCCTCCTGGCTCGGCATGATGGCCGGGGCCGACTTCATCAAGACGTCGACCGGAAAGGTCGCGGTCAACGCGACCCCCGCGAACACCCTGCTCATGCTCGAAGCCGTCCGCGACTTCCGGGCGCAGACCGGCGTGCAGGTGGGCGTGAAGCCCGCCGGCGGCATCCGCACCACCAAGGACGCGGTCAAGTTCCTGGTGCTCGTCAACGAGACCGCCGGCCAGGACTGGCTGGACAACCACTGGTTCCGTTTCGGCGCGTCCAGCCTGCTGAACGACCTGCTGATGCAGCGCCAGAAGCTGGCGACCGGCCGTTACTCCGGCCCCGACTACGTGACGGTGGACTGAGACCCCATGACCATGCACAAGCAGACATCCGCATTCGAGTACGCACCCGCACCCGAATCGCGCTCGGTCGTCGACATCGCCCCGTCGTACGGCCTGTTCATCGACGGCGAGTTCACCGACGCCGCCGACGGCAAGGTCTTCAAGACCGTCTCCCCGTCCACCGAGGAGGTCCTCGCCGAGGTCGCCCAGGCGGGAGCCGACGACGTCGACCGGGCCGTGAAGGCGGCACGCAAGGCCTTCGAGAAGTGGTCCGCACTGCCGGGCTCCGAGCGCGCCAAGTACCTCTTCCGTATCGCCCGGATCATCCAGGAGCGCAGCCGCGAGCTCGCCGTCCTGGAGACCCTGGACAACGGAAAGCCGATCAGGGAGACCCGCGACGCGGACCTCCCGCTGGTCGCCGCGCACTTCTTCTACTACGCGGGCTGGGCCGACAAGCTCGACCACGCGGGCTACGGGCCGAACCCGCGCCCGCTCGGTGTCGCCGGCCAGGTGATCCCCTGGAACTTCCCGCTCCTCATGCTCGCGTGGAAGATCGCCCCGGCGCTCGCCACCGGTAACACGGTGGTGCTGAAGCCGGCCGAGACGACCCCGCTGTCCGCGCTCTTCTTCGCCGACATCTGCCGCCAGGCCGGGCTGCCGAAGGGCGTCGTCAACATCCTTCCCGGCTACGGCGACACGGGCGCCGCGCTCGTCGAGCACCCGGACGTCGCCAAGGTGGCCTTCACCGGCTCCACCGCGGTCGGCAAGGCCATCGCCCGCTCCGTGGCCGGCACGGACAAGAAGGTCACCCTGGAGCTGGGCGGCAAGGGCGCCAACATCGTCTTCGACGACGCCCCCATCGACCAGGCCGTCGAGGGCATCGTCGGCGGCATCTTCTTCAACCAGGGCCAGGTCTGCTGCGCGGGCTCCCGGCTCCTCGTGCAGGAGTCGATCCACGACGAGCTGCTCGACTCGCTCAAGCGCCGTCTGTCGACCCTGCGCCTCGGCGACCCGCTGGACAAGAACACCGACATCGGCGCGATCAACTCGGCCGAGCAGCTGGCCCGGATCACGGCGCTCGCCGAGACCGGCGAGGCGGAGGGCGCCGAGCGCTGGACCGCGCCGTGCGAGCTGCCCTCGTCCGGCTACTGGTTCGCCCCGACGCTCTTCACGAACGTCACCCAGGCGCACACCGTCGCCCGCGACGAGATCTTCGGCCCGGTGCTGTCGGTGCTGACGTTCCGTACGCCGGACGAGGCCGTCGCCAAGGCCAACAACAGCCAGTACGGCCTGTCGGCGGGCATCTGGACGGAGAAGGGTTCCCGGATCCTCGCGGTGGCCGGCAAGCTCCGCGCGGGCGTCGTCTGGGCCAACACCTTCAACAAGTTCGACCCGACCTCGCCCTTCGGCGGCTACAAGGAATCGGGCTTCGGCCGCGAGGGCGGCCGCCACGGCCTGGAGGCCTACCTCGCCCCGTCGACCCCGGAAGGGGAGCGCCGATGAGCGCCGCTGATCAGACGCGTCTGTCCGTCTTCAAGACCTACAAGCTGTACGTCGGGGGCAAGTTCCCCCGTAGCGAGAGCGGCCGGGTGTACGAGGTGACCGACTCCAAGGGCAAGTGGCTGGCCAACGCGCCTCTCTCGTCCCGCAAGGACGCCCGTGACGCGGTCGTCGCGGCACGCAAGGCGTTCGGCGCCTGGTCGGGCGCGACGGCGTACAACCGGGGCCAGATCCTCTACCGCGTCGCCGAGATGCTGGAGGGGCGCAGGGACCAGTTCGTGCGCGAGGTCGCCGACGCCGAGGGGCTGTCCAAGTCCAAGGCCGCCGCCGTCGTGGACGCGGCGATCGACCGCTGGGTCTGGTACGCGGGCTGGACGGACAAGATCGGCCAGGTCGTGGGCGGGGCGAACCCGGTCGCGGGCCCGTTCTTCAATCTGTCCACCCCCGAGCCGACGGGTGTCGTCACCGTCCTCGCCCCGCAGGACTCGTCCTTCCTGGGCCTGGTCTCGGTGATCGCCCCGGCGATCGCGACCGGCAACACGACCGTGGTGATCGCCTCGGAGAAGGCCCCGCTGCCCGCGCTCTCGCTCGGCGAGGTGCTGGCCACGTCCGACCTCCCCGGCGGCGTCGTCAACGTCCTGTCCGGCCGCACGGCCGAGATCGCGGCCCCGCTGGCCGCGCACCAGGACGTCAACGCGATCGATCTGACCGGCGCCGGCGAACAGCTCGCCAAGGAGCTGGAGGTGGCCGCCGCCGACAACCTCAAGCGGGTCCTGCGCCCGCGCACCGAGGACTGGTCGGCGGACCCGGGCACGCACCGGATGACCGCGCTCCTGGAGACGAAGACGGTTTGGCACCCCACGGGATCGCTGGGCGCGTCCGGCTCGGCCTACTGAGGCATCGCGGACGACGGGCCCGGGGAGCGATCCCCGGGCCCGTTCTCCTGCGCGGTGACGCTCACCCCGGGATGAGACCGCCGAGCAGCGGCCCGGCGACCGGAACCTCGCCCGGCGTGCCGAGCGAGCCCGTGAGGCCCGTGGTGTCGAGCGACTTGAAGTCGGCGACCTGCGTGCCGACCCCGTTGTCCAGCGGGTCCACACCGGTGTGCGCGAGCGGGTTGAGCGGAACGCTCTTCACCGGCCTGCTCACGTACCCGACGGTGTCCGCCAGTGCCTGCGCCGACGCCGACGGATCGTGCTCGCCCGCCGGGGCCGCCTGGGCCGTGCCGACCCCGGCGCCGAGCACCGCACCCACCGCGGTGACGGTGAGACCGGCCGCCCTGAGCAACTTCTTGCCTGCCATGCGAATCCTGCCTTCAGAAGTAACCGGATGACTGCGCAGCGTAGTTGGCATGTGACGCTCGATACCAACCGGACCTCCCGGGGGTCCCCTGCACGGGTCAATGCCTCACACTGGTGTCCCGTGAGTTCCCAACCCCCGCCGACGCGCGTCGTCCTACTGTCCGGACCCTCAGGCTCCGGAAAGTCGTCCCTCGCCGCCCGCTCCGGCCTCCCGGTGCTGCGCCTCGACGACTTCTACAAGGAGGCGGACGACCCCACCCTCCCGCTGGTCACGGGCACCACGGACATCGACTGGGACTCCCCCGCCTCCTGGGACGCCGACGCCGCCGTCGCGGCGGTCGTCGAGCTGTGCCGTACGGGACGGACGACCGTACCCGTGTACGACATCGCCACCAGCTCCCGGATCGGCCGCGAGAGCCTCGCCGTCGAACGCACGCCGCTGTTCGTCGCCGAGGGCATCTTCGCGGCGGACATCATCACCCGCTGCCAGGACCTCGACGTGCTCGCCGACGCGCTCTGCCTGCGCGGCCGCCCCTCGACCACGTTCCGCCGCCGGCTCCTGCGCGACCTCCGCGAGGGCCGCAAGTCCGTTCTCTTCCTGCTCCGCCGCGGCTGGCGCCTGATGCGCGCCGAACGCGGCATCGTCGCCCGCCAGACCACCCTGGGCGCCCACCCCTGCGACAAGGCCGAGGCGCTCGGCCGCCTCGCCGCCGCGGCGGCGGGCCGCTGCCGCCGCGCACCGGCGCCCACGGCCGGGGAAGCGGCCCGGCAACGCACGTAGTGGCGCGGAAGTACGGTCGCGCACGCGGAGCGGGGCCGGACAAGACCCCCGGTCTTGTCCGGCCCCGCTTCGTTTCCCCCGTGGATCCCCCGTGATCCCCGTGTTCCCCCGTACCGCCCTCAGGCCACCAGCTCGCCGAAGGACTCTTCCTCGTCACGGCCGAAGCTGAGGACGTCGTCCTCGCGCAGCCGGCGGAGCGACCGCCAGATGCTGGACTTCACCGTGCCGACACTGATGCCGAGGATCTCCGCGATCTCCGGGTCCGTACGGCCCTCGTAGTAGCGCAGCACCAGCATGGTGCGCTGCAGCTCGGGCAGCCGCGCCAGCGCCTGCCACAGCACCGCCCGCAGCTCCGTGCCGCGCATCGCGTCCGTGTCGCCCGCCGTCTCGGGGAGCTCCTCGGTCGGGTATTCGTCGATCTTGCGCCGGCGCCAGGCGCTGATGTGCAGATTCGTCATGGTGCGGCGCAGATAGCCGCCGACCGCGGCCTTGTCGCTGATCCTGTCCCAGGCCCGGTACGTGGAGAACAGCGCGCTCTGCAGCAGGTCCTCCGCCTCGTACCGGTCACCGGTCAGGTGGTACGCGGTCGCGTACAGGGAGGCGCGGCGCTCCTGGACGTAGGCGGTGAAGGCCGCTTCCGCGTCCGCCCGCTCCGTCAGGCCGCCCCGTTCCCCCGTGGCCTCCCCGTACGCGCTTCCCCCGTGTGTGCCCTCGGCCTTCGCGTCAACGACCGTCATGTACGACGGCTTGTGCTGACGCCCGGCGCCGCGAACGCACCCCCGCCCGTTCACGGCGCCGGACTTCTCCGTGCTCCGCACGACGTCGTGGAGACGCGTGACAACTGCGCTTGAAGTGGTGCTGTGCAGTGCGTTCATCTCGCGCCCCCCGTCGATAGGAGTATGTGTTCGGCCTTGTGAAAAAGACTCTGCCCGGGGGACTTCACGCCACTGTCCGCCGACTGTCACAGGCCTGTCACAGGGGTTCGGGAGGTGCCTCGGCCCTGCCGGAACAAGGCCCGAACGCTCCGACGGTCGAACTACCGGGGCCACATGGGCCAGAATGACCTCCGTGCCTTTCCTGTTGCTGATCGAGGACGACGACGCCATCCGCACGGCCCTCGAACTCTCCCTGTCACGCCAGGGCCACCGTGTGGCCACCGCGGCGACGGGCGAGGACGGCCTGAAACTGCTGCGTGAGCAGCGGCCGGATCTGATCGTGCTGGATGTGATGCTGCCCGGCATCGACGGTTTCGAGGTGTGCCGGCGCATCAGGCGCACCGACCAGCTGCCGATCATCCTGCTGACCGCCCGCAACGACGACATCGACGTCGTGGTCGGACTGGAGTCCGGCGCCGACGACTATGTGGTCAAGCCGGTGCAGGGCCGGGTGCTGGACGCCCGGATCCGCGCGGTGCTGCGGCGCGGTGAGCGCGAGTCGACGGACTCGGCCACCTTCGGCTCCCTGGTGATCGACCGCTCCGCGATGACGGTCACCAAGAACGGCGAGGACCTGCAGCTCACGCCGACGGAGCTGCGTCTGCTGCTGGAGCTGAGCCGCCGCCCGGGCCAGGCCCTGTCGCGCCAGCAGCTGCTCCGGCTGGTGTGGGAGCACGACTATCTGGGCGACTCGCGTCTGGTGGACGCGTGCGTGCAGCGGCTGCGGGCCAAGGTCGAGGACGTACCGTCCTCGCCGACGCTGATCCGCACGGTCAGAGGCGTGGGCTACCGGCTGGACACTCCTCAGTGAGCGGTGCCGCGAAGAAGGCCATACTGGCGGGACTTGGCTGGACCAGCCTCAGGCTGCGCCTGGTCGTCGTGTTCGGCATGGTCGCACTGATCGCCGCCGTATCCGCGTCCGGCATCGCGTACTGGCTGAACCGCGAGGCCGTGCTGACGCGCACTCAGGACGCGGCGCTGGGCGACTTCCGGCAGCAGATGCAGAACCGGGTCGCGTCGCTGCCGGCGCGGCCGACGCAGAGCGAACTGCAGACGACCGCCGAGCAGATGGCGGGCGGCACCGCGGGCTACAGCGTGCTGCTGCTCGGGGAGCGGGAGGCGGGCAAGCCGATCGTCGGGGCCTCCGACCCGGACGCCTTCACGCTCGACGACGTTCCGGCCGAGCTGAGGAAGGCGGTCGGCGACCAGGAGCATCTGTTCTGGGTGCGCACCCAGCGCGGCAACACCCCGTATCTGGTGGCCGGTACGCGCATCGTAGGCGGCGGGCCCACCGGCTATCTGTTCAAGTCCCTCGACCAGGAGCGGCAGGACCTGAACTCGCTCGCCTGGTCGCTCGGCATCGCCACGGCCCTGGCGCTGGCGGGTTCCGCGCTGCTCGCGCAGGCCGCCGCGACGACCGTGCTGAAGCCGGTGCAGCGGCTCGGCCAGGCGGCCAGGCAGCTCGGCGAGGGCAAGCTGGACACCCGGCTGCAGGTCTCCGGCACCGACGAACTGGCCGAGCTGTCACGGACCTTCAACAACGCGGCGGAGTCGCTGGAGAAGAAGGTCGCGGACATGAGCGCGCGCGAGGAGTCGAGCCGCCGTTTCGTCGCCGACATGTCGCACGAGCTGCGTACCCCGCTGACCGCGCTGACGGCCGTGACCGAGGTCCTGGAGGACGAGCAGGAGGGCCTGGACCCGATGGTCGCGCCGGCCGTGGCGCTGGTGGTCAGCGAGACCCGGCGGCTGAACGACCTGGTGGAGAACCTGATGGAGGTGACCCGCTTCGACGCGGGTACGGCCCGCCTCGTCCTCGACGACGTCGACGTCGCCGACCAGGTCACCGCCTGCATCGACGCGCGGGCCTGGCTGGACGCGGTCGACCTGGACGCGGAGCGCGGCATCATGGCCCGCCTCGATCCGCGCCGGCTCGACGTCATCCTGGCGAACCTGATCGGCAACGCGCTGAAGCACGGCGGCTCTCCGGTGCGCGTCTCGGTGCGGACGGAGACCGGGGACGAGGGTGGGACCGGCGACGAGGGACAGGACGAACTCGTCATCGAGGTACGGGACCACGGGCCCGGGATCCCGGAGGACGTGCTGCCGCACGTCTTCGACCGCTTCTACAAGGCGAGCGCCTCGCGACCGCGGTCCGAGGGCAGCGGGCTCGGGCTGTCGATCGCGATGGAGAACGCCCTGATCCACGGTGGCGGCATCACCGCCGCGAACAGCACGGACGGCGACGGCGGCGCGGTGTTCGTGCTGCGGCTGCCCCGTGACGCGTCGGGCATCACCGCGGACGGCCGCGACCTGGCCGGCCGGGAGCGGGACGGCGAGCGGGGAGAGGCGGGCGACGCTCCGTGAGCGGAAGGACCATCCTGAGGGGCGCGGGTACGGGCATGGGTACGGGCACGAGCGCGGCCGGCCGGGATTCGGCCCGGATGCGCATCCGCCGGGTCATGGCCGCGGCCGCCGGGGCCGTCGCGTTCGCGGCCGCTGTCGCCGGGTGCGGGATCAGGACGACCACGGTGCCGGTGGACGCCGGGTCCGCCCCGTCGCGGGTGCCGTGCACGCTCTCCGGCAAGGAGACCGCCACCCAGACACAACCCCAGGTGCCGGTACGGGTGTATCTGGTGTGCGCGTCGGCGCTGGAGGCGGTGGACCGTGCGGTCCCGCTCACCGAGGGCCGCACCGGCAACCGGGTGCGGATCGCCCAGGCACTCCTCGGCGAACTGCAGGAGAGCCCCTCGGAGACCGAGCGGGAGGCCGGGTTCACCACGCTCGTACGGGCCCCGCTGACCGTCCTCGGACCGCGTTCCGGCGACCCGGCGGGGGCGCTGCGGCTCAGCCGCCAGCCCGAGGACCTGCCGCCGGCGGCGCTCGCGCAGATCGTGTGCACCTTCGCGGAGAGCGAGGCCGCGACCGACGACGGGACGGTGGTCCTCGGCGGCCCGGGCGAGTACCCGCCGCGCGGCTACCGCTGCACGCCGTCGGTCAAGCTGCGCCCGGACACGGCGCTGCCGACGGCCGGCCCGCTGCCCTCGGCCCGCCCTTCCTGACGCCGGGACACCACTCTTCCCGAGGCCGGGGAACGGGCCGTCGCGAGGCCGGGGAACAGCCCGTCGCAATGCCGGGGAACGGTCCTTTCCGACACGGCTCGGGCCGGGCGGAACCGATCGCACCGGTCGCCGCGTCTTGGGGGGCGTGCAGCGTCAAGGTTCGGACGGCAGTGCCGTCATCCGCTTCCGCGCGGCGGGGGGCCTACTCCTCCTCGCGCATCTGGCACTCGTGGCATGGCTGACGCTTCGTCCGCTGGATGTGCCGTGGGTGACGGCGGCGAATCTGCAGCCGCTCGCGGGGATCAAGGCCGATCTGGCGCTGGGTCCGGTGCACGCGGCCCGGCGGATCGGCGAGGGCCTGCTGCTGCTGGCGCCGCTCGGGATACTGCTGCCGATGACGGGCGGCCGGCTCGCCGTTTCCCCCTGGGCCTCGCTGGCCCGCACGGTCGCGACCGGGGCGCTGCTGTCGCTGGGCATCGAGCTGTTGCAGACCGCTGTGCCCGGGCAGGTCGTCGACGTGGACTCGCTGCTGCTGAACACGTCGGGTGTGGCACTGGCGCATCTCCTGGTCGTCCCGGCGGGCCGGGCGCGGCTGCGGCGCAGGCGGTCCGGTCGTGCCGCGGGACCGCGGAAGGAGCGGGGTGCCCTGCTTCGGGAGGAGGCCTCTCAGGGGCGCACCCCGACGATTCCCAGGGTCGGGATCGCCCCGTAGAGCGACGCTTCGCCCCCTTGGTCCCGGCGAGTATGGAGTCATCGGGAGCCCGACGAAGAGGCTTCCTCCAAGGACTCGTGAAGGAGCCCACCATGGCCGCCCTTGCCCGCCCTCGTGACGGACGCATGATCGGCGGAGTGTGCGCAGCGCTGGCACGGCGCTTCGGCACCTCCGCGACGACGATGCGCGTGATCTTCCTGGTGTCGTGCCTGCTGCCCGGCCCGCAGTTCCTGCTGTACCTGGCCCTGTGGCTGCTGCTGCCGACGGAGAAGTCCGCGACGACCGCCTGGTGACGGCGCCGGAGCGACACGAAGGGGTGCACACCCGATACCGGGTGTGCACCCCTTTCCCGTCGGCCGTCCTGAACGCCCGTCAGGTGTCGCGTACTGCCGTCACTGCGAGAGCGGCAGTCCGTTCAGCGGCACGCCGTTCAGCGGCAGACCGCCGAGGAGACCGCCGAGCGGGTTGGCCGCCGGCGCGGGCAGCACCTCGGGACCGGCCTGCTGGGTGATCCGCTCGACGGCGGGCAGAACGGTCGGCTGGACGGCGGAGAGGGCGTCCACGGGGGTGCCGACCTCGGGGAGGGAGGTCGCGGCCGACGCGGAACCGGCGGCGGCAGCGGCGAAGGCGGCGCCGAGAGCGGCGACACCGAGGGTCTTGGCAGCAGACTGCTTCATCAGGTGTTTTTCCTTGGGAAGGGGAAATTGAGCGGCTTTGCAAGCTAGCCAGCGCGTCCTGTGCCCCGCAAACACCCGGGAGTCGTGAAAACGGCCGGGAGTTGACACTCCCGGCCGTTCCGCTGCGCCCCCGCTCAGCCCTCGTCCGACGAGGATCCGCTGGTCGTGGCGGTCTGCTTGAACAGCCATTCGGATTTCAATTCGGCGTATCCCGGCTTGATCACGTCATTGATCATCGCGAGTCGCTCATCAAAAGGAATGAACGCCGACTTCATCGCATTGACCGTGAACCACTGCATGTCGTCGAGCGTGTAGCCGAAGGTCTCGGTCAGCAGCTCGAATTCACGGCTCATGCTCGTGTTGCTCATCAGCCGGTTGTCGGTGTTGACGGTGGCCCGGAAGTGCAGCCGGCGGAGCAGCCCGATGGGGTGTTCCTCGTACGAGGCGGCCGCACCCGTCTGCAGATTGGAGGTCGGGCACAGTTCGAGCGGGACGCGCTTGTCCCGTACGTACGCGGCCAGGCGCCCGAGTTTCACCGTCCCGTCGGCGGCGACCTCGATGTCGTCGATGATGCGCACACCGTGACCGAGCCGGTCGGCTCCGCACCACTGGAGGGCCTGCCAGATCGACGGCAGCCCGAAGCCCTCCCCGGCGTGGATGGTGAAGTGGTTGTTCTCGCGCTTGAGGTACTCGAAGGCGTCGAGATGGCGGGTGGGCGGGTAGCCCGCCTCGGCGCCGGCGATGTCGAAGCCGACGACGCCCGAGTCCCGGTAGCGGTTGGCGAGTTCGGCGATCTCCAGGGCGCGGGCGGCGTGCCGCATCGCGGTGAGGAGGGCGCCCACGCGGATGCGGTGACCGTTCGCGCGGGCTCGTCGCTCGCCTTCCCGGAAGCCCTCGTTGACGGCCTCGACGACCTCTTCGAGGGTCAGTCCCGCTTCGAGGTGCTGCTCGGGCGCGTACCGCACCTCGGCGTAGACGACTCCGTCCTCGGCGAGGTCCTCGGCGCACTCGACGGCGACGCGCCTCAGGGCCTCACGGGTCTGCATGACGGCACAGGTGTGCGCGAAGGTCTCCAGGTAGCGCTCCAACGAGCCGGAGTCCGCGGCCTCGTGGAACCAGATGCCGAGCTTGTCGGGCTCGGCCTCGGGGAGCGCGTCGTAGCCGACGTCACGGGCGAGTTCGATGATCGTGCCGGGACGCAGCCCGCCGTCGAGGTGGTCGTGCAGGAGCACTTTCGGAGCGCGGCGGATCTGGTCCGAGGTGGGCCCCTGGGGTCCAGGGGTGGATCCCTGGGAGGACACGTGGGTGGTCTGGCTCGTCATCTGCGCACTCTAATCCCTACGCGCGTAGAGGGCAGCTGCACGAATCACCTGTCGATACGTAACAGTGACCGTGCGGACGGGTGGCGTACACCTGCCCTTCTGAGACTGTTCTGCCATGGCACACCACGCACTGCCCCGGTGGTGGGGGCACACGGCGGGCGCAGCCGGACCGGCACACGCCCGGCTCGAAGCGAACGTGGCGCGAGGGGAGCGGCAGGACGTGCGGGAAGCACAGGCCCGGCTGGGCCGCGCGGTCCGGCCCTCGGGCGGGACGGCGGACGGGGTCGTCAGCGGTGTGGTGCTGCTGCTGCCCGACGGGGAACCTGAGTCGGCCCGCGGGCCCTCCACGGTGTCCCACGCGGCCGCACTGCCGCTCGCACGTTCGCTGGCGCGGGCCGGGCGAGGGGACGGCCTCGTCGCGCATGTCGTGCGCTACCGCGGACGCGGCTGGAACGGGACGGACGCGTGCCTCGCGGCGGACGCGTCCTGGGCGGCGGACGAGGCGGTACGGCGCTACGGCGACGTCCCGGTGTGCCTGGCGGGCCGGGGCATGGGCGGCCGTGCCGCGCTGCACGCCGCCGGGCACGACGCCGTCAACTCGGTGCTGGCGATCGCCCCGTGGCTGCCGGAGGACGATGTCGCGGCGCAACCCGAACCGGTGAAACAGCTCGCCGGCCGCCAGGTCCTGATCGTGCACGGCACGAAGGACGCCAGGATCGATCCGGAGCTGTCGTACCGGCTGGCCGAGCGGGCGAAGAAGTCCAACCGGGACACGTGCAGGTTCGAGGTGCACTCCGACGGGCACGCGCTGCGGCAGTACCAGGACGAAGTCCACTCCCTGGCGAGCGACTTCGTCCTCGGCTCGCTCTTCTCCCGCGCCTACGCCCGCCCGGTCGCCGACGCCCTCGCCGCACCGCCCCCGCTGGGCCTGCGCATGCCCCTGGCGGCGGGCTTCGGCCGCACCCTGCGGCACTGAGCCGGTCCGGGGCTCGCCCGCCGGCGGCGTCGCGCGTCAGTCCGGGAGCAGGTTCCCCCGCCGGGACAGCAGGAACCTCTTGAACGCCGTCACCGGCGGCGTGTCCGGATGGCCGTCCAGCCACGCGACACCGATCTCCCGCACCGCCCGCGGCGCCGTGACCGTGAGTTCGACCACCCCCGGACGGGGCGCCGCCGGCGGCGGCAGCAGCGCCACGCCGAGCCCCGCGGCGACCAGGCCGCGCAGCGTCTCGGCCTCCTCGCCCTCGAAGGCGACGCGCGGCGAGAAGCCGGCCTCCGCGCACAGCGCGTCGGTGATGCGGCGGAGCCCGTACCCCGGTTCGAGCGTCACGAAGGTCTCGTCCGCCGCTTCGGCGAGCCGGACCCGTTTGCGCGTCGCGAGGCGGTGGTCGTCGGGGACGACGAGCCGCAGCCGCTGTTCGTCGAGGCGGCGGGCGACGAGGTCGGGCGCGTCCGGCACCGGTGAGGTGAGGCACAGGTCGAGTTCGCCGGCCCGGAGCCGTTCGATCATCGCCTCGCCGTAGTTCTGGACGAGCGTGAAGCGGATGCGGGGATGGTCGACCCGGAAGGCGCGGATCAGCTCCGGCACGGTCTCGGAGCCCATGGTGTGCAGGAAGCCGAAGGCGACCCTGCCCGCCGACGGGTCGGCGTCGGCCCGTACGGACTCCGCGGCCCGTTCGACCTCGGCGAGGGCGCGCTCCACGGAGGTGAGGAAGGTGCGTCCGGCCGCCGTCAGCGACACCGTGCGCCCCTTGCGGGTGAACAGGGCCACGCCCAGGTCCTGTTCGAGCCGGACCATGGCGCGCGACAGCGTCGACTGCGGTACGGCGAGCTCCTGCGCGGCCCGGGTCACATGCTCGTGCCGGGCGACTCCCGCGAAGTACGCGAGGCGCGGCGCGAGCAGCAGAGGCATGTCTTCTTCGTAACTGTTCAGTGACACGCGAGGCCGTGAGCTGTAGTCATGCACCATGGGAACGATTAAAGCCGTTCCATGCATTGGACGCATCAAACCCGCGTGCCTACCTTCGAGGTATGCCTTCCGCAAGTACCGGGGCGCCCACCACCGTGGGTGCCCTCCCCTCGCAGTCCCCCGAGACCACCGATTCCCGCCACGCCCCCGGACTCCCCGGCTACCGCCGTATGAGCTTCGCGCTCTTCGCCGCCGGCGTCGCGACCTTCGCCCTCCTCTACTCGACCCAGGCCCTGCTGCCCGCCGTCTCCGACGACTTCGGCGTGACGGCGAGCGCGGCCAGCTGGACGGTCTCCGCGGCCACCGGGGCGCTGGCCCTGTGCGTCCTGCCGCTGAGCGCGCTGTCCGAGCGGTTCGGACGGGTGCGGCTGATGACGGTGTCGCTGGT
Source organism: Streptomyces sp. NPDC091376 (assembly GCF_044757085.1). NCBI lineage: Bacteria > Bacillati > Actinomycetota > Actinomycetes > Kitasatosporales > Streptomycetaceae > Streptomyces > Streptomyces sp. NPDC091376. The sequence continues at coordinate 72,047 of NZ_JBIVUF010000012.1, read as the reverse complement.
GGTCGCGGCCGTGGTCGGACTGCTGGTGCCGTTCGCGCCGGGCCTGGAGTGGCTGGTGGCGCTGCGTGCGGTGCAGGGCGCGGCCCTGGCCGGGGTCCCGGCCTCCGCGATGGCGTTTCTCGCCGAGGAGGTGCGCCCGAAGGCCCTGATCGCCGCGATCGGGCTGTTCGTCGCGGGCAACAGCATCGGCGGGATGAGCGGCCGGATCGTCACCGGCTGGGTCGCGCAGCTGTGGGGCTGGCGGGCCGGGCTCGCCGCCGTCGGCCTGATGGCGGTCGTGTGCACGGTGGCCTGCAGGCTGCTGCTGCCGAAGGCCCGTCACTTCGTGCCGGGTTCGCTGAACCCCCGTGAGCTGGCGCGGACCGTCCGGGGTCATCTCGCCGACCCGCTGCTGATGCGGCTGTACGCGATCGGCGCGCTGTTCATGACGGTCTTCGGCGCGGTCTACACGGTGATCGGCTACCGGCTCGTCGAGGCCCCGTTCAGCCTCCCGCAGGGCATCGTCGGCTCCGTCTTCCTGGTCTATCTGGTCGGTACGGTCTCGTCGGCGGCCGCCGGGAAGCTGGTCGGCCGGCTCGGCCGGCGCGGCGCCCTCTATCTCGCGGTCGGCACGACGACGGCGGGTCTGCTGCTCTCCCTCGCGGACTCGCTGACCGCGGTGCTGCTCGGCTTGGTGCTGATCACGGCGGGCTTCTTCGCCGGCCACGCGGTCGCCTCCTCCTCCGTGAGCCGTACCGCGAAGACCGGCCGGGCGCAGGCCTCGGCCCTGTACCAGTCGGCGTACTACCTCGGCAGCAGCGCGGGCGGCACGCTCGGCGCGATCGCCTTCCACTCCGGCGGCTGGGCGGGCACGGTCCTGCTGGGGCTGCTCTCGGTCCTCGGCGTCGTGTCGATCACGCTGTACGGGTCGTACGCGGCCCGCGCCCAGGAGCGCCGGCCGGTGCTCGCCGCGGCTAGAGCGACGGCTGTACACCACTGAGGCTCCTGGGACGGCCGCCGCGGAAATCTCCGTGAATCAGGCCCTCGTTCCTACAACCGCCACTCCCCCGTACGCGTCCAAAGTGCAGAGCAACCGCACTGCGCGAACTGGGGAGTTGGTCACTGTGGATCGGGCACGACACACAAGGAACATACGGAGACGGGGCGGTGTCGCCCTCGGCGTCACCGGGCTGGTGGTGCCGCTGACTTTCGCGCTCGGCGCCGGGCCCGCACAGGCCGCGTCCTGCACGACGTCGACCGGGCCGTACCAGAAGCAGGTCGAGAAGTTCATGGGCCTGAAGGTCGACGGACGGCAGTCCGCCGCCGACTGCAAGGCCATCCAGACGTTCCAGCGCTGGCACGGGATCACCCCGACGATCGGCTACGCGGGTCCGGTCACCTGGCGCACGATGAACACGATCCTGGCCCAGCGGGCGGCGGGCAAGACGCCGAACAAGGCGGGCGCGTGCCCGACCAACAAGGGCCGCATCGCCTGTGTCGACCTGACCAGACAGCTCACCTGGATCCAGGACGGGGCCAAGCTGAAGTACGGCCCGGTGCCGGTGCGGACCGGGCGGGACGGGGCGGAGACCCGTACCGGCGCCAAGCGGGTCTACTACCGGCACATCAACCACTGGTCGACGATCTACAAGGTGTGGATGCCGTACTCGCAGTTCTTCGACGGCGGGCAGGCCTTCCACTCGGTCACCAAGAGCGTCTACAACCCGCCGGGATCGGGCGGCTGCGTCAACATGCGTCCGGCGGACGCCAAGGCGTACTGGGGCCTGCTCAAGAACGGGGACGACGTCCACGTCTACGGCCGCAAGCCGGGAACCTGACCCCTGTTGTCAGTCCCCTCCTGTAGCGTCCGAAGGGCTGGTGAGGACGGTCGACAGGGGTGGACCCGATGAGTGATCTCGCAACGACGCAGGACCTCGAATCCCGGCTGGAGAGCTACCGGACGGAGCTGACCGGCTACTGCTACCGCATGCTGGGCTCGGCCTTCGAGGCGGAGGACGCCGTCCAGGACACCATGGTGCGGGCCTGGAAGAGCTTCGAGAAGTTCGAGGGGAGATCGTCGCTGCGCTCGTGGCTGTACCGCATCGCGACGAACGTCTGCCTGGACATGCTGAACGCGGGCAATCGCCGGGCCCGCCCGATGGACCTGACCGCCGCCACCCCGGTGGCCCAGGCCCAGCTCACCGCCCGTCCGGAGATCACCTGGCTGGAGCCGGTGCCGGACGGGCGCGTGCTGCCGTCGGTGGCCGACCCGGCCGATACGACGGTGGAGCGGGAGTCGATCAGGCTGGCGTTCGTCGCGGCGCTGCAGCATCTGCCGCCGAAGCAGCGAGCGGTGCTGATCCTGCGCGAGGTGCTCGCCTGGAAGGCCGCCGAGGTGGCCGAGCTGCTGGGCACGTCCGTCGCCTCGGTCAACAGCGCGCTGCAGCGTGCCCGCGCCACGCTCGCCGACCATGATCCCGCCTCCAGCGACCCGGCGGACCCGCTCGACGAGGAGCAGCAGAAGCTGCTCGAGCGCTATGTCGCCGCCTTCGAGGGGTACGACATGAAGGCGCTGACGGCGCTGCTGCACGAGGACGCGACGATGTCCATGCCGCCGTACGACCTGTGGCTGCGCGGCCATGACGACATCGTGGGCTGGATGCTCGGCGTCGGCGAGGTCTGCCGTGGCTCCAAGCTGGTCCCGACCGTGGCCAACGGCTCGCCGGCGTTCGCGCAGTACCACCCGAGCCAGGACGGCGAGGGGTACGAGCCGTGGGCGTTGATCGTCCTGGAGGTCTCGGACGGCCGGATCGGCGGTATGGACTTCTTCCTGGACACCAAGCGCTGGTTCCCGCTGTTCGGGCTGCCGGAGCGGCTCAGCCCGGAGGGCGCCGAGGGCTGAGCGCCGACGGCCGGTCCGGGTCGTCCCCGCTGCCCAGTCCGACGAAGGCGAGCAGGGCCAGCAGCTCGGGACCGGCGTTCGTCAGCCGCAGCTCCCGCCCGAGTCTGCGGGCGGTGAGCCGCAGCCGGGCGACGGCGTCGACAGCGGTGAGATCGGCGACGACCAGCGCGCCGACGTCGCAGATCACCTCAGCCCCCTCGGCGGCGACGGCCTGTGCCTGCAGGCGAGCACACAGCAAGGGCACATCGGCGGGGGCGACCCGGCCGACGAGTTCGACGACGATCGGCTGTTGTGTGCTGTCCACATGGAAGAGACCTTCGCCGCGGCGACAACTCATCGCCGCGGCTCGGTCGCACCCGGTCAGCCCCTGTCGTCCGGGTCAGGCGATACGGTCCAGGACGATCGGATCCGGGACGAAGGCCGTGCCCGACGGGGCGATGTCGTACACCGACTCCAGCGACTCGAGGGCGTAGTCGAACTTCTCCGGGGTGTCCGTGTGCAGCGTCAGCAGCGGAGCGCCCGCCGTCACCTCGTCGCCCGGCTTGGCGTGGAGCTCGATGCCCGCGCCCGCCTGGACCGGGTCCTCCTTGCGGGCGCGGCCCGCACCGAGACGCCAGGCGGCGACGCCGATGCCGTAGGCGTCCAGGCGGGTGAGGACACCCGTGGAGGGGGCGGTGATGACGTGCCGCTCGCGGGCCACCGGCAGCTCCGCGTCCGGGTCTCCGCCCTGAGCGGCGATCATACGGCGCCAGACGTCCATCGCCGAGCCGTCGGCCAGGGCCTTCGCCGGATCTGCGTCCTTGACACCGGCCGCGTCGAGCATCTCGCGGGCCAGCGCCAGGGTCAGCTCGACGACGTCGGCGGGACCGCCGCCGGCGAGCACCTCGACCGACTCCCGGACTTCGAGGGCGTTGCCCGCGGTGAGGCCGAGCGGGGTCGACATGTCGGTGAGCAGGGCGACGGTCCGCACCCCGTGGTCCGTGCCGAGACCGACCATCGTGGAGGCGAGTTCGCGCGCGTCCTCGATGTTCTTCATGAAGGCGCCGGAGCCGACCTTCACGTCCAGCACCAGCGAACCCGTGCCCTCGGCGATCTTCTTCGACATGATCGAGGACGCGATCAGCGGGATCGCCTCGACCGTGCCGGTGACGTCACGCAGGGCGTACAGCTTCTTGTCGGCCGGGGCCAGGCCGTCGCCCGCCGCGCAGATGACCGCACCGGTGGTGTCGAGGACGTGCAGCATCTCCTCGTTCGACAGCAGGGCGCGCCAGCCGGGGATGGACTCCAGCTTGTCGAGGGTGCCGCCGGTGTGGCCGAGACCGCGGCCGGACAGCTGCGGCACGGCCGCACCACAGGCCGCGACCAGCGGGGCCAGCGGCAGCGTGATCTTGTCGCCTACGCCGCCCGTGGAGTGCTTGTCGGCGGTGGGCCGGGACAGCGACGAGAAGTCCATGCGCTCCCCGGACGCGATCATCGCGGCGGTCCAGCGCGCGATCTCCGCCCGGTTCATGCCGTTGAGCAGGATCGCCATCGCCAGCGCGGACATCTGCTCGTCGGCGACCTCGCCGCGGGTGTACGCGTCGATGACCCAGTCGATCTGCTCGGGGGTGAGTTCGCCTCGGTCGCGCTTGGTGCGGATGACGGAGATGGCGTCCATGTGCTTCAGGGGTCCTTCCGGTACGAACCAGGTGGTACGAAAATGTCGCGGCCCCTCCACCGGGGAGCGGAGGGGCCGCGGGTCTCGGCCCTGTGCGGTGGGCCTAGCCGAGCTTCTCGGGTCCGAGCTTCTCCGGGCCGAAGGCCTGGGGCAGCATCTCGGCGAGCGGCAGGATGCCGGCCGCCGTGTCCAGCAGCAGTCCGGGCCCGCCGAACTCGTACAGCAGCTGACGGCAGCGGCCGCACGGCATCAGTACGTCGCCGTGCCCGTCCACGCAGGTGAAGTGCGTGAGCCTGCCGCCGCCCGAGGCCTGCAACTGCGACACGAGGCCGCACTCCGCGCACAGCGACAGGCCGTACGAGGCGTTCTCGACGTTGCAGCCGCTGACCGTACGGCCGTCGTCGACGAGGGCCGCCGCGCCGACCGGGTAGCCCGAGTACGGCACATAGGCGTGGGCCATCACGCCCCGCGCCACCTCGCGCAGTGCCTCCCAGTCGACGGCGTCGGGCGCCGGTGCGCCGGCGGTCACTTGCCCTGACCCTTGCGGTAGCGCATACCGTCGGCCTTCGGCATCCGCAGGCGCTGCGCGGAGAGCGAGAGGACGAGCAGGGTCACGACGTACGGCGTGGCGCTCACGAACTCGGTCGGCACCGTGTTCGTGCCGAGGTACCAGACGAGCACACCGGCGGCGACGACCAGGCTGACCGCTGCCGACAGGTAGCTCTTGCGGTACAGCTTCCACAGGCCGAGGCCGACGAGCACCACGGCCAGCAGCAGGAGCAGCGCGTGGACGGACTGTCCGCCGGCGCGCAGCTGCAGGGCGTCGGAGAAGCCGAACAGGCCCGCGCCCATGGCGAGTCCGCCCGGCCGCCAGTTACCGAAGATCATCGCGGCGAGGCCGATGTAGCCGCGCCCCGCGGTCTGGCCCTCGTTGTAGATGTGCGAGGTGACCAGGGACAGGAAGGCACCGCCGAGTCCGGCCATTCCGCCGGAGACGATCACCGCGATGTACTTGTACTTGTAGACGTTGACGCCGAGCGACTCGGACGCGATCGGGTTCTCACCGCAGGAGCGCAGCCGCAGACCGAACGAGGTCTTCCACAGCACCAGGAACGTGCCGAAGAAGAGCAGGACGGCCACGATCGTCAGCAGCGAGACGTTGCTGACCAGGCCGCCGAGGATGCCGGCGAGGTCCGAGACGAAGAACCAGTGGTGCTTCTCGATCGAGACGAGCCAGTCGGACAGCCCCGGAACGGTCACCGAGGTGATCTCGTCCGCGGGCGGGGACTGCTTCGGGCTGCCGCCCTTGGCCGCGGCCTCGCCGCTGTTGAACCACAGCTTGGCGAAGTACGTCGTGAAGCCGACGGCCAGGATGTTGATCGCGATACCGGAGATGATGTGGTCGACGCCGAAGGTGACGGTGGCGACGGCGTGCAGCAGACCGCCGGCCATGCCGCCGAGCACACCGGCGAGCACGCCGATCCAGGGGTTCGTCTGCCAGCCGGCCCAGGCACCGAAGAAGGTGCCGAGGATCATCATTCCCTCGAGACCGATGTTGACCACACCGGCCCGCTCGGCCCAGAGACCGCCGAGACCGGCGAGACCGATCGGCACGGCCATCGACAGCGCGGCGCTGATCTGGCCGGCCGAGGTGAGGTCCTGCGCGCCCGTGATCGCGCGCACGGCGGACAGGGCGACCAGTCCCCCCGCGATGATCAGCAGGATGACGGGGAAGGAGAGGCGGGTGCGGCCGCCCTTGCCGCCGGACACCTTGGTCGCCCCGGGCGGCGGGGTGGAAGTCGCCGTGGCGCTCACGCCGACACCTCCTGGTTGTCGGAGTTACGGGCCTGCGCGGCGAGCTTCTCGCCGACCTGCCGCTGCTGGCGCTTGAGGCCGTAGCGGCGCACGACTTCGTAGGCGATGACGACACAGAGGACGATGACGCCCTGCATGACGCCGACGATCTCCCTGTCGTAGTCCTCGAACTCGAGCTTCTGCGAGCCGCGCTCCAGGAAGCCCCACAGGAGCGCGCCGAGCGCGATGCCGATGGGGTGGTTGCGTCCGAGGAGGGCGATGGCGATACCCGTGAAGCCGATGCCGAGGGGGAAGCCGCCGCCGTACTCGTAGGAGTCGTTGAGCAGCGTCGGCATGCCGATCAGACCGGCCACCGCGCCGGAGATCAGCATGGAGGTGACGACCATCTTCTTCACGTTCACACCGCTGGCCTCGGCCGCGGAGCCGGACTGGCCGACGGTGCGCAGGTCGAAGCCGAAGCGGGTGCGGGAGAGCGTGAACCAGTACGCCACGCCCGCCGCGATCGCGATGACGATGAATCCCCAGATCGGGGTCGGCGTCGTCGGGAACTCGAAGAAGTGCGCCGACTCCGGCAGCGGGCTGGTGGCGACCTCGGTGCCGGCCTCGTCGAGGTGGCCGAGGCGGCCGGGCTGGAGGAGGTAGCCGATGATGGCCGTGGCGATCATGTTGAGCATGATCGTCGAGACGACCTCGCTGACGCCCCGGGTGACCTTGAGGACACCGGCGATACCGGCCCACATGGCGCCGACGATCATGGCGGTCACGATGATCAGCGGGATCTGCAGGAAGCCGGGCAGCGTCAGCGCGCCGCCGACGGCGGCGGCGAAGAACGCGGCGAGCCGGTACTGGCCGTCGACGCCGATGTTGAACAGGTTCATTCGGAAGCCGATGGCCACCGCGAGACCCGCCAGGTAGTAGGTCGTCGCCTTGTTGATGATGTAGACCTGGCTGTCCGACTTGACGCCGTAGTCGAACATGATGCCGAAGGCGCTGAACGGCTCCTTGCCGGTCGCGGCCAGCACCAGCGCCGTGACCGCGAACGCGGCCACGATCGCGAGCAGCGGGGCCGCCAGCCCGAGGAGCACCCGCTCCTTGTCGAACTTCTTCATCGGGCCTCGTCCTCCGGGGCGCTGTCTTCGTGGTGCTCGAGGTGGCCGGATGCCGCGCCGGTCATGGCCGAGCCCAGCTCCTCGGGGGTGATCGAGGCGGGGTCGGCGTCCGCGACCAGCCGGCCGCGGTACATCACCCGCAGCGTGTCGGACAGCCCGATCAGCTCGTCCAGGTCGGCGGAGATCAGCAGCACCGCCAGGCCCTCACGCCGCGCCTCGCGGATCTGGTCCCAGATCTGCGCCTGCGCGCCGACGTCCACGCCCCGGGTGGGGTGGGCGGCGATGAGCAGCTTGGGGTTGTGGCTCATCTCGCGGCCGACGATCAGCTTCTGCTGGTTGCCGCCGGAGAGCGAGGCCGCGGTGACCTCGATGCCGGGGGTGCGGACGTCGTACTCGCGCACGATCCGCTCCGTGTCGGCGCGGGCGGCCTTGAGGTCGAGGAACGCGCCCTTGCTGTTGGGCTTCTCGGTGACGTGACCGAGGATGCGGTTCTCCCAGAGCGGGGCTTCCAGCAGCAGTCCGTGCCGGTGGCGGTCCTCGGGGATGACGGCCATGCCGTCCTCGCGCCGCTTGCGGGTCGGGGTCCGCGAGATGTCGGTACGGTCCAGGGTCACCACACCGGTGTCCGGGGCGCGCATGCCCATGACGGCCTCGACCAGTTCGGACTGGCCGTTGCCCTCGACGCCCGCGATGCCGAGCACCTCACCCTTGTGGATGGTGAAGGAGATGCCGTCGAGCACGGCGCGCACGACGCCGTCGGGGTCGGTCGCGGTCAGCCGGAGGTCCTCGACCTGGAGCATCGGGACGTCGGTGACGGTCGACTCACGGGTCTCCGGCGAGGGCAGCTCGGCGCCGACCATCAGCTCGGCGAGCTGCTTGGTGGTGACGGACTTCGGGTCGGCGTTGCCGACCGTGGTGCCACGGCGGATGACGGTGATCTCGTCGGCGACCGTGAGCACCTCGCCCAGCTTGTGCGAGATGAAGATGACGGTCAGGCCCTCGGCCTTGAGCTCACGCAGGTTGTCGAAGAGCGCGTCGACCTCCTGCGGGACGAGCACGGCGGTCGGCTCGTCGAGGATGAGGGTGCGGGCGCCGCGGTAGAGGACCTTGAGGATCTCCACGCGCTGGCGGTCGGCCACGCCCAGGTCCTCGACGAGGACGTCCGGGCGGACGTTGAGACCGTACGCGTCGGAGATCTCCTTGATCTTGGCGCGGGCGCGGTCGCCGATGCCGTAGAGCTTCTCGGAGCCGAGAACGACGTTCTCGAGGACCGTGAGGTAGTCCGCGAGCATGAAGTGCTGGTGCACCATGCCGATGCCACGGGCGATGGCGTCACCGGGGTCGTGGAACGTCACCTGCTCGCCGTCCACCGCGATGGTGCCCTCGTCCGGCTTCTGCATGCCGTAGAGGATCTTCATCAGGGTGGACTTGCCGGCGCCGTTCTCGCCCACGAGGGCGTGGACGGTGCCGCGGCGCACGGTGATGTCGATGTCGTGGTTGGCCACGACTCCGGGGAATCGTTTGGTGATGCCGCGGAGCTCTACGGCATGAGGACTGCTGGACGCGTTGATGGCGCACTCTCCTTGGCAGGAGCGGAGGAGCGGAGGCGGTGGTTGGCGCGAAAACTACCGCGTGGGCGATCGCGCTACGCGCGTAGCGCGGAGAATTGACGATGCGGGACCCGGACGCTGGGACCGGGGCCCGCGGGCCATGCGGGGCCGGGGTCCGGACGTCGGCCGAAGCCGTTCGCCGAACCCCGGTCACACGGTACGTCAGGTGGTGGTCTTCACCGTGATGGTGCCGTCCACGATCTTCTTCTTGGCCTCGTCGAGCTTGGCCTGGATGTCCTTCAGGTGGTCACCGGTGGTGGTGAGGCTGACGCCGTTCTCGGAGAGCGAGTAGGCGTGCGTACCGGTCCGCGGCTTGCCGTCCTTGACGGACTTGACCAGGTCGTAGACGCCGGTGTCGACGTTCTTGACGACCGAGGTCATGATCGTCGAGGCGTACTTGGACAGGGCCGGGTCCTTGGCCTGGTCCGAGTCCACGCCGATCGACCAGGCGCCCGGCTTCGCGGAGACGGCCTCGATGGAGCCGGCACCGGAGCCGCCCGCGGCGGCGAAGATGACGTCGATGCCCTTGTCGAGCATGCCCTTGGCGGCGGCCTTGCCCTTGTCCGGGGCGCCGAAGCCGGAGAGGTCCGTACCCGTGGTCAGGTACTGGATCTGCACCTTGGCCTTCGGGTTGGTGTCCGTGACGCCCTGCTCGAAGCCGGCGGCGAACTTCTTGATCAGCGGGAGGTCGACACCACCGATGAAGCCGATCTTGCCGTCCTTGGACTTGAGGGCGGCGGCGACACCGGCGAGGTAGGAGCCCTGCTCCTCGGTGAAGACGATCGAGTTGACGTTCTTCTTGTCGGAGACCGAGTCGATCAGACCGAAGGTGGTGTCGGGGTACTTGGCGGCGGTCTTGTCGATCGCGTCCTTGTAGGCGAAGCCGACACCGATGACGGGGTTGAAGCCGCCCTCGGCGAGCGACGCGAGCCGCTGCTCGCGGTCGGCGGGGGTCTCACCGTTCTTGGCGGTGAGCTCCTTGGTCTCGGCGCCGAACTCGGCCTTGGCCTTGTCCAGTCCACGGGCCGCGGAGTCGTTGAAGGAGTTGTCGCCACGGCCACCGACGTCGTAGGCCATGCCGATCTTGAGCTTGCCTTCGCCCGAGCCGGTCGACTCGGTGGACGACTCGCCGCAGGCGGTGGCAGTGAGGGCGAGAGCCGCGGTGACTGCACACGCGGCGGTGATCTTGGATACCCGGCGCACGAGGAGGGTCCCTTCAGACTGACCGAAAGCGCCCCTTGCGGCGCTGGTTTCGCGGCGATCGTAACGCGCGTAGATGTCGGTTAAAGACCCGTTCACCAGTCGTTATCAGATCGACGCGCAGGGAGCGTCGATCGACACACACGGCATCCGGGTGATGACGGGATGCCTCGCCCCCAGGCTCTCACGGGCAGAGCCCCGCCCCCGCGGCCGGTTGTCCCGGCGGGCAGGCGCTTTCCGGGCAATTCCCGGACGGGAAACGGGAGTACCCGTTCCCGGGAATGTTCTCGAAATGAATAAATTCGGGACCGGGTCGAGGAATCCCGGAACGAACGAACTGCCCGGCCCGGGAGACCGGACCGGGCAGCAGGACGCCCTCTCACGGGCGGCCCCGCGGACGGACCGAAGGCCGCCGCTCGCAAGGACGGCTCAACGACCGTGTGCCGCGTCGAGCAGCGCCGCCGCAGTGAACAGTTCCACGCCCACCGTGATCGCGGCCTCGTCCACGTCGAAGTCCCCACGGTGCAGGTCGAGCCTGGCGCCCGAGCCCGGCGCACGCACTCCGAGGCGGGCCATCGCGCCCGGGACGTGCTCCAGGTACCAGGAGAAGTCCTCGCCGCCCAGGCTCTGCTCGGTGTCCTCGATCGCCAGCGCTCCACGGCGGGCGGCATGGGCGTCGCGCAGCAGTTCGGTGACCACGGGGTCGTTGACCACGGGCGGCACCCCGCGGATGTAGTTGATCTGGGACTTCGCCCGGTGCAGCGTGGCGATCTCGTCGACCGCGGCGTGCACCAGGTCCGGGGCCTCCCGCCAGGCGGGCAGGTCCAGGCAGCGCACGGTGCCGGCGAGCTCCGCGTGCTGCGGGATGACGTTGCAGGCGTGGCCGGACTCGATACGGCCCCAGGTCAGGGCCAGTCCGGAGCGGGTGTCGACACGGCGGGACAGCAGCGCCGGAACCTCGGTGACGATCTTGGCGGCCGCGGTGACCAGGTCCGTGGTCAGATGCGGGCGCGCCGTGTGGCCGCCGGGGCCGTCGAGGGTGATCTCCAGCCGGTCGCAGGCGGAGGTGATGGGGCCGACGCGCAGCCCGATCCTGCCCGCGTCGACCCGGGGATCGCAGTGCACGGCGATGATCCGGCCGACTCCGTCCAGTACGCCGGACTCGATCGCGTCGGCCGCGCCGCCCGGCAGGACCTCCTCGGCGGGCTGGAAGATCAGCCGCACCGGCTGCGGCAGCAGGCCCTGCCGGTCCAGCTCGGCGAGGACCAGACCGGCGCCGAGCACGGCCGTCGTGTGGACGTCGTGGCCGCAGGCGTGGGCCCGGTCCGGCACGGTCGAGCGGTACGGCACGCCCGTCTTGGTGTCCGGGATGGGCAGGGCGTCGATGTCGGCGCGGATCGCGAGCACGGGCCGCCCGCCGGTCCGTCGTCCCCCGGCTTCCGGACCCGCACCGCGTACCCCTGCTCCGGCGCCCACGTCACAGACGAGTCCCGTACCGGTCGACAGCACCTGCGGGTGCAGCCCGGCGGCCTCCAGCCTGGCCTTGAGCGCGGCGGTGGTGCGGAACTCCTGGTTCCCCAGCTCCGGGTGCATGTGCAAGTCCCGGCGGAAGGCAATGAGTTCCGTGCGCAGGGCGTCGGACAGTGTGCCTGGCAGAGCGTAGTCGCCAGGCAACTCGGCATCGCCGGGCAGGCCGGCGTCGGGCTCGCGGGACATCAACTGGTTCACCCGTTGAAGAGTAGGCCCCTTCAAGGCCCAACTAACTCGAGATCAACAAAAGTTCAGCCCGATAGGGGGAAGAAAATGCGTCTGACGACGCATGGCCGTCATTCGGTGTGGGTAAGCTCACCCACCTTCTGACCACGATATGGACACTGTGGCGTCCTGTCGCGTTCAGATCCCCGGGCCCCGGACCCCCGCTCAGGCGGGCGCCGGAAGCCGGTGCACGTCCCGGGCGGTGCCGGTGACCCCGGCCAGGAAGCCGTGCGCCCGCGGGGACGCCGTGTCCTTGAGCCATTCCGGTGCGATGTCGCACACCGCGACCGTGACGCCGGTGCCCGCGAGAGCCAGCGGCAGGGTGTGCACGACGGTCGACGGAAAGCTCAGCACCGTACGCCCGATCGGGCCACGCCGGGCGATCAGCTCCAGCGGCAGGTCCGGGCGGACGATCTCCAGGCCGGTGGCGGCGGTCAGCCGGTGGAGCTTGTCCGCGCTCTCCCGGCGGTGGGCGAAGTAGCGGGTGGCGCCGTGTGTCCTGGCGAGCGAGGCGACGGCCTCGGAGTACTGCTCCCGGTCGATCACGCCCGTCTCGACGAGCGAGGTACCGACCAGATCGGCGCCACGGGTGAGCCGGGGCGGACCGAACCGGGAACGGGTCCAGCGGAACTGGTTGGCGGTGACCGTCAGCCCTTCCGGCGCGTCCACGGGCATCGCCGTGAAGACCTCGACCTCGCGGGAGCGCGAGGGGGTGAGCCGGCGGCGGGCGGCCGCCGAGACCGGCGCGAGCACGAGCTCGCGCGGGCCGCGGCGGCCACGCCGATGCCAGCGCACCAGCCGTTCGCCGCGCGCGAGCTGCGCGACGAACTCCATGGTCGCCGTGCCGTCGTCGACCACGGTCAGCTGCCGGGTACGCACCAGGGTCAGCAGGAGCTGTACGTAGCGGGAGAACGGGTCGCCTATGACGATCCGCTCCGCCCGGCGAAGCGCCGGGCCCAGCGCACGTACCGTCCGCACGACCGCGTCCGCACCCCCACGGGCCTCCTGCCAGCGCACCGTGATCCCCTCGTCGCGGGCCAGCTCGGCCATACGGCGCAGCTGGCCCCGCGACATGGGGTCGGTGGGCGAGAGCACCACGACCGTCAGGTCGCTGGTGCGGCTCGGCCGGGTGCGGACGGTGGACTCCGGCCCCGGCTGCACGGGGACACCGGGCAGCGCGGGGGCGTGCGCCCACTCCAGGACGTTCAGCAGCTGGACCGGGCTCTCGACGAAGGCAAGGTCCATGGTCGTCAGACCGCTACCGGCTCGGACTGCTCGGCGACGACGCCCGCGACGCGGCGGAGCTTCTTCATCGGGGCGAGCTCGGAGTCGTAGACCTTCTTGACGCCGTCACCGAGGGCGGCCTCGATGGTGCGGATGTCACGGACGAGGCGCTGCAGACCACCGGGCTCGACGGAGGCGGCCTGGTCGGAGCCCCACATGGCGCGGTCGAGGGTGATGTGACGCTCGACGAACGCGGCGCCGAGGGCGACGGCGGCGAGCGTGGTCTGCAGACCGGTCTCGTGGCCGGAGTAGCCGATCGGGACGTTCGGGTACTCCTGCATCAGGGTGTTGATGACGCGCAGGTTGAGCTCCTCGGCCTTGGCCGGGTACGTCGAGGTGGCGTGGCAGAGCAGGATGTTGTCGCTGCCGAGGACCTCGACGGCGTGCCGGATCTGCTTCGGCGTCGACATGCCGGTGGAGAGGATGATCGTCCTGCCGGTGGCGCGCAGGGCGCGCAGCAGCTCGTCGTCCGTGAGGGACGCGGAGGCGACCTTGTGGGCGGGGAGGTCGAACTTCTCCAGGAAGGCGACGGCCTCGGTGTCCCACGGGGAGGCGAACCAGTCGATGCCGCGCTTCTTGCAGTGCTCGTCGATGGCGCGGTACTCGTCCTCGCCGAACTCGACGCGGTGGCGGTAGTCGATGTACGTCATCCGGCCCCAGGGCGTGTCGCGCTCGATGTCCCACTGGTCGCGCGGGGTGCAGATCTCCGGGGTGCGCTTCTGGAACTTGACCGCGTCACAGCCGGCGTCGGCGGCGGCGTCGATCAGCGCGATGGCGTTGTCGAGGTCGCCGTTGTGGTTGATGCCGATCTCGCCGGTGACGTAGACGGGGTGGCCGGGGCCCGCGGTCTTGCTGCCGAGGGTGCGCAGACGGGAGTTCATGAGGGGGTTCCTTACGGGTCGGCTTACTGGGTGGGGGTGGTGAGGGTGGGACCGAGAAGCCAGGTGGCGATCTCCCGGATCGCGCCGGCGCCACCGGGGGTGGCGGTGACGGCGCGGGCTGCGGCGCGCACGGAGTCGTGCGCGCTCGCGACGGCGACGGGCCAGCCGACGAGCCCGAAACAGGGCAGGTCGTTGACGTCGTTGCCGGCGTAGAGGACCCGCTCGGGCGCGACCGCGTTCTCCTCACACCACTGCTTCAGGGCTATGTCCTTGCGGTCGATGCCGTGCAGTACGGGGATGGCGAGCTTGCGGGCGCGGGCCGCGACGACGGGGTTCTGTTCGGTGGAGAGGATCAGCAGCTTCAGCCCGGCGCGGCGCAGCGCGGCGATGCCGAGGCCGTCTCCTCGGTGGACGGCGACGAGCTCACGGCCGTCCGAGTCGACGAGGACGCGGTCGTCGGTCTGGGTGCCGTCGAAGTCGAGGACGACGGCGTCGACGTCCTCCCTGGTGGGGACGGGCGCGGGGTCGAGCAGCGGCGCCAGCGCGCGGGCCCGGGCCAGATCGTGCGGATCGTCGATCTCCAGCACCCGCGCGGGGTCGGTCTCGACGAGCGCGGTCCGCCCGAAGAAGCGGTGGCCGTGCGTCCGGAAGCCCTGGGCGTCCATGGCGTACGCGGCCCCGGTCTCCAGGAAGTCCTCGGGGCGGTCCTGACGCCGGGGCCGGTAGGCCTTGTCGTGGTTGACGCCCTGGCCGTCCTCCGCCGGAGCCTGAGAGGGGAACGGCGAGGCCGGGACCGTGGCCGGCACTGGCGCGGGGGTGCGGCGCCAGACGAAGGCGTGGAAGGGGGCCACCGTCACGGCCGTGTCCGCGCCGTCGTTCACGACCGCGGAGGTGACACCGTCGATGTCGTCGCGGGTGATGAAGGGGCTGGTGCACTGGACGAGGAGGACCACGTCGACCGGGCGGCCGTGGATCGCCTCGTACGCGTCCATGGCGTGGAGCACCGCGGACTCGCTGGTCGCGGTGTCGCCCGCGATGGCGGGCGGCCGTTCCACGACGGTGCCACCGGCCGCGCGGGCCACCTCCGCGATCGCCGGGTCGTCCGTGGAGACCAGCACGTCGGTGACCAGTCGGGCCTGCGCGCAGGCCCGTACGGCACGGGCGACGAGCGGGACGCCGCCGACCGTGGCGAGGTTCTTGCCGGGGACGCCCTTGGAGCCGCCCCGGGCGGGGATCACGGCGAGGACGGTCGTCATCTGGTGGGGCTCCTTCAGGGCTTTCGGGGGGTTCACAGTTCGCCCATGCGGCGGATGACTGGGGCGACGCGCTGCACGCCGTGGCGGTACGCGCCGCGCGCCGCGCCCCGCACCGCGTCGCGCACCACGCGGCGCACGCCGGTGACCTCGGTCGCCGGGGCCGCCCCGGCCAGCGGGGTGCCGTCCGCGGCGAGGCGGTGACGGGCGAGGATCCCGGGCAGATAGCCGGGAGCGGTGGCGGGGGTGTAGTAGGGGGTGACCGGCGGGAGCTCCGGCCGCGACAGCAGCTCCGCGACCCGCTTGCGCGCCTCCTCGAAGGCCGTCTCGTACGCGCCGTCCGCGGCGACGCCCTGCCGGGCCAGCCACTCCTCGTCGGGCTCGGGGCGGTGGCCGCCGTCGAGTCGGTCCCAGGACGTGAGCAGCCCGGAGCCGAGGAAGTGGTGGTTGCCGAGGGCCTCGCGCACCCCGAGGTCCGTCAGTACGGCCGTCGGGATCCGGCGGTGCAGGGCTTCGAGCGCCGCCGTGGAGGAGACGGTGACCAGCAGGTCGGTGCGGTCGAGGACCTCGCCCATGTGCCCGTACACGAGGCTGAAGTTGGGCGGCAGTCCGCCGGGGAGCCTGTCCGCCAGCTTCTGGTACGGCACCTCCTCCAGGTGCGTGGTGTGCTCGCCCGGCTTGGAGCGCAGCTTGAGCAGCACCTCGCGGGAGGGGTGGAGCCTGGCGTGCTCGACGAGCCGCCTCAGCAGGTACGTACGGTCGGCGCGGCTCTCCGGGACCGACGGCTGCACGGCGAAGACGACCGTGTCGCGGTCTTCCCGCCGGGCGTACGGGGCGCCGCCGAGGAACGGCAGCGCCGCCTCGGTCACCGAGGAGGCGTCGGCGCCGACGCCCTCGTACACCGCGCGGAAGCGGTCGGCGTCGTGGCGTGAGTTGGCGAGGACGACGTCCGCGCCGTGCCGCAGCAGCAGTCCGTCGGCGAGCTTCTCGTAGACGACGCCGACATAGCCGGTGACCAGCACCGGCCTGCGCGGCAGGCGCAGCGCGGCGAGTCCGTGCAGCATGGCCTGCACCGCGCCGCCGACGAGGGCGAGGACGACGAGGTCGTACCCCTCGTCACGTATCGCGTGGAGGAACTCGACCCCGGTCACTTCGCGCAGTTCGTCCGCGTCGACGCCGACCTCGGCGAGCTGGCGGGCGGTGGGGGTCGCACGGCCGCGGAGCAGGAAGCCGGTCAGCTCGGCTTCGTCCTCGGCTATGCGGCGCGCGGTCAGCGCGCCCCACTTCCAGCGGGTGTCGGAGTCGGCGAGCACGGCGACGCGTGGCGCCTGGCTGGTACGTGATGGCACGCCGAGGACGTTAGAAAGGCATTTCGTTTGGCGGCCCAACTGGACAGCAACAAATGGTTAACAGCGGGTCTACGAATCGCGAAAGCGCAGACCGGTCGAGCCGGTTAACAATTCCGCCGCACCCTGTTCACCCGCCGTCTCTCCGACGGTCAGAGTGAATGACGGGGCCGGCGCCTAGTGTCCGGCGCGTGGTCAAGCTCTCCGTCATCGTGCCGTTCTACAACGTGCAGTCATACGCGCCCGACACCCTCAGAAGCCTGCGTGCGAACGCCCGCGAGGACTTCGAATTCCTGCTCATCGACGACTGTTCCAGGGATGGGACACCGGAGATCCTCGAGCGGGCCGAGCGAGAGGTCCCCGGAGCCGTCCTGATCAGACACGAACAGAACGGCGGGCTGGCCACGGCCCGCAACACCGGTCTGGACGCCGCGCGCGGCGAGTACATCACCTTCCTCGACGGTGACGACTGGCTGGCGCCCGGCTACTACGAGCGGCTCCTCGCAGCCATCGAGGAACTCGGTGTCGACTTCGTCCGCACCGATCATGTGCAGTGCACGGCCCGTGAGCGCAAGGTGTTCCGGGTACCGGTCGGCCGCCGGGGCGAGGTGCTGCGCCCGCGTGACGCGATCCTGCCCGCCGACCGGTCCACCTCCGTCGACTACCCGATGGCCTGGGCCGGCATCTACCGGCGCGAGCTCCTCGACCGGGGGCTGCTGCACTTCACGGACGGGCTGCGGACGGCCGAGGACCGGCCCTGGATCTGGCGGCTGCACCGCGAGGCCGAGTCTTTCGCGGCGGTGAGCCTGCTGGGGATCTTCTACCGGCGCGGGGTGGCCTCGTCGCTGACGCAGATCGGTGATGTCAGGCAGCTCGATTTCATCAAGGCTTTCGATCAGGTGCTCGAAGAAACCGCAAAGGATCCGGATTCGGATCGGCTGCTGCCGAAAGCCGTGCGAACGTACTGTGCCGTTATTTCCCATCACCTGGGATCAGTCGAGAGGTTCGAACCGGCAGTGGCCCGGAAATTGCGCTCCATGAGTGCGGCGGCACTGCGGCGGATGCCGCAGGACATTCTGAAGGACGCACTCGACTCGATGGACGTCGAGCGGTCCTCCCGGCTGCGCAGGCTGCGCCGCCGGCCGGTCGCGGTGCCCTCGGGATCCGGCTCGGCGGGGGCGGCGGCCTGATGGGTACGACGCGCACGACGCAGATCTTCTTCGCCTCCACGCTGTACGGCGCGGCGACGCTGGCGGCCGCGCTCGACAGCGGCTGCTTCGAACCCGCGGACCGGCGGCTGCTGCTGGTCAGCAACAACGCGACGACGCCGGAGACGACACCGGCGCTCGACGAGATGCCGGGCTTCGAGCGGCTGCGCGGGCGCTTCGACGGAGTCCTGTCGTGGAACGACGCGATCGACCCGTTCCATCCGGGCGGCTGGTCGCCCCGGTCCGACGACGTCCCCATGTGGGAGCGGTATCTGCGGATGCTGTGGGACCTCGGGGACGACCGGATCGAGCTGGCCCTGGAGTCGATCCAGGTCAGCCCGGCGCTGTCGGTGGCCCAGTTGTTCCCGGACGCGCGGCTCGATGTGTACGCGGACGGGCTGATGAGCTACGGCCCGACCCGGAACAAGATCGATCCGCTGGTGGGCGAGCGGGTGCGCAGGCTGCTGCACCTGGACCTGGTGCCCGGCCTGAAGCCGCTGCTGCTCGCGGAGTTCGGGGCGGAGCCGCTGCTGGTGCCGGCGGAGGCGTTCACGAAGGTGGTCGCGGAACTGGCGGAGGACGCGGGGGAGCCGGTCTGGGCGCAGGACGCGGCGCCCGCGCTGCTGCTGGGCCAGTACCTGGCGGCGCTGGACATCATCACCGCGGCGGAGGAAGAGGCCCTGCACGTACGGATGGTGCGGGGTGCGGTGGCGCTCGGCCACCGCCGGCTCGTCTTCAAGCCGCATCCGGTGGCGCCGGCGGCGTGGTCGCGGACACTGGAGCGCGAGGCGGAGAAACTGGGCGCGGAACTGACGGTGCTGGACCGGCCGTTGCTGGCGGAGGTGCTGTACCGGCAGCTGAGGCCGGCGCTGGTGGTCGGGTGCTTCTCGACGGCGCTGCTGACGGCGAGCACCTTCTACGGCATCCCCGTCGCAAGGACGGGCACGGAGCCGCTGCTCGACCGTCTCACGCCGTACCAGAACAGCAACCGGGTGCCGCTGACGCTCGTGGACACGCTGCTGCCGGATCTCGAGGACGGGGCACCGGGCGCACCGCGGCCCGTGGACGACGAGGTGTCCGGGCTGGTCCGGGCGGTCGGCTTCGCGATGCAGCCGCAGATCCGCGCGGACCTGCGCGAGGCGGCGGAGCAGTATCTCGCCGCCCACCTCTCGACGAGCACCTGGCGTTACTTCAAGCGCCGCCGGCTGACGGTGCTCGGCCTCCCGGGCGGCCTCCCGATCCCCCGCCACGCGGCGGTCCGCCGGGTGGCCCGCAAGGTGCGCCGCGTCCTGCGCTGACGAGGGCCCGCGGCCCTCCGGGTCCCCTGCGCCCGAGAGCGCGGGGGGACTTCACCGTCCCGGCGCCCGTCCCGCGTTCGAGGACGCAGATGCCGGCCCGCCCCGACGCCACCGGGCTACGGAGCCGCGTCCCCCTCGGGACCGAGAGCGTGGGCGATGCCCGCGACCACCGCCCCGAGGCCCGCGCGGAAGCCCGCGTCGTGGCCGGCGAAGAGTTCGGCTCCCGCCCGGGCGGCCAGCGGGTACGCGGCCAGGCGTTCCGCACGTGCGGCGAGGTCGTAGCCCTCCGTGCCCGCCACCGGGTCCGGCCTCATCGCCTGCTCCTCGATCACGTACCCGACCGTGTAGCTGTACGCGGTGAACCAGGCGCGTGCCGCCGCCCCGGGGCTGAAGCCCGCGTCGACGAGCACGCGCAGATTCGCCTCCATCGGTGCGGCGTAGCTCGTGTCCGTGTAGTGCGTGCCGCTGTAGACCTTCGCGCCGTCGCGGTAGCGCAGCAGATGGGCGCGGAGCCCGCACATCATGTCCGTGAGGCCCTGCCGCCAGTCCCGGCCCGCCGACGACGGCTCGCTCATGTCGGCGGCCATGCGCCGGACCATCTCCGTCGCCATCTCGTTCAGCAGCGCCTGCTTGTCCTTGAAGTGCCAGTACAGAGCCGGTGCCTTGACGTCCAGTTCCCTGGCGATGGCGCGCAGGGTCAGCCCGTCCAGGCCCACCTCGTTCAGCAGGCGCAGCGCGGTGTCGGCGACCAGCGCCCGGTCGATCTTCGTCGGTCCCACCTTGACAGTTTAACGCCGTTAAGGGCACGCTCCCGCCATGGAACTTAACAGCGTTAAGGAAGCGTCGACGGGGACGGACGTGCTCGTCGTGGGCGCCGGGCCCACCGGACTCGCGCTCGCCGTCGACCTCGCCCGCCGCGGAGTCGGCGTGCTCGTGACGGAGCGGACGGACGGCCTCTTCCCCGGCTCACGCGGCAAGGGCCTCCAGCCCCGCACCATGGAGGTCCTCGACGACCTCGGCGTGGTGGACGCGGTCCTCGCGGCAGGCGGCCCCGCCCCCATGGGCATGGTCTGGCAGGACGGCGAGCGGCTCGGCGAGCACGACATGTTCGACCGCGCCCGGCCGTCCGGAGCCGAGCCGTACGGAGAACCCTGGCTGCTGCCCCAGTGGCGCACCCAGGAGATCCTGCTCGCCCGGCTCCGCGAGCTCGGCGGGGACGTGGCCTTCGGCCGGGAGGTGACGGGCGTCGCGCAGGACGCGGACGGCGTCACGGCACGGCTCGCGACGGGCACGACGGTCCGCGCGCGGTACGCCGTCGCCGCGGACGGCGGCCGCAGCACGGTCCGTTCGGCGCTCGGCATCGCGATGCACGGCGAGGACGTCGACCCCGCCCCGGTCCTCGTCGCCGACGTCCGCGTGCCCGGCCTCGACCGGGACAACTGGCACATGTTCGGCGGCGGGGAAGCGGGCTACCTGGCCCTCTGCCCGCTGCCCGGCACCGAGGACTTCCAGCTGGTCGCGCAGTTCACACGGGGCCGACCTGACACCACGCCCGAAGGCGTACGGGCCGTGGTCGCCGCCCGGACCCATCTGACGGCCGACCAGGTCACCGAGGTGCGCTGGGCCTCGGACTTCCGGCCCCGCGCGGCGCTCGCCGAGCGCTTTCGCGACGGACGGATCTTCCTGGCCGGGGACGCCGCCCACATCCACTCCCCCGCCGGCGGCCAGGGCCTGAACACCAGCGTCCAGGACGCCTACAACCTCGGCTGGAAGCTCGGCCAGGTGCTGCGCGAGGGCGCGCCGGAGACTCTGCTGGACACCTACGAGGAGGAGCGACTGCCCGTCGCCGCCCACATGCTGGGCCTGTCGACACGGATCCACCACGGCACCGCACGGCGCGGCGCCGAGACCCGCCAGCTCGGCCTCGGCTATCGCGGCGGCCCGCTCGCGGACGGCTCGGCGGGCGCGCTGGTGGCAGGCGACCGCGCCCCGGACGGACGGCTCCCGGGCGGCCGCAGGATCTTCGACCTGCTGCGCGGCCCCCACTTCACACTGCTCGCCGTCGGTACGGACGCGGAACCGCCGACGCTGCCCGGCCCCGTGCGCTTCCACCGGATCGACGCGTACGAGGCGTACGGCAAGGGCCTCTTCCTGGTCCGCCCGGACGGCTACGTGGGCTGGGCCGGCGACACCGCCGACGGCCTGGACGCCCACCTGAGCCGCGTGGCGCCAGCGGCGCGCCCTACCCTCCGGAGCTGAGCGACAGCTTCACGGCGAAGCCCAGGAAGAGCGCGCCCGCCGCGGACGTCGCCCCGGCCGACAGACGCTTGCGGCGGCGGAAGGCGGCCGCGAGGTGGGTGCCGGTGAAGATGAGCAGCGTGAGGTAGAGGACGCTCGCCACCTGGGCGAGGCCCCCGAGCACGGTGAAGGACACGGCCGGGTAGGCGTACGCCGGATCGACGAACTGCACGAAGAAGGCGATGAAGAACAGGATCGCCTTCGGGTTGAACAGGCTGATCACCAGCGCCCGGCGGAACGGCCTCTCGGCGGCGGACGCCGGCTCGGAGGCCAGCGCCCCGGCCTCCGCCACCCGCTCGTGCCGGGTGCGCCACATCGACCAGGCGGCCCTCAGCATCCCGATCGCCAGCCAGGTCAGATAGCCCGCGCCGGCGAACTTCACGATGCCGAACAGCACGGCGTTGGCCTGGAGGAGCGAGGCGACACCCGCCGCGGACAGCACCATCAGCACGGTGTCACCGCACCACACACCCGCGGCGGCCGTGTATCCGGTGCGCACACCACGGCGCGCGGCGACCGAGAGCACGTACAGCGAGTTCGGCCCCGGAAGGAGAATGATCAGGACAAGTCCTGCGAGATACGTCGGCAGATCGGTGACACCCAGCATGTGGCGGAGTGTCGCACACGGGTACGACACCCCGCCTCGGTGTTCCGGATGGCGGAAACGTGATCAGAACACGTCGCTCGGTACGTACGTCCCCCACACCTCCCGCAGCGCGTTGCACACCTCGCCCACCGTCGCCCGCGCCCGCAGCGCGTCCTTCATCGGGTAGAGCACGTTGTCCGTGCCCTCCGCCGCCGCCCTCAGCGCGGCGAGCGCCGCGTCGACCGCCGGCCGGTCGCGTTCGGCGCGCAGTTTCGCCAGCCGCTCCGCCTGCTGCGCCTCGATCGCCGGGTCGACGCGGAGCGGCTCGTACGGCTCCTCCTCGTCGAGGGTGTAGCGGTTCACGCCGACGACGAGGCGCTCCCCGCTGTCGGTCTCCTGCGCGATGCGGTACGCGCTCCGTTCGATCTCGCTCTTCTGGAAGCCGCGCTCGATGGCGCTGACCGCACCGCCGAGGTCCTCCACCTTCGTCATCAGCTCCAGCGCCGCGGCCTCCACGTCGTCCGTCATCGTCTCGACGACGTACGAACCGGCGAACGGGTCGACGGTGGCGGTGACATCGGTCTCGTACGCGAGGACCTGCTGCGTGCGCAGCGCGAGGCGGGCCGACTTGTCCGTCGGCAGGGCGATCGCCTCGTCGAAGGAGTTGGTGTGCAGCGACTGGGTGCCGCCGAGGACGGCCGCCAGGCCCTGCACCGCGACGCGCACCAGGTTCACCTCGGGCTGCTGGGCGGTGAGCTGGACGCCCGCGGTCTGGGTGTGGAAGCGCAGCATCAACGACTTGGGGTTCTTCGCGCCGAACTCGTCCCGCATCACCCGCGCCCAGATCCGGCGCGCGGCGCGGAACTTCGCGACCTCCTCCAGGATCGTCGTACGGGAGACGAAGAAGAACGAGAGCCGGGGCGCGAAGTCGTCCACGTCCATGCCCGCGGCCACGGCGGTCCTGACGTACTCGATGCCGTCCGCGAGGGTGAAGGCGATCTCCTGCGCGGGCGTCGCCCCGGCCTCCGCCATGTGGTAGCCGGAGATCGAGATCGTGTTCCACTTCGGGATCTCGGCCCTGCAGTACTTGAAGATGTCGGCGATGAGCCGCAGCGAGGGCTTGGGCGGGAAGATGTAGGTCCCGCGGGCGATGTACTCCTTGAGCACGTCGTTCTGGATGGTGCCGGTGAGCCTGTCCGCCGGAACACCCTGCTCCGCGCCCACCAGTTGGTAGAGGAGCAGCAGCAGCGCCGCCGGGGCGTTGATCGTCATCGACGTGGAGACCTTGTCCAGCGGGATGCCGTCGAACAGCACCCGCATGTCGTCGATGGAGTCGATCGCCACACCGACCTTGCCGACCTCGCCGTGCGCGATGGGCGCGTCGGAGTCGTGGCCCATCTGGGTCGGCAGGTCGAAGGCGACGGACAGGCCCGTCGTGCCGTTGGCGATGAGCTGCTGGTAGCGGGCGTTGGACTCGACGGCCGTGCCGAAGCCCGCGTACTGCCTCATGGTCCACGGCCGGCCGGTGTACATGGACGGGTAGACGCCGCGCGTGAAGGGGTACGAGCCGGGCTCCCCCAGCTTCTCGGCCGGGTCCCACCCCTCCAGGGAGCTCGGCCCGTAGACCGGCTCGACGGGCAGTCCCGACTCGGATTCGCGCGCCATGTGCTGTGCCTCCCGGTAAAGCCACTCGTCAAAGTTACTTGTCAGTACGCAACCCTCGCGACGGACTGTATCGGCGGGTCTCCCGACCATGGTGTGCCCGTTGCTGGGACCTTGCTCACAGGATGCTCCTCCGCCCGCAACCAAGCGCGGCCAGGAAGCATCACTACTCACACATACGAGAACCCGGGGGGCCCTCATGCACCGTACGTCCGTCCTGCGCAGATCGCTCATGGCCCTCGCGGCCGCGGCCCTGGCCGCCGGCTGCACCACCCAGGCGACGGGCGGCGGTGCCGCCGGTTCGGCCCCCGCCGGCGGTGACGCGAAGGCACCCGCCGCCGGCCCCACCGCGACGCCGGACGACGCGAAGCCGAAGGCGTCCCCGGCTCCGGTGACCCCCTCCCCCTCGCGGACGGCACAGCCGAAGGTGCTCATGGCGGAGGGCACGGAGAACGAGCAGGTCCGCGAACTCCAGGCGCGACTGCGGCAGATCGGCCACTTCCACCGCAGCCCCACCGCGTTCTACGGCTCGATGACGTCGACGGCGGTCAGCGCCTTCCAGGGCAAGCGGGGGCTGCCCACGACCGGTTCGGTCGACGAGGCCACCTGGGAGCGGCTGATCGGGCTGTCCCGCACGCCCACCGCCGCCGAGTTGCGCCCGCCGACGACGAACACGCTGGACAAGCCCGACGCGCGGTGCATGACAGGTCGGGTGCTCTGCATCAGCAAGGAGAGCAGGACGCTCGCCTGGATGATCGACGGCACGGTGGTGGCGGCGATGGACGTGCGCTTCGGCTCGGAGAACACGCCGACCCGCGAGGGCACCTTCAGCGTGGGCTGGAAGGCCAGGAAGTGGGAGTCGACGATCTACCACACGCCGATGCCGTACGCGATGTTCTTCAGCGGGGGCCAGGCGGTCCACTACTCCGCGGACTTCGCGGCCCGTGGCTACAACGGCGCCTCGCACGGCTGCGTCAACGTCCGGGACAAGGGGAAGATCGCGTCGGTCTTCAGCCAGGTGAAGGTCGGCGACAAGGTCGTCGTCCACTGGTGACGGCGAGAAGTTCAGGAGGCGCGGGCGGGACCGGGGGAACGTGTCCCGCCCGCGCCTGTGTGCGCCGAGCCGTGGGTACGGGGGGAACCCCGGCTCTGGCACGGCCGATGACCAGTCGGCTCACTTAGTACTGCGCCGGGCAGCCGAAAAACGTCACACCTTGGCCGGAAAATCTTTCGCGAGAAGAAAACAGCAGGTCAGAAGGGCGGGTTCACGGGAACTGCCAGGAGGCCGCCCGTGACGGCCGACAGCGATGTGGAGACCGAGGACGCGGACAGGGACGGCGCGGAGACCGACGGCCAGGGCACGGGCCGCACCGTGATCGACGGCGCGGGGACCGGGTTCACCGGAGCCGGCCGTACGCCGGCAGGCGGCATGGCCGGGAAATGCGGAATGCCGCCGGGTCCGGAGCCACCACCGCCCGCGGGGCCGTCGTCGCCGTCGTCACCGCCGCCGCTGTCGCCGTCGCCCTTGCCGTCACCGCCGTCGCCGCCGTTGTAGTCGTCGCCCCTGCCGTCGGAGGACAGCACGCGGTCGCAGAACCGCTTGACCCGGTCCGCTCCCCTGGCCGCGGCCTCCAGGCGGCGCCTGCGCTCCTCGTCGAGCGTGCCGTTGCGATGGTCACGGCAGGCGTCGGCCGTCCTGCGGTACCAGTCCCTGTTGTGCTCGTCCCGGTCCTTCGCGTCGTCGCGCGGCCGGGCGCTCTCGCCCGCGCTCGTCCCGTCGCGGGTCCCGCCGGAGGCGTCGCCCGAAGACGGCGGCGCGCTCGGAGTGCCCGGGCTCGCGGGCGGCGCGGGCGGCTGGGACGTACCCGAGTCGTCGGCCGGGGACTCCGAGGCGAGCGGTCCGGGGTCGACGGGCGCCGAGACGGAGGACGCCGGCTGGGGGCTGTTGTCGCCGCCGAACGGCGCCGGCAGCACTCCGGCCCCGGCGGCGACGGCCACGCCGCCCACCATCAGGCCGGCCAGCGAGGCGGCCAGCCCCCAGCGCGCGGACCGGACCCAGGGAACCGGCCGGGGCTCGGTCGTCAGATGCACCGTCGGCAACAGCTCCGCCGCGCCACCGTCGCGGGCCTTGCGGAACGCCGCGAGCGCGGCGTCCTCGCCCCGCAGCGGCTCGGGCCCGATGCCCTGGACCCGGACGCCGTCCAGCAGTTCCGTGAGTCGTTGGGCTTCGCTACGCGCGTCAACACCGGACGGCTCGACCGGTTCACCGCGAAGCAATCGCTCCGCCGCCGCCTGGTCGAGCCATTCGTAACGCTCGTCGGCCATCACATGTCCTTCTGCGTCCGCAGACGCGAATGCGTCACACCCGCGGGCCGCGCGGCACCCGGGCGGACGTTGCGCGGAGACGGTACCGCGCCGAGCCCGGGGCCGGCACCGGGGCCGTGTCCATGGCTCTCGGGGAGGGCTCCGTGTTCGGCTCCCAGCAGCTCGGCGAGCCGTTTCAGTCCGCGATGGGCCGCGGTTCGTACGGCTCCGGGACGCTTACCCAGAGTCCTGGCCGCGCTCTTCGCGTCGAGGCCGACGACCACGCGCAGGACGACGGCTTCGGCCTGGTCCTGGGGCAGCTGGGCGATCAGGGCCATGGTCCGGCCGGTGGCGAGGGCCTCCATTGCCTCTCCGGCGGTGTCCGACTCGGCCGGTTTCCCGGTCAGTTCGGTCTCGTCGCCGCCGACGGCGGGGCGCCTGCCCCGCATCCGTATGTGGTCCAGTGCCCGGTTGCGGGCGATCCGCGCCGCCCAGCCGCGGAAGCGGTCCGCGTCGCCGCTGAACCGGTCGAGGTCCCGGGCTATCTGCAGCCACGCCTCCGAGGCGACGTCCTCGGCCTCCGGCTCGCCCACGAGCGTCCGTATGTATCCGAGCAGCCGCGGGTGCACGGCGCGGTACACAGTCCGGAAAGCGTCTTCGTCTCCGTCCTGCGCCGCGCCCACCGCGGCGGTCAGCTCCGCGTCGTCCCCCAGCACTCCCACTACCCGTTCGTCATCGCGGCTGGTCACCACGGCCGCACAGCCCAGCGCGCAGCGCCACGCTACGTCCTCGACGGGGGCCGCGTCCACGTCTTGTACAACCTGCAACATTCTGCCGGACCGACGCGGTGTGACAGAAAACGCATCCACGGCGCTGAGAGAAGTACGGGGTCGCTCCGCGGCCCCGGCGGACGACGACCGGGGCCTCTCCTGTGGGGGGTGGCGGCCCCGGTCGTCCTTTCCGCCCCCGCTCCGGCCAGAGCAATGCCCGGGGCGAGGGGCTTCTGCGTGCCCGACCGAGCGCTGCGTCGTCCCCCATGTGCGCTTCCGGGCCCCGGTCGGTCAGTGAACCCGGCCCGCCATGCCCCTGCCGAAGCTGCGGGCTGCCAGCCCGAACGCCAAGCCACCGAGAACGAACCAGGGGTTCCACAGTGCGAGCGACCAGAACCTCTGCGCGGCACTGATCTCGCCGACGGTCGGCACTCCGGCGATGAGCAGCACCTCGACAAGAAACCCCCGGGTCAGCAGCAGCACGCAGATCGCAACGCCGAGCCACCGGAGCGCACGCCACCGGCGCCCATGCACACCGCGCCGCTGCAGCCCGATCGCCACCGCAGCGCCGACCAGGCACAGGATGCCCACTCCCCAGAGACCTCCGGCCACGAACCAGGTCGGCCGTTCGGACGCGAGACGCTCACCGGACGAGACATCCAGCCCCACGTCCCCACCGAGGGCCCAGAAGAAATGCAAACCGGCGAAAGCTACTGCCCATCCGGCAGCAAGACGTCCACAGCAGCGCGACGAACTCAACCCCACCTCGCAACTCCCCCGATTTCCCAGCGCATCGCAGCACCCTGCGACACGGCCGACCCTTTCCCGGCGCCGAAAGGCTCCGCAAGCCGGGGCGAGGATCTTCCGGCCGGGTGATCCTCGTCAGTCGACTCGTGAGCCGCGCAGGAGCCGTTGGACCGCGTCGACGGCCAGCTGGTCGGGGGCGTGGGCCGGGGGCAGCGTCTCGCCGGCGGCCAGGGACGCGATGCCCTGCAGCGCGGCCAGGAGGATCACGCCGAACCGCTCCGGGTCACCGATGGCCACGTCGCTCTCCGCGAAGAGGGTGAGCAGGACCGCCGCGCAGGCGTCGGCGGCGGTGCGCACGTCGCCCGTCGGCTCACGGTGCTTGCGCGCGTACATCAGCTCCAGCAGCGCCGGATGGCCGGTGGCGAACCGGACGTAGGCGAGGGCTGTCCTCGTCAGCCGGTCCTCGAACGACCCGCCGTCCCCCACGGCCGCCGCCAGCTCGCCGCCGAGCCGCTCGAAGCCCTCGATCGCGAGCGCGTCGAGCAGGGCCTGACGGTCGGGGAAGTGCCGGCCGGGTGCCGCGTGCGAGACGCCGATGTCGCGCGCCAGCGAGCGCAGCGAGAGTGCGTCGACCCCCTCGGAGGCGACGACGCTCTCGGCGCGGGCCAGCAGCTCGGCCCGCAGGTTTCCATGGTGGTACGGCATGACTCCGAAGCCTATCACCCGATGTTGGCGGCGACTACATAGGCGGTGCCGTCAGCAGTCGGGGACCGCTCCGTACCAGCGCCACGACTCCAGCCGCCCGTGCCGCGGCAGTTCCCCGCGGCCCGTGGCCCACAGGAGCGTGGCCCAGCGGTCGGAGTCCGTCGGAGCGTGCGGGAAGAGGCGGGCCAGGACGCGGTCGCAGAGGCCGGCCGGAGGCGTCCAGGCGAGGCCGAGCCCCTGGGCGAGGTCGTGGGTGTGGACGAGGGTCTCCACCACGCCCATCGCGGCGAAGCCCTCCGCGTCGGACACCCCGAAGACGTGGTGCGAGCGGACCTCCGCAGGAGTCGTGCGGACCATCGCGGTGAGCATGGCCCCGCACGCCTCCAGCACCTGGAGCAGGCCCCGGGGCCCCGCGGCCCGGTCCGCGAAGATGACGTTCGGGGGCGCGCCCTCCCGGCGGACCACCCAGGCGAACGGCACCGCCTCGTCCGAGGGCGGCACCTCGGGCCCGAGTTGCGCCGCGTAGGCGAAGAGATCGTCGGCGAGATGCTCGACGGTCTCCCAGCAACTCCACTCCAGGGTTCCGGCCCTGCCGTCCCAGTCGGCGCCGAGGCCGGCGCGCAGAGCGGTGAGTGCCAGGCGGACGGCGTGCTGGACGTCGTCGGCGGTGACGGGCGTTCTCGTTGCTTCGTCCGGTGCGCCTGACGCGCCTGACGCGTGATCAACGGCCATGGCGGGACCGTACCAATGACCAATGAACGGGAGTTCGGACGGGCCGACGTCCGACAGGCCGCCCCCACCCGCTCATTTCGGTCGTCAACGGTCCGGCCGGAGCGTCATTGCACACCATATGCCCGCCGTTTCCCTATGCTCGCGGCACATGAGATGCCGCCCTGTGGCCGTCACCGCCGTGTGCACCGCCGCCATCTGTCTCACCTCGGCCCCCACTCTCGCCGCACCTCCGGCACCTCCGGCCGCTCGGACGGCGGCGACGGGCGGCGGTGAGGTCCACACCGTGGCCGTCCCCGGCATCGACCCCGCACAGCGTTCGCTCGCCGCCCGCACTACACAGCCTTTCAGCATGGTCGGCCTCACCTGGGACGATCCGCACGCGCGGCTCGGCGGCACGGCCGAGGTCCGCACCCGCGACAGCCGCACCGGCGCCTGGTCGCGGTGGCAGGCGCTCGACACCGACGCGCGCACGCACGAGTCGGGGTCCGACCACACCGGCGCCGGACTGCGGGCCGGGACCAAGCCGCTGTGGGCGGGGCCCTCCGACGGGGTGGAGCTGCGGGCCGAGGGTTCGGCGCTGCCCCGGGGACTCCGCATCGACCTGGTCGACCCACAGGGCGGCGTCCCCGCGTCCGCGTCACCCGAGGAGGAGCTGCCCGCCGGCGCCCCGGACGTGACCCTGCGCTCGGGCTGGGGCGCGGACGAGTCGATGGTCGGGGACGCGCCCACGTACAACGCGAGCACGGAGGCGGTGTTCGTCCACCACACCGGCACCTCGAACGGGTACGCGTGCGCCGAGTCGGCCTCGATCGTGCGGGCCATCTTCACGTACCACGTGGAGAGCCAGGGCTGGAACGACATCGGCTACCACTTCCTGGTCGACAAGTGCGGCACGGTCTTCGAGGGCCGCGCGGGCGGCATCGACCGGCCCGTCCAGGGCGCGCACACCTTCGGGTTCAACGTCGACACCAGCAGCATCGCGGTCATCGGCGACTACAACGCGGCGACCACCACCCCGGAGGCCCGCGACGCGATCATGAACGTCGCGTCCTGGAAGCTCGGGCTCTACGGAGCGACCGTGTCCGGGACGACGACGCTCACCTCCGCCGACGACAACGGCAGGTTCGAGGAAGGCGAACGGGGCACCTTCGACCGGCTGTCGGGGCATCGCGACGCCTACGACACCGACTGCCCGGGGGACAACCTCTACGCCGATCTGTCCGCGATGCGCGAGTCCGCGGCGAACCGGGACGCCACCGGCGACTTCGACGGCGACGGCGACCAGGACAGGGCGGTCGGCCGCGAGACCCGGGACGGCGCCTCGTCGCTCACCGTACGGAGCGGTCCGGAGCGCGGACCGCGCGCCACCGCCTCGCCCACCGTCCTGATGGGAGCCGGCGGACACGCGCTCGCCTCGGGGGATCTGAACGGCGACGGGTACGACGATCTCGCCGTCGCGACCGGGCGGGGCATCGTCACGTACCACGGCTCGGCCGCCGGCCTGACCACGGCCGGAGCGCCGACGCTCACGACGGTCGTCCGGAACGGATCGCTGACCGCGCACGACGCGGACGGCGACGGATACGCGGACCTTCTCGCCGGCGGGGAAGTGGTCGCCAGGGGCGGCCCGCGGGGCGCCGTCACGCCCTCGGGCTGACGCGCTCTCCGGCTGACGCGTCCTCGGGCTGATCGGTCCCGAGCCGATCGGTCCCGAGCCGATCGGTCCCGGGCTGATCGGTCCCGGCCCGGTCAGCCCTTGGCCCGCGCCCGGCGGGAGAGGGCCGCGCGCAACACGCGCCGGCCCTCCGTCGACAGGTCCAGGGCCCGGCGCAGCGCGGCGCCGTCCGCACCTCCGGCGAGGATCTCCAGGATCTGGATCTGGCGGCGCTCCTCACCGGCGACGAGCGGACCCGCCGCGCCGCCCGACGGGTCGAGTTCCTCGTGGAGTTCGAGCGCGAGGGCGGAACAGGCCGTGGCCCATTCGGCCAACGGCCCCGGGGCCCACTCCGACGGGGCGGCACCGATCATCTTCCGCACCGGGGCCCACGCCTCGCTCGCCTCGTCGGCGTCAGACGTCTCGTCCAGGGCGGCCCTGGCCGTGGCCAGCCGCCCCGCCCAGCCCTCCTCGCCCGAGGCGATGCCCGCCCAGAGGGGGCGCAGCACGTCGTTCTCGTCGTCGAGCAGAGGCAGGCAGCGATCCAGACACGCCAGACCACTCGCGGCCAGGCTCCGCTCATCCGCCTCAGCAATCAGTTGCACCAGGCTCATCGACGTCTCCCGACTGTGCGGACGCAGTACGTCACTTACTGCGCCGAGTGGCCGAAATTCGTCACCCGGCTGCCTGGTTGGTTCCCCTTTGCGTGCCGACGGCCTTGGCGTGCTGAAGAGCCGTGACCTGCCGTACGAAGAGGATGGCGAGCACGGCCGCGGCGATGTCGAACCCCGCGCCGGTCATCACCAGCGCCGACGCGTCGTGGATCGCCTCCACGTCGTCGGCCTTGTCGTACGCCTTGGTCGCGAAACGGTCGAAGGCCAGGGACCAGAGCCAGGCACCCCACCAGGCGTTGAGCAGACCGGTGCGCGCGGGCTCCGGTCCGTAGGTGTCGTGCTGGCTCGCCCGCAGGACGTCGCCGGCGACCCCGCGCGGTATCCAGAGGTTTCCGATCGGAATGAACCAGCCACCGATCGCCCAGCCCGCGCCCCTGCGCTGCAGATCGGGCGCGAAGACGCCGGCGTTCGTGCGGACGCGGTGGAACCAGACGATGAAGACGGTGGCCGTCGCCAGCAGAGCGAGCAGGTACAGCGCGCTCGCACCGGCCATGGCGTAGTCCGCCCGGTCCGCCTCGGCCTGGTCGATGACGGCGAGACCGTCCCCGACGACCCTGCCCATCAGCAGCCGCATGTTGAGCGAGGCGGCGACGATGATCAGATCGGCCACGACAACGAGCCCGAGCAGTGCGGTCACGGCGTGCGAGAGCCCGACGGGCGACCGGAGAGCCGGCCAGGACACGGGCATCGGTGCAGGCGCGGCCGACGGCGTTTGCGCAGGCCAAGGCGTTTGGGTCATGACGAAGAACCCCCACGGGTCACAGAAGGAGAAGCGCGCGCCCCTCCCCAGGGCGCGCGGCGAACGGTCGTACGAGGACGACCGGCCTGCGGACCCTAACCCTCAGCCGAGCTTGTTCGCCAGCGCGTTGAATTCCGCCCACGACAGCGCGGGCTGCCCCGGTGCCCACAGCTTCTGGGACACCGCGCGCAGTGGCATGTGGATCCCCGCCGCCACCTGACTCTGGGTCTGGGCCCGGGAGAGGTCGCTCCAGATCGCGAGGCGGCCGCCGAGGATCTGGTCGGAGTAGCGCTCCGGGACGGCGGTCGTGCCACGCAGCACGAGCGGGGTCCACTGCTCGTAGATGCGCCGGCCGGTGGGGTAGGTGAACTGGTTGGGCTCGCCGAGCACGTAGTACAGGTACTCGTCGTTGAGGTTGACGACCTTGCGGCCCTCCGCCAGGTACTCCTGCGGTTCGCGCGCCCCGTTCTCCTTGCCCGTCCAGTACTCGACCTCGATGTTCTTGTCGGCGGAGGTCACCCCGCCGCGGAAGAAGCCGTCGTTCCACGCCTTGGGCTGCTTCTGCGCGGCACGCACCACGGCGGCCCGGTCGTTCAGCCAGCCGGTGGCCAGGTCCTGGACGCCGGCGTTCGGTCCGTACTTCTGCACGGCCGCCCGGGCCAGCTGCGGGTAGGACGCCTCCGGGTTCCGTACGGTCAGCGCCTGGTACTCGTCGGCGCCGACGTGGAACCAGGCACCGGGGAAGAGCCCGGAGTACTCGCGCAGCAGGTCGTCCACGATCCGCGCGGACTCGGGCTTGGAGATGTCGACCGCGCCCTGCCGGGGCACCCCGTTGATGTTGCGCAGCTGGAGCTGCGGGTGGGCCTTCATGACCGCGCCCAGATGTCCCGGCGAGTCGATCTCGGGCACGACGGTGATGTGCAGGCTCTGCGCGAGGGCGATGATCCTGCGCACCTCGGCCTTGCTGAGGTGCTCCGCGGAGACGACCTCGGGATGCGAGTCGGAGGCGATCCGGAAACCCTGGTCGTCCGAGAAGTGCAGACCGAGCGTGTTGAGCTTGAGATCGGCCATCTCGCGCAGCCGGGCCTCGATCCAGCCCGCGGTGTAGTGCTTGCGCGCGATGTCGACGTTCAGCCCGCGCTGCGGCCGGTCCGGCCGGTCGCGGATGACCCCCTCGGGCACCGAGCCGCCGGAGCGGAGGGCCTGCTTCAGGGTGCGGGTGCCGTAGAAGACCCCGGCCTCGGCGGGTCCGGTGATCCGGACACGGTTGTCACGGGTCGTGAGGGTGTACGACTCGGGGCCGCCCTGGCCGCCCGACGGGGCGAGCGACAGCTCGATGTCGCCGGCCTTGACGGGCCCGCTGTTGCGGAAGCCGGTCTTCAGCTCCTGGGCGAGCAGCCGCCCCTCGTCGGCGAGCGCCTCGCTTCCCTTGGCGACGACGACCGCGCTGCCCGCCGCCGGACGCCAGCCCGGACCGCGCGCCGCCTCGTGGGCGCGTACGGCCGGGATGGTGCGGGGCGCCGTGGAGAGCGCGTACGTCTTCGTCGGCGAGGGGGGTGGAGTCGGCGCCGCGGCCTTCGCCGTGGTCCCCGGGGCGTGTGAAGCGCCGCCCTGCTCCGTCCCGGCGGAGCAGGAGACCACCGCGGACAGGGCCACGGCCGTCGCCACGGCCGGGCCGACACGCCGTACGCCCCGGGAATGCCACATCACCGATCGAACCTCCTCTTACCCGCAAAACTATCGAACAAAGTCGAATCGGGTGATCTCACCCCAGGTCGTCTATCATGCGCACCGGAACTCTTCCGTCCGAGTGAAAATCGCGCATCCTTCGGACAGCTCCGGTCGCGCCTCGATAGCGTTGTCACTCAACCACCCCATCCTCCCCTGTCGCCCCGGAGCCCACGCTGTCCAGCGAACCGCCCACCGGCCTCCCGCAGCGACCGCCACTCCAGCCCGCACTGCGGATCCCTGCCCCCTCGCCACCCGCCGACGAGCCGTCCCGCCGGCCGGCCGGACGCCGCCCACCGGGCCTCACACGCTTCAACACCGCACCGGCCTCATCGGTCACCACGGCCCTGCTCTCCTGCTGCGCCAGCCCCCGCTGGGCCCGGCGGATCGCCACCCACCGGCCCTACCCCGACGTGGACGCCCTCCTCGCCGCCGCCGACGAGGCCAGCTACGACCTCTCCGCCGCGGACCTCGACGAGGCCCTCGCCGGCGAATCCTCCCCCGGACTCCATCCCGCCGCCCCGCCCGCCGCACACACCGCGCTGCGCGCCGCCCACGCCGCGTACGAGGCGAGTTTCGGCCACGCCTTCGTGATCTGCCTCGACGGCTTCCGGCCCGACGAGCAGCCCGACCAGGTGCTGGCCGGGATCCGGTCGAGACTTGGTAACGATCCGGACGAGGAACGGGTCGTCGCCGCCGACGAGCTGCGCCGGCTGGCGCGCGCCCGACTGACCCACGTACTGGCACATGTATGGGCCAATCACCCGGTCGGCGGCGATTCCGGCCGCCCCGACAGCCGCCCCGATAGCCCGTCCGTGCCTGTTTGATTGCCGGTTTGATCACACCTATGGACCCCGCGCGAGGGAACCGACATCTCGTCGCTACGATGGCGAGGGCCGGTGGACCGTACCCGGCCGGGCCAGACCGACAGAGCTGTCACCTTTGGTAGAACGCTGGCGGCCGGCTCCAATCCCCGCTCCCGGAGGGTTTTTCCGTGCCGGCTGGAACGCTGTACCGCGGCCGGGAAGGTATGTGGTCCTGGGTGGCTCATCGAGTCACCGGCGTCCTCATCTTCTTCTTCCTGTTCGTACACGTGCTGGACACCGCTCTCGTCCGTGTCTCCCCCGAGGCCTATGACGACGTCGTCGCGACGTACAAGACGCCGATCGTCGCGCTGCTGGAGTACGGCCTCGTGGCCGCCATCCTCTTCCACGCGCTCAACGGCCTTCGTGTCATCGCCGTGGACTTCTGGTCCAAGGGCCCGCGCTACCAGAAGCAGATGCTCTGGACCGCGATGGGCATCTGGGTCGTACTGATGGCAGGCGCCCTTTACCCGGTGCTCGGCCACGCTGCACGTGAACTGTTCGGGAGCTGACGCCAGACATGTCTGCTGAGACTTCTTCCGCGATCGGATCCGTCGAGGGCGTGCGCCTGTACGACGTCGACAACCCCGCCCCGGTCATCGAGGCCCCGCGCAAGCGCACGGGCAAGACCCCGAAGTCGACCCGCGGGAACTTCGAGATGGCCGCATGGCTCTTCATGCGGCTCTCCGGCGTGGTCCTCGTCGTCCTCGTCATCGGCCACCTGCTGATCCAGCTGGTCCTGGACGGCGGTGTCTCCAAGATCGGCTTCGCGTTCGTCGCGGGCCGCTGGGCCAACCCGTTCTGGCAGATCTGGGATCTGCTGATGCTGTGGCTGGCGATGCTGCACGGCGCCAACGGCCTGCGTACGGTCATCAACGACTACGCCGAGCGGCCGAACACGCGTCTGTGGCTCAAGGGCCTGCTGTACACCGCCACGGTGTTCACCATCCTTCTGGGCACGCTGGTGATCTTCACCTTCGACCCGAACATCCGCTAGGCACGGGGCTGAGGTTCTAAACCCATGAAGATTCACAAGTACGACACCGTCATCGTCGGCGCCGGCGGCGCCGGCATGCGCGCCGCCATCGAGGCGACGAAGCGCAGCCGCACCGCCGTGCTGACGAAGCTCTACCCCACCCGCTCCCACACGGGCGCCGCGCAGGGCGGCATGGCCGCCGCGCTGGCGAACGTGGAGGAGGACAACTGGGAGTGGCACACCTTCGACACGGTCAAGGGCGGTGACTACCTGGTCGACCAGGACGCCGCGGAGATCCTGGCGAAGGAGGCCATCGACGCCGTCCTCGACCTGGAGAAGATGGGCCTGCCGTTCAACCGGACCCCGGACGGCACCATCGACCAGCGTCGCTTCGGCGGCCACTCGCGCAACCACGGCGAGGCCCCGGTCCGCCGGTCCTGCTACGCCGCGGACCGCACCGGCCACATGATCCTCCAGACGCTGTACCAGAACTGCGTCAAGGAGGGCGTGGAGTTCTTCAACGAGTTCTACGTCCTCGACCAGCTCATCACCGAGGTCGACGGCGTCCGCAGGTCGGCCGGTGTCGTCGCGTACGAGCTGGCCACCGGCGAGATCCACGTCTTCCAGGCGAAGGCCGTCATCTACGCCTCCGGCGGCACCGGCAAGTTCTTCAAGGTGACCTCCAACGCGCACACCCTGACCGGTGACGGGCAGGCCGCCTGCTACCGGCGCGGTCTGCCGCTGGAGGACATGGAGTTCTTCCAGTTCCACCCGACGGGCATCTGGCGCATGGGCATCCTGCTGACGGAGGGCGCCCGCGGTGAGGGCGGCATCCTCCGCAACAAGGACGGCGAGCGCTTCATGGAGAAGTACGCGCCCGTCATGAAGGACCTCGCCTCGCGTGACGTCGTCTCGCGCTCCATCTACACGGAGATCCGTGAGGGCCGCGGCTGCGGTCCCGAGGGCGACCACGTCTACCTGGACCTGACCCACCTGCCGCCGGAGCAGCTGGACGCCAAGCTCCCCGACATCACCGAGTTCGCGCGGACGTACCTCGGCATCGAGCCCTACACGGACCCGATCCCGATCCAGCCGACCGCGCACTACGCGATGGGCGGCATCCCGACGAACGTCGAGGGTGAGGTCCTCAGCGACAACACCACCGTCGTCCCGGGTCTGTACGCCGCCGGTGAGGTCGCGTGCGTGTCGGTGCACGGCGCCAACCGTCTCGGCACCAACTCGCTGCTCGACATCAACGTGTTCGGGCGCCGCGCCGGTATCGCCGCCGCCGAGTACTCGGCGACGGCCGACTATGTGGACCTTCCGGAGAACCCGGCCTCCCTCGTGGAGGAGCAGGTCGAGCGGCTGCGCAACTCCACCGGCCGCGAGCGCGTCGCGGAACTGCGCCGTGAGCTGCAGGAGACGATGGACGCGAACGTGATGGTGTTCCGTACGGAGCAGACCATCAAGACCGCCGTCGAGAAGATCGCGGAGCTGCGCGAGCGCTACCGGAACGTGTCCATCCAGGACAAGGGCAAGCGCTTCAACACGGACCTGCTGGAGGCCATCGAGCTGGGCAACCTGCTCGACCTGGCCGAGGTCATGGCCATCTCGGCCCTGGCCCGCAAGGAGTCCCGCGGCGGCCACTACCGCGAGGACTTCCCCAACCGCGACGACGTCAACTTCATGCGCCACACCATGGCGTACCGCGAGGTCGGCGCCGACGGCTCCGAGACCGTGCGTCTCGACTACAAGCCCGTCGTCCAGACCCGCTACCAGCCGATGGAGCGTAAGTACTGATGGCTACCCCCGTACTGGAGAAGAACGACGCGGCCCCCGCCGACGCGTCCCCGTACATCACGGTCACTTTCCGGATCCGCCGCTTCAACCCCGAGATCTCGGACGAGGCCCAGTGGCAGGACTTCCCGATCGAGATCGACCCGAAGGAGCGTGTGCTCGACGGTCTCCACAAGATCAAGTGGGACGTCGACGGCTCGCTGACCTTCCGGCGCTCCTGCGCCCACGGCATCTGCGGCTCCGACGCGATGCGGATCAACGGCAGGAACAGGCTCGCCTGCAAGACGCTGATCAAGGACATCAACCCGGAGAAGCCGATCACGGTCGAGCCCATCAAGGGCCTCACGGTCCTCAAGGACCTGGTCGTGGACATGGAGCCGTTCTTCCAGGCGTACCGGGACGTCATGCCGTTCCTGGTCACCACCGGCAACGAGCCGACGCGTGAGCGTCTGCAGACCGCCGAGGACCGCGAGCGCTTCGACGACACCACCAAGTGCATCCTGTGCGCCGCGTGCACGTCGTCCTGCCCGGTCTTCTGGAACGACGGGCAGTACTTCGGCCCGGCCGCGATCGTCAACGCGCACCGCTTCATCTTCGACTCGCGTGACGAGGCGGGCGAGCAGCGCCTGGAGATCCTCAACGACAAGGACGGCGTGTGGCGTTGCCGCACGACGTTCAACTGCACGGACGCCTGCCCGCGTGGCATCGAGGTCACGAAGGCGATCCAGGAGGTCAAGCGGGCGCTGATCACCCGCCGCTTCTGAGCGAAGAGTCAGATGCTCCGTCAGAGGCCCGTTTCTGTACGCTCGCCGTACCGGAACGGGCCTTTGTCATGTGTGATGCACGATGTGAGAGCGGGGACTTGATGACCGAGCCGAACCCCTACAAGGACGGCGGCGACTACCAGTGGGGGCCCACGCAGCCGCCGGGTGCCCCCGACGGGCACGGCTACGCCCAGGCGCCGCTGGCCCCCATGGGCGGCAGCCCCGGTGCACCGCTGCTGGCCCTCGGTGACATCACCGTCCTCCAGGACTCGGTCATCACGCCGAACGGAACGATGCCGCTCAAGGGCGCGGTGTGGAACTGCACGGACATGTCCCGCACCGAGGAGAAGATCCCCACGGTCGGCATCGTCCTCGCGGTCGTCTTCGCCGTCTTCTGCCTCCTCGGCCTTCTCTTCCTGCTCATGAAGGAACGCCGCACGACGGGCTTCATCCAGATCAGCGTCACCAGCGCGGGCCGCCACCACTCGACGATGATCCCGGCGACCGGACCGGACACCATCCACTGGGTCGTCGGCCAGATCGGCTACGCGCGCTCGCTGAGCGCCTAGGTCACCGAGGCGTCGCACAGCCCGGCGGCGACGGGGGCGAGGGCCCGCGCTGCTCGGCGCTAGGCGGCCCGCTCGACGGGCGCGTGCTCGCGGAGGAAGGCGGTGAGCAGGGCCGTCGCTTCGGCGGGACGCTCCAGCGAGGGAAGGTGTCCGGCCCAGGCGAGTTCGATGTGCCGCGCGTCCGGGATCAGTCGGGCGAGGCGGGTGGACATGGCGCGGAAGTCGGCCATGTCGTGGGCGCCGGAGACGACGAGGCTGGGCGCCGTGATCGCGGCAGGGTCGACGGAGGGCCCCTCGGACTCCGGCGGCTCCAGGCCCGCCGCCTCGTCCGCCGTTCCTTCCGCCGACTCGCCCGCCGACTCGTCCGCCGTTCCTTCCGCCGACTCGCCCGCCGCCTCGTCCGCCGCGAGCTGGACCTCGAAGGCGTGCCGCTGCATGGCCCGTACGCGCTCGCGCACCGCCTCGGTGGCCTCCGGGCCCAGCCAGGTGGTGACGTTCAGTTCCACCGCGCCCCGGAGGTCGTCCGCCTCGATCAGCTCGTCCTCGCGGCTGTCGAAGTCCCTCAGTGCCGGGCCGGGTTCGTGCCCGGGCAGCGCCGCGCAGAGCAGCGCCAGCGCGGTCACCCGCTCCGGGTTGCGGGCGGCGATCTCGACGGCGACACGGCCCCCGAAGGACGCCCCGACGAGGGCGGCGCGCCCGACGCCGAGCGTGTCGAGCAGCGCGAGAACGTCGTCCGCGTCGCGGTAGGGGTGAACCGCCTCCGCCGGGGTGTCGCCGAACCCCCGGAAGTCACAGCGCACGACCCGGTGGCCGGCGTCGGTCAGGGCCTTCCACTGGTCGTCCCACATCCGCCGGTCGCAGACGGACGAGTGCAGGAGTACCACCACGGGGCCGTGCCCCGCGACATCGTGAGAGAGCGTCATCCGGCTGAGCCTAGGCGCCCACAAGCGCAACCGCCTCCCGATTTCCCCTTCGCTTGAACATGTTCAAGAACAGGTCTACAGTCCATCCCAAGACCTTTTGAACGCGTTCAAGGGAGGGTGGGGAATGGACCTCACAGTCATCGCGTATGTCGTCTACCTGCTGATCAGCGTCGCGCTCACCATCTGGGTGGCCCGTACGCTCAGCCGGAACGGACGGATCTTCCTCTCCGACGTCCTGCACGGGAACGAGAAGCTCGCAGACGCCGTCAACCACCTTCTGGTGGTCGGCTTCTACCTCGTCAACTTCGGCTTCGTCGCGCTCTACCTCAGCCAGGACGACGCGGTCGCCGACGCCCGCCGGCTCTTCGAGGCGCTCTCGGTGAAGCTCGGAGTCGTGCTGCTCGTCCTCGGGGTGATGCACCTCGCCAACGTCTACGTCCTCAACAAGATCCGCCGACGTGGCGTGATGGAGCGGGAGCAGACCCCGCCGGTCCCGCCGCAGGGCTGGACCGGACCGGCCGGCCAGGGCCCCTGGACGGCACCTGCCGCGGGCGCGTGAGCGGGTCATGGGCATCCCGGTGAAGCGGCTGACCGTGCTGTACGACGCGCAGTGCCCGCTCTGCGTCCATCTGCGCCACTGGCTGCTGCGGCAGCGGCAGCTCGTCCCGCTCGACCTGGTCCCGGCGGCGTCGCAGGAGGCAAGGCGCCGCTTCCCGGACCTCGACCATGAGAGCACCCTGCGGGAGATCACGGTGATCGGGGACCGGGGCCAGGTGTACCGGTCCACCGCCGCCTGGATCGTCTGCCTCTGGGCACTGGCCGAACACCGGCCGAGGGCCCACTGGCTGAGCACTCCGGCCGGGGCGCCCTTCGCCAAGGTCACGGTCCTCGCCGCCGCGAAGTACCGGGAGATGACGGCCGCGTCCTGCGAAGGCCGGTGCGAGGTCCCGGCCCCGCCCGGTTAGGCTCGGTCACCGTGAACGACGTGAAGGACGAGAAGCAGGACGACCGGTCGGCCAAGCCCGCCAAGAGCGAGCAGACCCGCACCCTCATCCTCGAAACCGCGCTCCGGCTCTTCCAGGAGCGCGGCTACGACAAGACGACGATGCGGGCCATCGCCCAGGAGGCGGGCGTCTCCGTCGGCAACGCGTACTACTACTTCTCCTCCAAGGAACATCTGGTCCAGGGCTTCTACGACCGGATCGCCGAGCAGCACCAGGCGGCCGTCGCCGAGGTCCTGGACGGCGGTGAGAAGGACCTCACGGCACGCATCCGCGGGGTCCTCCTCGGCTGGCTCGACATCGCGGAGCCGTACCACGAGTTCGCGTCCCAGTTCTTCAAGAACGCGGCGGACCCGGACAGTCCCCTCAGTCCCTTCTCCCCGGAGTCCGAGGGCCCCAGGAACGCGGCGATCGAGGTCCACCGCCGGGTGCTGTCCGGGGCCACGGTGAAGGTCGATCCCGAACTGGCCGACGCTCTGCCGCGGTTGCTCTGGCTCCAGCAGATGGGGCTCGTGCTGTTCTGGGTGTACGACCGCTCCGAGGGCTGTGCCAACAGCCGTCGTCTGGTCGAGCGGCTCGCTCCGGTCACCGCCCGGGCGATCTCGCTCTCCCGGTTCCGCATCCTGCGGCCCCTGGTCAAGGAGACGCACGATCTGCTCAGGGACTTCATGCCGACGGCGGCGGGGATGGCCGCCTCGGGCAAGCCCAAGCGCGCGGCCGCCCGCAAGGACCAGGACGGGAAGTAGGCGACGGCCTCACGCCAGGAGGCGCCGGGCCGGCTGCTCCTGCGTCAGCACCAGATCCTGTACGAGCGGCTCGACGCCGGTCCTGATGTGGCGCGCGTCCGCCTCGAACCCCCGGGCACGGACCGCCAGCAGACACGAGCCGGCGCCCGGTGCGGCCAGGATGTACGAGCCGTCCGCCAGCGACCGCACCCGGTCGAGCTGCCGGCCGCCCGCCGAGATCAGGGTGAGCACCGCGTCCGCGACGGGGTCGCCGTCGTCGGCCCGTACGAAGCCGTGGACCACCGCCACACCCGGGGC
Organism: Streptomyces sp. NPDC091376; assembly: GCF_044757085.1. Lineage (NCBI taxonomy): Bacteria > Bacillati > Actinomycetota > Actinomycetes > Kitasatosporales > Streptomycetaceae > Streptomyces > Streptomyces sp. NPDC091376. The sequence continues at coordinate 30,215 of NZ_JBIVUF010000012.1, read as the reverse complement.
ACCCGGCACACCCGCCTGACCCGTCGCGCCCTCGACGGACGGTTCCGGAGTCGGCTCGTGTTCCTGCTCCACGTCCGGAGACGGGCCGTCCGTCTCCTCCTCGCGCGGCTCGACCGCCAGATGCGGCAGCCGCCGGTCCAGCCACCCGGGCAGCCACCAGTTGGCACGGCCCAGCAGATGCATCGCCGCCGGCACCAGCGCGGTCCGCAGCACGAACGCGTCCAGCGCCACCGCCGCCGCCGCGAGGCCGATGCCCGCCATCGCCCCTTCCATGTCGCCGCTCAGGACGAACGCGCCGAAGACGCAGATCATGATGAGCGCGGCGCAGTTGATCACCCTGCTGGTCTCGGCGAGGCCGATCCGCACGGCCCGCGCGTTGTCGCCGGAGTGCACCCACTCCTCGTGCATCCGGCTGACCAGGAACACCTGGTAGTCCATGGAGAGCCCGAACAGCAGCGACAGCATGATCACCGGCAGGAAGGACGTGATCGGCCCCTCCTTGCCGATGCCCAGCAGTTCCGTGCCCCAGCCCCACTGGAACACCGCGACCAGCACGCCGAACGACGCCGCCGCCGCGATCAGGTTCATCAGCGCGGCCGTCAGCGGCACGACGAACGAACGGAACGCGATCAGGAGCAGCACGAAGCCCAGACCGATGATCGTGGCGACGAAGGCGGGCAGCCGGTCGCCCGTCACCGTCGCGAAGTCCTTGAAGACCGCGGTCACTCCGCCGACGTGCGCCTCGACGCCGGACGCCGGGATCACCTCGTCCCGCAGGGTGTCGATCAGCCGGTCGGTCTCCTCGGACTGCGGCGAGGTCGTCGGCACGACCTGGATGACGGTGAGCTCCGCATCCGGCGGTACGGGCAGTGCCGTGGCCCGGGCGACGCCGTCCACGTCCCGTACCCGCTCCACCAGGGCGGTGGCGCCCGGCTGTTCGACGACGATCTGCAGCGGCCCGTTGAACCCGGGCCCGAAGCCCTCCGCGAGCAGGTCGTACGCCTGCCGGGTGGTCGCCGACTCCGGCTGATTGCCCTGGTCGGTCGCGCCGAGGCGCAGCGACAGCACCGGGACCGCCAGCGCGGCCATCACCACGACGGCGACGGCCGCCACGGCGCGGGGCCGCCGCTGCACCGTCGCGGACCAGCGTGCGGCGGCGCCGCCCGCCTCGAGCGGCTCAGGACCCTTCGCGGCCAGCGCGCGCCGCTGCCTCCTGCTCAGCACGCGCGGTCCCAGCAGCCCGAGCAGCGCCGGCAGCAGCGTGATCGCGGCGAGCACGCTGAGCACCACCGTCAGGGTGGTCGCGACGACCACGCCGTCCAGGAAGCGCATCCGCATCACCAGCATGCCGGCGAGCGCGATGCACACCGTGCCGCCCGCGAACAGCACCGCGCGCCCGGAGGTGTTGAGCGCCAGCACGGCGGCGTCCTCCGGCTCGTGGCCGCGCAGGATCGCGCGGCGGTGCCGGGTGACGATGAAGAGCGCGTAGTCGATGCCGACGCCGAGGCCGATCAACGAGCCGAGCAGCGGGGCTACTTCGGGCACGTCGGTCACATGGCCGAGGAGCGTCGTCGACAGCATGCCCGTGCCGACGCCGAAGACGGCGACGACGATCGGCAGCAGCATCGAGAAGAGCGAGCCGAAGGCCAGGAAGAGCACCACGGCGGCCGCGAGGATGCCGACCGCCTCGGCGATCCCGGCCGGCGGCTCCTGCGTCCTGGTGATCGCCTGGCCGCCCAGCTCCACCTGGAGCCAGGGGCGTTCGGCGTCCCGCGCCGTGGCGACGACGTCCTCGACGAGCGCCTTGGGTACGGAGTTCGCCTGTTCGGCGAACGTCACCTGGGCGTAGGCGATGCGCCCGTCACCGCTGATCTGCGCCGCGGCCGCCGGTCCTTCGGCGTAGGGGCTCGCGACCTCGCCGACCCCGTCCATCGCCGCGATCTTCCGCAGCGCGGGCTCGATCCGTTCCCGTACGGCATGGTCCCGTACCGAGCCGCCGTCGGACCTGCCCGTGCCCGCCCCGCCGTAGCCGGACACCCGCCACACCACGGTGTCCGTGTCGCCGGAGCGTTCCGGGAAGGCCTGTGCCATCAGGTCGTAGGCCTCGGACGAGTCGGTGTCCGGAAGGCTGAAGACGTTCGCATAGCTGGTGCCCGCGGTGCTGCTCGCGGCCCCCAGGCCGAGCAGTGCCGCCACCCACAGCACCAGGACCACCACTCGGTGCCGGTAGCACCAGCGCGCCCATGCCGCCACGATTCCCGCTCCTCTCCGCCGGTCCCTCGGGCCGGCTCCCGGAGTCGGTGCGGACGTGCGGGCGCGGCCGCGTCACGGGCGCGACTCCCGGGGAACTCCGAGGCGGCATCCGGTGCCCGGCCCGTCCCCCGTACGGATACCGGAAGCGTACGGGAGGCGATGGACACCGCACGGACGACGCGCCCCGGCACGGTACTCCTCGATGTGATGCCGCTCCCGGACGGCGCCGGCCGTGGGACCGCACGCCAACTGCGCGCCTCCCGCCCGCAGATCGGGCTCGGCGTCCTCACCGCGCGGCGTGGCGGGCGGGGCGCGGTGGGCGCGGCCCCGTCGCTGCACGGCTGCGCAGTGCCGCGTAGTGCCGTGCGGACCGGATCAGTTCGTCATGCGTGGCGGGAGGCGAGTTCCACGACGGTGATGTCGGAGGGCGCGCCGACCCGTACGGGCGGGCCCCAGGCGCCGGCGCCGCGCGACACGTAGAGCTGGGTGTCGCCGTACTTCTCGAGACCGGCGACGGTCGGATTGGCCAGCTCCGCCAGGTAGTTGCCGGGCCAGAGCTGGCCGCCGTGGGTGTGACCGGACAGCTGGAGGTCCACTCCGTGGCGTACGGCGTCGTGGATGACGACCGGCTGATGGGCGAGGAGCACGGCGGCGCGGCCGCGGTCGCGGTCGCCGAGCGCCCGGGCGAAGTCCGGGCCCTGGCCCTCGCTCTCACCCGCGATGTCGTCGACGCCCGCGAGATCGAAACCGGCGATCTCGACACGGTCGTTGCGCAGGGGGGTGAGGCCGAGTTCGCGGACGTGGTCGACCCAGGCGTCGGCGCCCGAGAAGTACTCGTGGTTGCCGGTGACGAAGTACGAGCCGTCGCGTGCGCGGAGCTGCGCGAGGGGTTCGGCGGACCGGCCGAGGTCGGCCACACTGCCGTCGACGAGATCGCCGACGATGGCGACGAGGTCGGGCTGGGTGGCGTTGATCGTGTCCACGATGCGCTGGGCGTGGGCCCGGCCGAGGACGGGCCCGAGGTGGATGTCGCTCACGACGGCGATCCGGTACCCGTGCATCCCGCGCACCAGCTTCGCGAGCGGCACGGTGACCCGCTTGACCTTCGGCCCGCGCAGTACCCCGTACGCGCCGTACCCGACGGTTCCCGCCGCGACGGCGCCCGCGGCGCCGCCCACCATGCGCGCGACGAACAACCGCCGCGACACGCCGCCCGCCGGGACGGCACCGGCGGTCGACGCGGTGGCCTCCGGGCGGACGTCCGCCGCATCGCCGGATGCGGCCGTGGCGTCGGAGACGGCGTGAGTGCGGGTGTCGGTGCCGGCATCGGCATCGGCATCGGCATCGGCGGGTGCCATGGCACGCACGTGCCCGCGCGCGCCCCCCGCGCCGGACCCATCGTCCGTGGCGACGGCAACGGAGACGGCGACCGAACCCGTGCCTTCGAGCACCTCGGCGTCCTGCGGGCCGCCTTCCTCACGCGAGGCGTCGCCGGTCTCAGCGGCGCTCGCGGCGGTCCCACCGTTCACGGCGACGGTGCCGCTTCCGGCCGCGGTCGCCCGAGCGCCCGCCGCTGACCTGGCGTCAGCCCGGCGGGACAGGGCGCGGCGCAGGAGGGGCCGGGCGGCCTCGCCCACGACGAGGGCGAGGGTCAGGTACAGGAGCGTGGCGAGCCAGAGGAAGCCCGGCCAGGCGAGGATCTGCTGGAGCCAGAAGGGCGCCCCCGCGCGGCCGGAGGCGAGGGCGCCGACGGAGAGCACGGGCAGCAGGACGACCGCCGCCGTGCCCGCGCGGCGGACCGCACCGGGGCCGGCCGTCGTGTCGCGGACCAGACGCCGCCAGACGTACCAGTGGACGCCCGCCAGCAGGGCCACCACGACAGCGATCACGAGCAGGACGACCAGCACGGAACCGTTCCCCTATCCCCGGTCGCGACGCAATGCGCGTACGCCACGCAACCCGATGACCCCGACCACCGTCCCCAGAACCAGGGACGTAACGGCGAGCAGCAGATGGACCCAGAAGTACGCAGTCGGGTCACCCGCGTCGTCGAAGGCGAGCCCGCCGGCGTCCTGCCACAGGTTCTTGACGAAAGTGACCCAGATGACCCAGCTCCACACCCCGAACGCGAGCAGGAACCAGGAGACCGGGCGGCTGAGCTTCATGGACTCAGTATCGCCGCCGTCCTCCGTCCCGGTGCGGCGGGGTCCGGGTGATGGGCTGTACCGGCGGAGCTCGCGGCGGGTCACCCGGCCGGTGTCGGCATCGGCGTCAACTCCCTGTACGTTCTCGTCCGTGTCTGCTTTGAAGAAGACCGCATTGACGGTCGCCGCCGCCGCGCTGCTTCCCGCACTCGCCACCGCGCCCGCGACAGCGGCCACCAAGGCCGAAAAGCAGGTCAGCAAGGACAACAAGGCCCCGAACCCACCGTCGGTCATGTCCACCGTCGGCGGCAGCCTGCTCGGCAAGCCCGGCACCCAGGTCAACCTGATGCCCGGCGCACCCGTCCTTCCGAAGGACGTGTCGGGCCGCTCCTGGATCGTCGCTGACGCGGAGAGCGGCGACGTGCTCGCCGCCCACAACGCGCACTGGCGGCTGCCCCCCGCCTCCACGCTGAAGATGCTCTTCGCGGACACGGTGCTGCCCAAGCTCCCCAAGGACCGGCAGCACACGGTCGAACGCAGCGAGATCGCCGGGCTCGGTGTCGGCAGCAGCCTCGTCGGGATCAAGGAGAAGCAGACCTACACCGTCCACGACCTGTGGCTCGGCGTCTTCCTCCGATCGGGCAACGACGCCGTCCATGTGCTGTCCGAGATGAACGGCGGAGTCAAGGAGACCGTCAAGCAGATGCAGGAGCACGCCGAGGAGCTGCAGGCCCTCGACACGGAGGTCGTCACTCCGGACGGTTACGACGAGAAGGGCCAGGTGTCGAGCGCGTACGACCTGACCCTGTTCGCCCGCAGCGGTCTGCAGAAGAAGGACTTCCGGGAGTACTGCTCGACCGCCCGCGCCAAGTTCCCGGGCGAGCTGAAGCCGGGCAAGAAGCGCGAGACGTTCGAGATCCAGAACACCAACCGGCTGCTCACCGGCGAGTCGGGCGTCACCCCGTACCAGGGCATCGCGGGCGTGAAGAACGGCAACACCACGCTGGCCGGCTCGACCTTCACCGGCGTCGCCGAGCGCAACGGCAAGGTGCTGCTCGTCACGGTCATGAACCCGTCGTCGAAGGAGAACCACGCGGTCTACAACGAGACCGCCCGCCTCCTCGACTGGGGTTTCGCGGCGGCCGGGAAGGTGAAGCCGGTCGGCGAGCTGGTGGCGCCGGAGTCCGCGCGTACGGACACGTCGAGCGGTCCCGACCAGCGCGCCGCGAGCGGCGACGAAGGCAAGAAGAACCGGCCCGGTCCGGACAAGGCCTCCGCGACAGGGCAGGGCGGGTCCAGCGGCGCCGGTGTCGCGCTCTCCGTGATCGCCGGGGTGCTGGTGCTGCTGGCGGGTGCCGCGTTCCTGGTCAACCGGCGCTGGCCGCTGCCGGATCTGGTCCGTCGTCTGCCTCGTCGCTAGCGCTCTCCCCGGCACCGGGGGTGCCGGGGCCGCTGTCCGTCGCGGTCCACGCGGCGCAGTACAGAAGCAGTTTCGCGGTGAAGTTGATCCACAGCAGCAGCGCGACGGGGACGCCGAACGCGCCGTACATCGAGTTCGTCGCGACGCCCGAGATGTAGCCGCTGAGCAGCAGTTTCAGCAGCTCGAAGCCGACCGCCCCGAGCAGCGCCGCGACGATCAGCCGGCGGCGGGGCGGGTGGACGCCGGGCAGCAGGGTCAGGACGTACAGCAGCACCAGGAAGTCGGCGAGGACCGCGACGGCGACGGCGACGATCTGCAGCAGGACGCCGCCGGCCCCGTCGCGTTCGATGCCGAGACGGTCCGCGCTCCAGCCGACGGCGCTGGAGCCCAGGGCGGACGCGGCGAACGAGGCCAGGCCGACCGCGCCCATGCCGAACAGCACGGCCGCGTCCTTGCCCTTGCGTACGATCGGGTTCCCCTCGTCCTTGTCGTCGAGGCCCCAGACCACCCGCAGGCACTCCCGCATCGAGCCGATCCAGCCGATGCCGGTGAGCAGCAGCAGCGCGCCGGCGATCAGGCCGACGGTGGCCGCGTTGTCCACGAGCGCGCCGATGTCGAGCTGGCCGGAGATCCCCGGCACCTGCTCGGCCAGCTTGTCCTGCAGGGACGTCACCCGTTCCTTGCTGAGCAGCGCGGCGCCGATCGCGGCGGCGACGGTGATCAGCGGGAAGAGCGCGAGGAAACTGATGAAGGTGATCGCGGCCGCGAGCCGCGTCCAGCGTGCTTCTTCGAGCGTCTCGTACGAGCGCCATGCGTGGGTCCGCATCAGCCGCTCCACGAGCGGGCCGACGACGGGGAGCTTCTTCAGCCAGTCCATGACGTACGCCTTCCCCGGCACCCGGGTCCGGCCACGGAGCGGGGCGTCCCGGATTCGGCCGTCCCGGATTCCGCTGCGGCTTCGGCCGTCCCGGATTCTGCTGCGGCTTCGGCCACCGGCCCGGTCACAGGTCCGCGACCGCCATCGCGTACATCGCCAGCCACGCAAGCCCGATGACGGCGAGCGGCCGGTCGCGCAGCACGACGTCCTCGGGAGCGCCGGCGGTGCCCCGGTCGGCGAAGACCGCGTACCGCAGCACCGCCAGGATGAACGCGATCATCGAGAGCTGACGCCACGGCAGCAGTGAGCCGTTCGCGGTTCCGCCGCTCTCCAGCGCCCACAGGCAGTAGCCGAGGACCGCGACGCCGGCCGCCAGCTGCCACACGAAGCGGAGGTAGCCGGTGGTGTAGGAGGTGAGCAGCGCCCTGGTCGCACCGTCCGAGCCGGCCATCTCGACGGCTTCCGAGTAGCGCTTGGCGGCCACCATGAAGAGCGCTCCGAAGCCCGTGGTGATCAGGAACCAGCGGGAGAGCGGAATGGACAGCGCCACTCCGCCGATCATCGCCCGCATCAGGAATCCGGTGGTGACGATGGCCAGGTCAACGACGAGGACGTGCTTGAGCCGGACACAGTAGGCGATCTGCATGAGCACGTAGGCGCAGAGCAGCGCCGCGGTCATCGTGTTGCACAGGACGGCCGCGGCGGCGGTCGCGGCGGCGGCGAGCAGCACCCCGGCGGCGCAGGCGACGGCTGCGGGTACGTCGCCCGAGGCCACCGGCCGTGTGCACTTGACCGGGTGGGCGCGGTCGGCCTCGGCGTCGCGCGCGTCGTTGATCAGGTAGACGGCGGAGGCGGCGGCCGTGAACAGGGCGAAGACGACCGCCAGTTGGACGACCGTGTGCCGGGAGTCCAGCTCCCCCGCGGCCGCCGGGGCCGCCGCGACCAGCACGTTCTTGATCCACTGACGGGGCCTGGCGGTCCGGATCAGCCCCAGCGGCACCCGCAGCGGCCGCCGTCGCGCGGACACGGCCCGCCCGACGTGCTGCTCCGGCCGCTCCGGCTGCTCGAGCAGCACGGTGCTCCGCTCAGACATGTCCGCCGCCTCCGGCTCCGTCCTGCGTCGCGCCCCGGCCGGTCCGTAGCCATGCCGCGCCCCGGTGGGCCATGAGGCCGCCGAGGGCCGCGCCGGCGAGGACGTCGGTCGGGTAGTGGACGCCGGCGACGAGCCGGGAGACGCACATCGCGGCGGCCAGTGGCCGCACGAGCCGGCGGACCGCCGGGCGGAGCGTGCCGAAGGCCACGGCGGCGGCGGCCGCCGAGGCGGCGTGCGAGCTGGGGAAGGAGTGCCGGCCCAGGGCGCGTACGAGCGGTTCACCCACCGGCAGTCGAGGGCGGGGGCGGCGTACGACCCGCTTGACGCCGATGCTGGTCACGTGGGCCGCGCAGATCAGTGCGGTACCGCGCAGCCACCCGCGGCGCCGCTCGGGGTCGGCCGCGGCGCCCGCGAGGCCGGCGGCGATCCACAGCGTGGCGTGCTCGCCGGTGTGCGACAGCGCGCGGGCCGCCGCGGCCACCCGTGGCTCCGTGCCGAAGCCGCGCATCACCGTCAGCAGCCGGTGCTCGACGCCCGGCCGTCGCGTCCCGTCGGCCTCTCGCATCTGCCACCCCTTTCGATGAGCCGGAAGCGACTCTTCTCAACGACGGGCCGACATTTGCGGTCATTTTTCATGACACTCGTTTAATCACCCGTTTCGGCGAGTCAGGGGCATTAAGGCAAATCCCCCGAAGAGGGCGATACCGTCGCGCGCATGTCCCCCTACGACGACGACCTGCCGGTGCCGGTGACCGGCTGGGGCCGTACCGCGCCCTCGGCGGCGCTGCTGGTCCGTCCCCGTACCTTCGACGACGCCGCGGCGGCCGTACACCGCTGCGGGACACGCGGCGCCATCGCGCGCGGACTGGGCCGGGCGTACGGGGACGCGGCGCAGAACGCGGGCGGCGCCGTCCTCGACATGACCGGCCTGGACCGGATCCGCACCATCGACGCGGAGGCGGGCGTCGTGGTCTGCGACGCGGGGGTCAGCCTGCACCGGCTGATGGAGGTGCTGCTGCCGCTCGGCTGGTTCGTCCCGGTCACGCCCGGGACCCGCTATGTGACGGTCGGCGGAGCCATCGGCGCCGACATCCACGGCAAGAACCACCACGTCTCGGGCTCGTTCTCCCGCCATGTGCTCTCGCTGGAACTGCTCACGGCCGACGGTGAGCTGCGTACCGTGCTCCCCGGCACCGAGCTGTTCGACGCGACCGCGGGCGGCATGGGCCTGACCGGGATCGTCCTCTCCGCCACGGTCCGGCTGCACCGGGTCGAGACGTCGCTGATGTCCGTGGACACCGAACGCGCCGCCGACCTGGACGACTTGATGGCGCGGCTGACCGGGACCGACGACCGCTACCGCTACTCGGTCGCCTGGATCGACCTGCTCGCCCGCGGCGCGGCGACCGGGCGCTCGGTCCTCACCCGCGGGGAGCACGCGCCCCTCGACGCGCTCCCGCGGCGCGCCCGGCGCCGGCCGCTGGGGTTCCGGCCCCTGCGCCTTCCCGCGGCGCCCGCGCTCGTCCCGGAGGGACTGCTCGGCCGCGCCTCCGTGACCCTGTTCAACGAGCTCTGGTACCGCCGGGCGCCGCGTCGCCGCACCGGCGAACTCCAGTCGATCCCCGCCTTCTTCCATCCGCTGGACGGCGTCCCGCACTGGAACCGGATCTACGGGCGCAGCGGCTTCGTCCAGTACCAGTTCGTGGTCGGGCACGGTCAGGAGGAGGCGCTGCGCGCGATCGTGGGGCGCATCGCCCGCCACGGCTGCCCGTCGTTCCTCGCCGTGCTGAAGCGCTTCGGCGAGGGCGACCCGGGCTGGCTGTCGTTCCCGATGCCCGGCTGGACGCTCGCCCTGGATTTGCCGGCCGGACTGCCGGGGCTCGGCGTGTTCCTGGACGAACTCGACGACGTGGTGGCGGGCGCGGGCGGGCGGGTCTATCTGGCCAAGGACTCCCGGCTGCGGCCGGAACTGCTGGCGGCGATGTATCCCGGGCTCGACCGGTTCCGCGCCCTGCGGGCCCGGCTGGATCCGAGGGGAGTGTTCGTGTCCGATCTCTCCCGCCGTCTCTCGCTGTGACTTCCGTGACCTCTGTGATGAAGGAGCACGCACCATGAAGGACGCATTCGGCACCCCGCAGTCCCTGCTCGTCCTCGGCGGCACGTCGGAGATCGGCCTGGCGACGGCGCGCCGGCTGGTGGCCCGCCGTACCCGTACGGTCTGGCTGGCGGGCCGCCCCTCCCCCGCGCTGGAGTCCGCCGCCGACGGCCTGCGCGAACTGGGCGCGGACGTACGCACCGTCGCCTTCGACGCGCTGGACCCCAGCCTGCACGAGGAGGTCCTCGGCAAGATCTTCGCCGAGGGCGACATCGACATGGTGCTGCTCGCCTTCGGTGTCCTCGGCGACCAGGCACACGACGAGGCCAGACCGCTCGCGGCGGTCCGGGTCGCCCAGACGAACTACACCGGAGCCGTCTCCTCCGGGCTGATCTGCGCGGGCGCCCTGCAGACGCAGGGCCACGGCTCGCTGGTCGTGCTGTCGTCGGTGGCGGGCGAGCGCGCCCGCCGCGCCAACTTCATCTACGGATCCAGCAAGGCGGGACTCGACGCGTTCACCCAGGGCCTCGGTGACGCCCTGCACGGCACGGGGGTGCATGTGATGGTCGTCAGGCCCGGGTTCGTCCGATCGAAGATGACGGCCGGGTTGGCCGAGGCACCGCTGGCCACGACACCGGAGCACGTCGCCCTGGCGATCGAGAAGGGTCTGCGGCGGCGCGCCGAGACGGTGTGGGTGCCGGGGGCACTGCGGGTGGTGATGTCGGCGCTGCGGCATGTGCCACGGCCGCTGTTCCGCCGTCTCCCGGTCTGAGCCCGGGCTGGCCCGCTCAGTACGGGGTCGCGGCCGGCTCGTCCACGGGGGTGCTCTGCGCCGGGAGGCTCGGCACGGCCGGGCCGCCCCCGAACGCGTACTCACGGAGCTTGCGCCAGATCCCGTCCGCGCCCTGCTCGTACAGCGCGAAGGACGTGCAGGTCCACTCCGCCTCGTACCCGGCCAGCTCCTCGTAGGCCCGGTCCATCGCCTCCTCGGCGATGCCGTGCGCGACGGTCACATGCGGGTGGTACGGCCACTGCAGCTCGCGCACGAGCGGGCCGGACGCGTCCCGCACCCGCTGCTGGAGCTGGGTGCAGGCCGCCCCGCCCTCGGCCACCTTGACGAAGACGACCGGCGAGTCCGGCCGGAACGTACCGGTGCCGGACAGCCTCATGGGGAAGGCGCGGCCCGCCGCCGCGACCCGCGTGAGGTGCGCCTCGACCACAGGCAGGGCGGACGCGTCGGCCTCGGTCGGCGGCAGGAGGGTGACATGCGTGGGGATGCCGTGCGCGGCGGCATCCCCGAAGCCCGCGCGCCGCTCCTGGAGCAGGCTGCCGTAGGGCTCCGGGACCGCGATCGAAACGCCGAGCGTTACGGTCCCCACGTCGTTCTCCTTATCCGGGTTTTCGGTGGTCTGCGCAGTCGCCAGTGTGACGGCTGCGGCCATGGTCCCGCCAGAGTCCTTTTCCTCGGTGCCCGACGGGACCACTGGCCCCAGGGTCCGGCTCAGTGCTTGGCGGGCAGGAAGCCCACCCGGTCGTAGGTCTGGGCGAGGGTCTCGGCGGCGACCGCACGGGCCTTCTCCGCGCCCTTGGCCAGGAGGGAGTCCAGCGTCTCGGGGTCGTCCAGGTACTCCTGGGTGCGGGACCTGAACGGAGTGACGAATTCCACCATGACGTCGGCGAGGTCGGTCTTCAGCGCACCGTAGCCCTTGCCCTCGTACTTCTGTTCCAGTTCCGCGATCGCGGTGCCGGTGAGGGTGGAGTAGATGGTCAGCAGGTTGCTGACGCCCGGCTTCTCGACCTGGTCGAAGCGGATGACCGTGTCGGTGTCGGTGACCGCGCTCCTGACCTTCTTCGCCGTCGCCTTCGGCTCGTCGAGCAGGTTGATCAGACCCTTGGGGGTGGACGCCGACTTGCTCATCTTGATCTGCGGGTCCTGCAGGTCGTAGATCTTCGCCGTCTCCTTCAGGATGTACGGCTCCGGGAGCGTGAAGGTCCGGCCGAAGCGGCCGTTGAAGCGCTCGGCGAGATCGCGGGTCAGCTCGATGTGCTGGCGCTGGTCCTCGCCGACCGGGACCTGATTGGCCTGGTAGAGCAGGATGTCGGCGACCTGGAGGATCGGGTACGTGAAGAGGCCGACGGTGGCCCGGTCGGCGCCCTGCTTGGCGGACTTGTCCTTGAACTGCGTCATGCGCGAGGCCTCGCCGAAGCCGGTGAGGCAGTTCATGACCCAGCCGAGCTGGGCGTGCTCGGGGACGTGGCTCTGGACGAACAGGGTGCAGCGCTCGGGGTCGAGACCGGCGGCGAGCAGCTGGGCCGCGGCGAGCCGGGTGTTGGCGCGCAGCTCGGCCGGGTCCTGCGGGACCGTGATCGCGTGCAGGTCGACGACCATGTAGAAGGCGTCGTGGGTCTCCTGCAGGGCGACCCACTGGCGGACCGCGCCGAGATAGTTGCCGAGGTGGAACGAGCCTGCGGTGGGCTGGATTCCGGAGAGCACACGAGGACTGTCAGAGGCCATGTTCAGCATTCTCTCAGGTGGTGCCTACAGGTCGGGAACCGATCGGGGGCGCGCGGTGTATCAAGGGTGTGAGCATGCGGGAGGGGACCCTGGAGGGGGGCCGCACTCTGACCGTCGTCGACGAGTCCGCGGTGATCGCGCGCGTACGTTCCGGGGAGCCCGAGGCGTATGCGGAGCTGGTGCGCGCGTACACGCGGGTGGCATTGCGCGCGGCGGTGGCCTGCGGCGCGGGTGCCGACGCGGAGGACGTGGTGCAGTCCGCCTTCTTCAAGGCGTACCGGTCACTGGGCAGCTTCCGGGACGGCTCGGCCTTCCGGCCGTGGCTGCTCCGGATCGTCGTCAATGAGACGAGGAACACAGTGCGGTCGGCGGTGCGGATGCGGGAGCTGGCGGGGCGGGAGGCGATGCTGCTGGGCGCCGCGGAGCCGCTGATACCGGACACGGCGGATCCGGCGGCCGCGGCGGTGGCCGGCGAGCGCCGGGGGCGGCTGCTCGCCGCTCTGGACGAGCTGGGCGAGGAGCATCGGCAGGTCGTGATCCATCGCTATCTGCTGGAGCTGGACGAGTCCGAGACCGCTCAGGCGCTGGGCTGGCCGCGCGGCACGGTCAAGTCGCGGCTGAACCGCGCGCTGCGCAAGCTGGAGCGGCTGCTGCCCGATGCCCCCGAAGGGGGTGAGGAGCATGGCTGAGCGGGAGCCGCAGCCCGGGTCCGGGGACCCGCTGGAGGCCGAGCTGAGGGAGCTGGGGCGCCGTCTGCCGCTGCCGGACGTCGACGGCGGGACGATGGCCGAGCGGGTGCTGGCCCGGATGATCGCGGAGTCGGTGCCGGTTCCCGTGGCGGAGACGGTGCCCGTCCGCCGCCGGGTCGCTTCGTGGATACGGCGCAGGTGGCGGACGCTGACCGTGACGCTCTCCGGCGTGCTGGTGGTGCTCGTCCTCACTCCCCCGGTCCGGGCCGCCGTCGCGGACTGGTTCGGCTTCGGCGGCGTCCAGGTGCGCTACGACCCCTCGGCGCCGCCTGCGCCGGGCGCGGCGGTGCCCGCGTGCCGGGAGCCGGTGCCGCCGGCCGAGGCCGGACGGCGGGCGGGCTTCGTGCCCCGCGTGCCGCGGGCGCTCGGCGAGCCGGACGCGGTGTCGGTGAGCGCGGTCCCGGGCGGCCGCAGCGCGGTCAGCCTGTGCTGGTACGGGCGCACGGGCAGCACCGTCAGGCTCGATGTCTTCCCGGCCCGGCTGGACCTCGGCTTCTCCAAGCAGGTGCGGATCCCTCCGCAGTGGCTGGAGCTGTCCGGCGGACGGACCGCGCTGTGGTTCGCGGAGCCGCATGTGCTCCGGTTCCCGCTGACCGGCGGGGCCGGGCAGCGGTGGACCGAGTCGCGGCGGACGGCGGGGCCGACGCTGCTGTGGATGTCCGCCGACGGGCGGACGACCCTTCGGCTGGAGGGCGAGTCCGACATGACACGCGGGCGGGAGATCGCGGAGTCCATGCCCTGAGGAAGTCGGGGCGCGGTGGGAACCCGGAGGGCTCGGGCGGTGTACCAGAAGTGACGCGGACAGGTGCGGAGGGTCCGTACCGCGCCGGCGTCGGCAGGGGGAGACATGGGACTGCTACGACGACTCGCCGCACTGGTGGCACTGCTGGGCCTGGCCCTCGGTGCGGCCCTGTTCCTCGCTCCCGGCGCGGTGGCCGGGGGCCCGACGAGCGTGCTGATCGTCTCACCGGAGAGCGGCGAGGCGACCGCGCTCTACGCCTCGGCACCGGAGTACGGGCAGCTGTCCTCGCTGCTGCGCTCCGGCTCCGCCGGCGGGAAGGACCGGCCGCCGGGCCTGGACTCATTGACGGGGGTGCGCCAGATCAATGTGACGTGGATGGCCCACGACATCAGTCCCTGGCGGCTGGACCGCGTCTATCCGTCCGACGACGCCCGCACGGTCTGGGTCCATTCGGCGGCCGGACTGCCGGAGTCGTACGACGGGGTGTGGCACAAGGCGGCGAAGCCGGCCGAGCTGACGCGGCTGCTGAGCAGCCTCGGCGTGATGGGCGAGAAGAGCACCGAGCGGGGCGGGCCGGGCATGCCACCGGTCTCGTCCTGGCAGGACGGCGGCACCGCGTCGCCACCGACCGCCGCATCGGCCGGCTCCACCCGTTCCACCGGTTCCAGCGACTGGTGGTGGGCGATACCGGGCCTCGCCGTGGGCCTGGCCCTCGGTCTGGCCCTGCGTCCCCTCGCTGCCCGCCTGCCCCACCCGTTGTCCGGCCCGCGCGGCCGTGAGCGGGACGACGGGCCCCGCCGGCAGCTTCTGGACCTCTAGGTCCTCTGCTGCTGGACCCTCCACGTCCTCTCCAGACCCTGCCGGCCACCCGGACACCGCGCGGGCGCCCGGGTGGGACGGCGAAGGCCGGGTGGGACGGCGCAGCCCGGGTGGGGCTAGGCCGGGAGGCCGGGGGCCGGGAAGGCGGACATCAGGTCGGCGACCTCGGCGCGGATCACGGCGAGGGCGTCCTCGTCGCCCGTGCGGGCCGCCGTGACGCCACGGTCGATCCAGGCGGCGACGGCCGGCATCTGCTCGGCGGTGAGACCGCGCGAGGTGAGGGAGGGGGTGCCGATACGGACGCCCGAGGGATCGAAGGGCTTCCGGGGGTCGTACGGGACGGTGTTGTAGTTGACGACGATCCCGGCCCGGTCCAGCGCCTTCGCCGCCACCTTGCCCGGGACCTCCTTGGACGTGAGGTCCATCAGGATCAGATGGTTGTCGGTGCCGCCGGAGACGAGGTCGAAGCCCCGGGCGAGCAGTGCCTCGGCGAGGGCCCTGGCGTTGGCGACGACCGCCTGCGCGTAGTCATGGAAGGAGGGCTGGGCCGCCTCGTGCAGGGCGACCGCGATGGCGGCGGTGGTCTGGTTGTGCGGGCCGCCCTGGAGGCCGGGGAAGACGGCCTTGTCGATCGCCTTGGCGTGTTCCTCACGGGACATCAGCATGGCGCCGCGCGGACCGCGCAGCGTCTTGTGGGTGGTCGTGGAGATCACGTCGGCGTACGGGACCGGCGAGGGGTGCGCGCCGCCCGCGATCAGGCCGGCGATGTGGGCGACATCGGCGACGAGCACCGCACCGCACTCGCGGGCGATCTCGCCGAAGGCCGCGAAATCGATGGTGCGGGGAAGGGCGGTGCCACCGCAGAAGATGACCTTCGGCCGCTCCTTGAGGGCGAGTTCGCGCACCTCGTCGAAGTCGATGAGGCCCGTGTCGTGGCGCACGCCGTACTGGACGCCGCGGAACCACTTACCGGTGGCGGACACGCCCCATCCATGGGTGAGGTGGCCGCCCATCGGGAGAGCCATGCCCATCACGGTGTCACCGGGCTCGGCGAAGGCGAGATAGACGGCCAGGTTGGCCGGGGAGCCGGAGTAGGGCTGGACGTTGGCGTGCTCGACGCCGAACAGGGACCTGGCGCGGGCGATGGCGAGCAGCTCGACCTGGTCGATGTTCTGCTGGCCCTCGTAGTAGCGGCGCCCGGGGTAGCCCTCGCTGTACTTGTTCTGGAGGACGGTGCCGGAGGCTTCGAGAACCGCCTGCGACACGTAGTTCTCGCTGGGGATGAGCCGCAGGGTGTCGGCCTGGAGCCGCTCCTCGGCGCCCACGAGCGCGGCCAGTTCGGGGTCGGCGGCGGTGAGCGCGGGATGGCTGTGCTGAGCGGAAAGAGTCATGGCGTCCTCCGGGGCAGGTGATGAGTGCACCCGCGGTGCCCAGGCGGGCGGCACCCGTAGGTTCTGCCGCGCACGGCTCCCCCGCGGTCGGTTCCGCGTACGCCAGTCGCCGTGCGTACCGCCCACCTTACTCTCGGCGGCCGCGCGGCCCGGGCACGGGTGCGCAAACCCCGGGGAAACGGGAAGGTCTCCGGCGAGTCCCGTGCGAAGCCCGATGTTTCTTCACCTGGTGACCGAGCGACGATAGAAAGAGGCACCCACCCAGGCCCTGGTACGCGCCACCGATCCGGCGACCCGCGCCGACGTACGAACGGAGACCTCGTGTCTGCAACGGAGAGAGCCATCGCCTCCGCGGAGGCGCACAGCGCCCACAACTACCACCCGCTGCCCATCGTCGTCGCGTCGGCGGACGGTGCGTGGATGACGGACGTCGAGGGGCGCCGCTTCCTCGACATGCTCGCCGGCTACTCGGCGATCAACTTCGGCCATGGCAACCAGCGGCTGATCGACGCCGCGAAGGCCCAGCTGGAGCGGGTGACGCTGACCTCCCGCGCGTTCCACCACGACCGGTTCGCCGACTTCTGTACGCAGCTGGCGGAGCTGTGCGGCATGGAGATGGTGCTGCCCATGAACACGGGGGCGGAAGCGGTGGAGACCGCCGTGAAGACCGCCCGCAAGTGGGGCTACCAGGTCAAGGGCGTTCCGCCCGGCCAGGCGAAGATCGTCGTCGCCGCGAACAACTTCCACGGGCGTACGACGACGATCATCAGCTTCTCCACCGACGCGGAGGCGCGGGCCGACTTCGGTCCGTACACGCCGGGCTTCGAGATCGTGCCGTACGGCGATCTCACGGCCCTGGAGCATGCGGTCAGCGCCAACACCGTGGCGGTGCTGCTGGAGCCGATCCAGGGCGAGGCAGGCGTCCTCGTGCCGCCGCCGGGCTATCTCGCCGGGGTGCGGGAGCTGACCCGCGAGCGGAACGTGCTGTTCATCGCCGATGAGATCCAGTCCGGCCTCGGCCGTACGGGCCGCACCTTCGCCTGTGAGCACGAGGGTGTCGTCCCCGACATGTACATCCTGGGCAAGGCGCTGGGCGGGGGTGTCGTACCCGTCTCGGCGGTCGTGTCGTCCTCCGAGGTGCTCGGGGTGTACCGGCCGGGCGAGCACGGTTCGACGTTCGGCGGCAATCCGCTGGCCTGCGCGGTGGCCCTGGAGGTCATCGCCATGCTGCGCAGCGGCGAGTTCCAGCAGCGGGCGACCGAGCTGGGCGAGCATCTGCACCACGAGCTGGGTCTGCTGGTGGGCGGCGGCTCGGTGGACGCGGTGCGCGGGCGCGGACTGTGGGCGGGGATCGACATCGCCCCCTCGCACGGCACCGGCCGGGAGGTCTCCGAGAAG
The DNA here is from genome assembly GCF_044757085.1 of Streptomyces sp. NPDC091376. Taxonomy (NCBI): domain Bacteria; kingdom Bacillati; phylum Actinomycetota; class Actinomycetes; order Kitasatosporales; family Streptomycetaceae; genus Streptomyces; species Streptomyces sp. NPDC091376. The sequence continues at coordinate 12,719 of NZ_JBIVUF010000012.1, read as the reverse complement.
CTCATGGACCGCGGTGTCCTGGTGAAGGACACCCACGGCTCGACGATCCGGATCGCCCCACCGCTGGTGATCAGCAAGGAGGATCTGGACTGGGGCCTCGACCAGCTGCGCGCGGTGCTGGCCGGAGAGTGACCCGGGGGCGGTGGTCCCGGTGGACCACCGCCCCGCTGGGCCGTGTCCGACACGGCCTAGAGGATCACGTGCGGAAGGAAGCGCGCGTACTCGTCGGTGATCAGTCCCGACGACTCACGGATGCCGAGCCCGGCGGCCTCGTCCTCGACGACCCACGCGCCGAGCACGACCCGGTTGCCGTCGAAGTCCGGCAGCGGTGCCAACTCCTGGTAGCAGCAGGGCTCGTCCCGTACGACGGGGTCCGCGCCCGGCTCGTGGACGGTGACGCCGGCGCCTTCGCGGCCGAGGAGCGGCTTGGTGACATAGCCGCCGGTGGCGGCGAGTTCGCGCGGGCCGTCGAGGTAGGCGGGCAGCAGATTCGGGTGCCCGGGGTAGAGCTCCCACAGCACCGCGAGCAGCGCCTTGTTGGAGAGCAGCATCTTCCAGGCGGGCTCGATCCAGCACGTGGTGCCGGTGCCGCCGCCGTTGTCCAGGGTGTCCAGGACGTACGGGCCGAAGCGGTCCGTCGTCAGCCACTCCCACGGATACAGCTTGAAGCAGCTGCGGATGAAGCGGAGCCGGTCGTCGACGAAGCGGCCGGACAGCCTGTCCCAGCCGATCCGTTCGACGGACAGCGCCTCGGTGGCGAGCCCGGCCTGCTGGGCCGTCTCGCGCAGATACGCGACCGTCATCAGGTCCTCGCCGAGTTCGTCCCCGTCGGAGTGCACGAAGTGCAGCGGCCCGGGCGGCAGCAGCGGGGCCTGCCGTTTCCAGGCCGCGACGAGGCGCTCGTGGAGGGAGTTCCACTGGTCGGCGCCGGGGAAGCGTTCCTCCATCCAGAACCACTGAGGGCTGGCCGCCTCCACCAGCGAGGTGGGGGTGTCGGCGTTGTACTCCAGCATCTTGGCGGGGCCGGTGCCGTCGTAGCGCAGGTCGAACCGGCCGTAGAGCGACGGCAGTTCGGCGCGGCGCCGCCAGGACTCGGCGACGCGCCTCGCCAGCCGGGGGTCCTTGATGCCGAGGTCGGCGAAGCGGTCGTGCTCCACGATGTGCGCGGCCGCTGCCAGGCACATCGTGTGCAGTTCCTCGACGACCTCCTCCAGCGCCTCGACCTCGGGCAGCGAGAACTCGTAGTACGCGCTCTCGTCCCAATAGGGGCGCAGGGAGCCGTCGGGGTAGCGGGTGAGCGGGTATATGCAGCCCTGCTCCTCGACGGTTTCCTGCCAGCCGGGGCGGGGTTCTGTGGTGTGGCGCTTCATCGGTGCGTACGTGTCCCGGCTCAGCCGCCGCCGCTGCTGGAGGACCCGAAGCCCCCGCTGTCCACGGCCGCCTTGTCGTAACTGCCGCCCGAGACCTTGCCGCTGCGGACGCTTCCGCCGTAGTAGTAGCGGCCGCTGCCACTGCCGTCGTCGTCGCACTCGTAGTCGGGCAGCACCTCGTACGTCACCGGATCGACGCACCGCTCGTCGGGCTCCGAGCCACAGGACGTGAGCGTCGCCGCGAGCACCCCCATACCGCCGAGCACCACTGTGCCCGACCTCAGCCTGCGCCGCGCCATCCTTCCGGCCTCCCCGTCCTTGTACACATCAAGCCAGTCAACGATCGCCGCACACACTAGAGGGCCGCGCCGCCCGGCCGTAAGCCCGGTCCACAAACACTCCACGTCTAGAGTCGTTTTGTGGTCTTTGGAATGCTTTGCGCGATCGCGGCATCGGTCTGCTACGGCACGGCCACCGTCCTCCAGGCCGTCGCCGCGCGGGCGGCCGTCGAACCGGGCGAGCCGGGCGCGGCCTCGGGGGTGGACGCCGCGCTGTTCCTGCGCGCGGTACGGCAGTGGCGATACCTCGCCGGACTCGCCCTAGACGGGGCGGGATTCGCGCTGCAGATCGTGGCGCTGCGGCTGATTCCCATCTACGCGGTGGGCGCGGCGCTCGCCGCGAGCCTGGCGGTGACGGCGGTGCTGGCGACCCGGGTACTGGCGGTGCGGCTGACCCGTACCGAATGGACGGCGGTCGCCCTGGTCTGCCTGGGACTCGCGATGCTGGGGCTGGCCTCGGGCCCGGAGGGCGAGACGCCCGCGCCGCCCTGGCTGCAGTGGGCACTGCTGGTCACGGCGGTCACCGTGCTGCTGATCGGCGCGGCAGCGGGCCGGCTGCCCGGCCGATCACGGGCGCTGGTGCTGGGCGCGGGCGCGGGGATCGGCTTCGGCGTGCCCGAGGTCGCGGTGCGGCTGCTGGACGAGGTGGACTTCACCAGCCCCGCGCTGTACGCCCTGCTGCTCGGCGGGGCGGCCGCTTTCCTGCTCCTGACCTCGGCGTTCGCCCGCGGCTCGGTGACCACGGCGACCGCGGGCCTGGTGCTGGCGGAGACCCTGCTGCCCTCGGCGGTCGGTGTGGTCTGGCTCGGCGACCGTCCGCGCGACGGGCTGGCCTGGCTCGCCGTCCTGGGCTTCGCGATCTCGGTGGGCGGTGCGCTGGCGCTCGCACGGTTCGGGGAGATCCCGCCGGCGCCCTCCGGTTCGCCGCGCTCCGGTTCGGCGTCCTCCGATTCGGCACCCTCCGGTTCGCCGCCCGACGATGGGGCTCCGTAGCGGCAGCGCGGTCAGGGGAGTACCCGGCAGAGTGCGTCCAGCGTGCCCGACCAGGCGCTGTCGGAGGGGGTGCCGTAGCCGACGACGAGGGCGTCCGGGCCGGGTGGGGTGGCGGGGTGGTGGAAGCGGCCGAGACCATCGAGCGCGAGGCCCTGCCATGCCGCGGCCTGGCAGACCGTGCGCTCGGTGCCCGGCGGGAGTTCGAGCACCGCGTGCATCCCGGCCGCGATACCGCTCGCCCTGATGCCGGGGGCACGCTCCGCGAGCGCGTCGACGAGCTGGTCACGTCGCCGCCGGTAGCGCAGCCGCATGGCCCGCACATGACGGTCGTACGCGCCGGAGCCGATGAACTCCGCCAGCGTCAACTGGTCCAGCACGCCCGTCGCCCAGTCCGACTCGCCCTTCTCGCCGAGGACTTCGGGGACGAGGCCCTCCGGCAGGACCATCCAGCCCAGTCGCAACCCGGGGACCAGGGACTTGCTCGCCGTACCGAGATACACGACCCGCTCGGGGTCGAGGCCCTGGAGCGCTCCGACGGGCTGGCGGTCGTAGCGGAACTCCCCGTCGTAGTCGTCCTCCAGGATCAGCCCGCCCGTGCCGCGCGCCCAGTCGACCACGGCCGTCCGCCGGTCCGGGGGAAGCGCCACGCCCATCGGGAACTGGTGCGCCGGTGTGAGCAGCACCGCGCCCACTCCCTTGAGCCCGGCACCGCCCAGCGCCTCGGTCCGGGTGCCGCGTTCGTCGAAGGGCAGCGCGGGCAGCCGCAGCCCCGCCTCGCTCAGGCGCTGCCAGTGCAGATCGAGCCCGTACGCCTCGACGGCCACCTCCCGCACCCTCCGCTTGCACAGCACCGAGGACAGCAGCATTAGCCCGTGGATGTACCCGGCACAGATCACGATGCGGCCAGGATCGGCGTACACCCCACGGGCCCGGGCGAGATAGTCCGCGAGGACGGTGCGCAGTTCGATCCGCCCGTACGGGTCCGGGTAGCCGAGGGCCTCGTGCGGTGCGGCGGTCAGCGCCCGCCGGGCCGCCTTCAGCCACTCGGCTCGCGGGAACGACGACAGGTCGGGGGTGCCGGGCATCAGGCTGTACGCGGGCCGGACCCGCGACGCCCGGCCCTGAGGCGGCGCGGTGGCCGCGGAACCGGCGCCCGAGGACACGGAACCGGCCGTGGGCGCGGGCCTGCGGGGGCTGGCGCGCCGGGCGACCCTGGTGCCCGAGCCCTGGCGGGCGGTGAGCCAGCCCTCGGCGACGAGTTCGGCGTAGGCGTCGGCGACCGTGTTGCGGGCGATGCCGAGGTCGCCGGCGAGCGTACGGGACGACGGAAGCCGGGTCCCGGGCGCCAGCCTGCCGCCACGGACGGCGTCCCGCAGCGCGTCCATCAGCCCGGAGCGCAGGCCCGTCCCGCGCAGCTCGATATGGAAGTCGGCTCCGAACGCCGACCTGAAACTGGCCCAGTCATCCGTCATGGAAATGGACCATACCGAGGCGCCATCCACGGCATACGGTCAGGATCATGGCAACGAAGAACGAGTACAACCATGAGCACGCGCCCCGCATGGAATGGGCCAGGCACGCCCCCGAGGTGTACAAGGCGATGGTCAGGCTCGACGCGGCCGCCCGGCAGGGCGTCGACCCCACCCTCCTGGAGCTCGTGAAGATCCGCGCCTCGCAGCTCAACCACTGCGCCTTCTGCCTCGACATGCACACGAAGGACGCGCTGGCCGCGGGCGAGTCGGTCGACCGGATCATCCAGCTGAGCGCGTGGGAGGAGTCCCGGCACTTCTACACGGCGAGGGAGATCGCGGCCATCGAGCTCACGGAGGCGGTGACCGTGCTGACGGACGGGTTCGTCCCGGACGAGGTGTACGAGCGGGCGGCGAAGCAGTTCGAGGAGGCGGAGCTGGCGCAGCTGATCGCGGCGATCACGGTCATCAACGCCTGGAACCGCTTCGGTGTCACGACCCGGATGGCTCCGGGGCACTACACGCCGGGGCAGTACAACCACTGACGGGCGTGGTGGCGCGGGTCATGGACACCGCCGCCGTTTCCTGAAAGCGCCGAACGGGCCGGAGGTTTCCGGCCCGTTCGGCGCTTGTGGCACGTGTCCGGGCGCGCGGCCGGGCAGCCCCGCTACTTCTTCGGGAGCCACGCCTTCCAGGTGGACTCGTTCTCCTTCACCCACTTCTCCGCCGCCGCCTCCGGCGACAGCTTCTGGTCGGCGATCATCAGCGCGACCTCGTTCTGCTGCTCCGTCGTCCACTTGAAGTTCTTCAGGAACTCGGCCGCCTCGCCGCCGTCCTTCGCGAAGTCGGCGTTGAAGAACTTCTGCAGCGGCGTGTTCGGGTAGGCGCACGCGACCTTCTTCGGGTCGGCGTCGCAGCCCTCCTTGTACTCCGGCAGTTTGACCTCGACCATGTCGATCTGCGCGTTCAGCCACTGCGGCGTCCACCAGTACGTCAGGAAGGGCTTCTTCTCCTTCGCGTACTTCTTGATGGCCGTGATCTGCGCGGCCTCGGAGCCCGCGTAGTTCGTCTTCAGGTCCAGCTTCAGATTGCCGATGATCGCGTCGTCGTTCGTGACGTAGTCGGGCGAGCCCTCCAGCAGTTCGCCCTTGTCGCCGCTCTCCGCGGTTCTGAAGTCCTTGGCGTACTTGTTGAGGTTCTTCCAGTCCGTGACATCGGGGTGCTCGTCCGCGAAGTACTTCGGCACGAACCAGCCGATGTGCCCGGTGACGCCGAGGTCGCCGCCCTTGACGACGGTCTTCTTCGTCTCGACGTACTGCTTCTCCTCCTTGGGGTGGCCCCAGTCCTCGAGGATCGCGTCGACGTCGCCCTTGGACAGCGCGTCCCAGGCCAGGACCTCGCCCATCTGCTGGGTCTTGACCGTGTAGCCGAGTTCCTTCTCGAGGATGTGCTTGGCCACGGCCGTGTTCGCCTGGGCGCCGACCCAGGACGGGACGGTCAGCTTCACGGTCTTCTTGCCGCCGACGTCGTTGCTCTTGCCGGTGTCGGCGGCGCCGCAGGCGGTGAGGGACAGCAGGGCTATGGATCCGGTGACCGCGGCGGCTGTGCGGAGGGTTCGTACGGTACGCATGGTGCTCCTGTCGTAAGGGAAAGGTGGGGGGTCAGCGGTCGGTGGGGCGGGAGGGCCGCTGGGTGATCCGGTCCAGGACGAGCCCGAGGCAGACGATGGCGATGCCGGCCGTCATGCCGAGGCCCATCTCGCCGCGCGAGAGGCCCTTGACGACGTCGTAGCCGAGCGCGCCTCCGCCGACCAGACCGCCGACGACGACCACGGCCAGCACCAGCACCACGCCCTGGTTCACGGCGAGTTGCAGTGCGGGACGGGCCAGCGGCAGCTGGACCCCGAAGAGCTGCTGCCGGGTGGAGGCACCGAGCGAGCGGGACGCCTCGACCGCGGCCGGGTCGACCTCACGCAGGCCCTGGGTGGTGATGCGGACGACGGCGGGCAGCGCGTAGACGACGGCCGCGACGATCGCCGAGGTGCGGGTGGCGCCGAAGAGCGCGACCACCGGGATGAGGTACACGAACTGCGGCATCGTCTGCATGGCGTCCAGCAGCGGCCGCAGCCACCGCTCCAGCCGTCCTGCGCGGGCGCAGAGCACACCCGCGAGGAAGCCGAGCACCAGCGTCACCACCAGCGCCGCGAGCACCTGGGAGAGCGTGTCCAGGGACTTCGCCCAGACGCCGAGCGCGCCGACGGCCGCCATCGCGGCGGTCGCGGTGACCGCGGCCGCCCAGTTCCCGACGAGCCAGGTCACGGCGGCCACGAGCAGCAGCACCGACCACCACGGCAGCCAGACCAGCGTGTCCCGCAGCGGGTTGAGGATCCAGAGCGTGAACTCTCGGGCCCAGACCTCGGTGAAGGTCAGGTTCGCGGTGATCCACTCCTGCGCCTTGTTGACGGGCGTCGAGATGTCGTACGTCCAGGCCTCGGGCCAGGTGGTGGTGCGTACCGCCGCCGCGACGGCGACCGCCGCCGCTACCAGCGCCCAGGCCCGGCCGCCGTGCAGCCGGCTGCCGGCGGGCGTGGGCTCGCCGATACGGTCGCCGGCGGCCGCCGTCGTACGGTCCAGCCAGATCGCGATGAGCACGATCGGGACACCGGCGGCGAACGCCTTGCCGACGTCCGTGGTCGACAGCGCCGAGTACACCTCCTCGCCCAGACCGCCCGCGCCGACGAGCGCGGCGATGACGACCATCGAAAGCGCCATCATGATCGTCTGGTTGAGGCCGAGGAGCATCTGCTTGCGGGCCAGCGGCAACCGCGCCGTCCGCAACCGCTGCCAGCCGCTCGCGCCGAGGGAGGCGGACGCCTCCAGCGCGGCAGGGTCCGCGCCGCGCAGTCCGAGCGCGGTGAGGCGGGCCATCGGCGGGGCGGCGTAGATCACGGTGCAGAAGAGCGCGGCGGGCGTACCCGTGCCGAAGACCAGCACGAACGGCAGGAGGTAGGCGAACGCCGGCAGCACCTGCATGGTGTCGAGCACCGGCCTCAGCAGCCGGTTCACCCGGTCCGACAGCCCGGCCGCGAGCCCGATCAGCGCGCCGAGCAGGGCCGCGGCCGCGACGGACACCACCATCAGCGCGATGGTGAGCAACGTGGCGTCCCACATCCCGAGCAGCCCGCACACGGCGAACGCCCCGAGCGCGGTGAGCGCCACGCGCAGCCCGCGCCGCCCGAGTCCGGCCGCCCGCCAGGCGACGAGCACGCCGGCCGCCACGACGCCGAGCCAGCCCAGCGCGTCGAGCACCTGGTAGACGCCGTCGACCGCGTCGGTGGCGGTGTTGGACAGGTGCAGCAGGAAGTAGAGGAACAGGGGGTGGGTGTCCCGGTTGTCGACGACCCACTCGTTGGCGTCGTCGAGCGGCCCTGAGATGTCGGCGGTCAGCCCGGCCGGCCAGCCGCCGCCACCGAGCAGCACGCTGCCGAGCACGACGAGGACGACGAGCGCCCCGACGCCCGCGATCAGCCCGCGGCGGCGGCGCACCCACTCGGACACGGAAGCCCGGTTCCCGGCCTCGGCGGTCCTGGCCGTCTTGGACACGTCGTTCACGGTGACGCTCATCGGGACCACCGCCCCGTACCGCGCGCCGGGGCTCCGCCGGAGCGCGTCCGGCGGTCGAGAACCAGACCGGGGGCTCTGCCGTCGAAGCGGCCCCGCGGCGGGTGCACCACTGCCCCTGTCACGCCGCCACCTCCTGTGCCGGCACGCCCGCCACCACCGCGAGCAGCGCCGCGTGGTCGACGACCCCCACACAACGCCCGTTCTCCATCACCCGGGCGGGGCCGCCCGCACGGGCGACCGCCTCGATGGCCGCGGAGACCGTGGCGTCGGGGGCGACCGCGGGACCCGCACCGGCCTCGTCCGCGCCGTTCGCCGGGCGCATCGCCGTGCGGACGGTCATGACCTGCTCGCGCGGCACATCGCGGACGAAGTCCCGTACGTAGTCGTCGGCGGGCGAGCCGACGATCTCCTCCGGCGTGCCGAGCTGCACGATCCGCCCGTCCCGCATCAGCGCGATCCGGTCGCCGAGGCGCAGCGCCTCGTTCAGGTCGTGCGTGATGAAGACCATCGTGCGGCCCTCCTCGCGGTGCAGCCGGATGACCTCCTCCTGCATGTCGCGGCGGATGAGCGGGTCGAGCGCGCTGAACGGCTCGTCGAAGAGGAGCACTTCGGGGTCGACGGCGAGCGCTCGTGCCAGCCCGACGCGCTGCTGCTGACCGCCGGAGAGCTGTCCCGGCCGGCGGTCCTCCAGACCTTCGAGGCCGACCTTGGTGATGACCTCGGCGGCCCTGGCGCGCCGCTCGGCCTTCCCCATGCCCTGGATCTCGAGTCCGTAGGCGACGTTGTCGAGAACGCAGCGGTGCGGCAGCAGCCCGAAGTGCTGGAAGACCATGGCGGCCCGGTGCCGGCGCAGCTCGCGCAGCCGCGCCTTGTCCATCGACAGCACGTCCTCGCCGTCGATCTCGATCGAGCCCGACGTCGGCTCGATCAGCCGGGTCAGACAGCGCACGAGCGTCGACTTGCCGGAGCCCGACAGGCCCATGACGACGAAGACCTCGCCCTTGCGGACGTCGAAGCTGACGTCACGCACGGCGGCGGTGCAGCCGGTACGTTCGCGCAGCTCGGTGGGGTTGAGGGCGGCGAGTTCGGGCGATCCGGGCACCCGGCCGGCGCGGGGTCCGAAGACCTTCCACAGCTCGCGCACCGCGAACACGGGCGGTTCCTGGCCCGCGCCCTTGTCCTCGATGCCCTCCAGGTCCTCGAGGCCCTTGATGCCGGTGGTCATGTCGGCCTTGTCGGCCTTGATGCCGGCGTTGATGTCGGCGTTCATCGCGTCTCACTTCCCGTAGGCGTCAGCAGATCCGCACATTTCTCACCGACCATCAGGACCCCGATCATCGGGTTGACGGCGGGCATCGTCGGGAAGACGGACGCATCGGCGATACGGATCCCGTCGAGCCCCCTGACCTTCAGATCCGGTGACACCACGGCACGTTCATCGGTCGGGGCACCCATGCGGCAGGTACCCGCGGGGTGGTACACCGTGTGCGCGACCTTGCGCGCGTACTCCCCCAGCTCCTCCTCGCCGGTGACCTCGGGTCCCGGGCACACCTCCCGCTTCAGCCAGCTCGCGAGCGGCTCCGTCTTCGCGATCTGCCGGGCGATCCGGATGCCGTCGACGAGCGTGCGGCCGTCGTAGTCGTCCTCGTCCGTGAAGTAGCGGAAGTCGAGGGCGGGCTTCACCTCGGCGTCGGCGCTGGTCAGATAGAGCCGGCCGCGGCTGCGGGGCTTGGGGATGTTCGGCGTCATCGACACCCCGTACTCGGGGCGTTCGTAGCCCAGCCGTTCCGGATTGTCCGTGAACGGGATCTGGTAGAAGTGGAACATCAGGTCGGGGCCGCGCTCGTTCTCGTCCCGTCGTACGAACAGCCCCGCGTCGGAGTCCATCGCCGAGTTCTCGGGGATCGGTCCGTGGGTCTCCCAGACGATCACCGACTCGGGGTGGTCGAGGAGGTTCTCGCCGACGCCCGGCAGATCGTGGACGGCGGGTATGCCCAGCGCCTCCAGATCGGCCTTGGGCCCGATGCCGGAGTGCAGGAGCAGCCGCGGGGTGTCCACCGCGCCGGCGCAGACGATCACTTCACGCCGCGCCCGTACGAGCTGTTCCCGGCCGTCCTGGGTGCGCACGTGGACGCCGCGCGCCGTGGTCCCGTCCAGTTCCAGCCGGTACGCCCAGGTCTCCAGCAGCAGCGTGAGGTTGGGCCGCCGGTCCATGACCGGGTGGAGATACGCGACCGACGCCGACGAGCGCTTGTTGTCCTCCGGGTGGTACGCGAGGTCGAAGAAGCCGGCGCCCTCGTGGAACGGCTTCTTGTTGAACCCCTCCACGCGCGGCACGCCGAGCGCGCCCAGGGCGGCCTCGACGAAGTCCCGCGCGATGGCGTTACGGTCCGCCTCGTCGACCGGCACGATGTTGTTGAGCAGCCGGTCGAAGTACGGGTCCATGGCGGCCGCGTCCCAGCCGTCCGCACCGGCCTCGGCCCACTCGTCCCAGTCGGACGGCAGCGGCCTGAACGCGATGAGGGTGTTGTGCGAGGAGCAGCCGCCGAGCACGCGGGCGCGGCTGTGGCGGATGTGGGAGTTGCCACGGGGCTGTTCGGTGGTGGGGTAGTCGTAGTCGAGTTCCCCGCCGAGGAGGCCCATCCAGCGGCGCAGCGTGAGGACGTCCTCACGGCCGACGTCGCTGGGGCCGCCCTCGATGACGGCGACGGTGACGTCCGGGTTCTCGGTCAGCCGGGAGGCGATCACCGACCCCGCGGTGCCTCCCCCGACGACGACATAGTCGTACTCGTGATGGTGCTCGGTCATGGTGTGGTGCTCCTGCTCCCCGTGTTCAGCCCGCGAACCAGCGCACGGGGCGCGGGGCGAGGTTCTGATAGACGTGCTTGGTCTCGCGGTACTCGGCGAGCCCGGCGGGGCCGAGCTCCCGGCCGATGCCGGACTTGCCGAAGCCGCCCCACTCCGCCTGCGGCAGGTACGGGTGGAAGTCGTTGATCCAGACGGTGCCGTGGCGCAGTCGCGCGGCCACGCGCCGGGCCCGCCCGGGGTCGCCGCTCCAGACGGCGCCCGCGAGCCCGTACTCGGTGTCGTTGGCGAGCGCGACGGCCTCGTCCTCAGTGCGGAACGTCTCCACGGTCAGGACCGGCCCGAAGACCTCCTCGCGGATGACGCGCATGGTCCGGTCGCACTGGTCGAGCACGGTGGGCCGGTAGAAGTAGCCCTCGTACCCGGGCCCTTCGGGCCGTCGGCCGCCGGCTCGCAGGACGGCGCCCTCGGCCAGCGCGGAGGCGACGTACTCCTCGGTCTTCGCGCGCTGCTGCGCGGACACGAGGGGGCCGCACTCGGCGGCGTCGTCGGTGCCGCGGCCGAGGCGGATCCTCTCGGCCCGGCGCGCGAGTTCGGCGACGAAGCGTTCGCGCAGGGATTCCTCGACGATGAGCCGGGAGCCGGCGGAGCAGACCTGGCCGCTGTGGATGAAGGCGGCGTTCAGTGCCTGGTCGACCGCGGTGTCGAAGCTCTCGTCGTCCGTGCAGGCGTCCGCGAACACGACGTTCGGGTTCTTGCCGCCGAGTTCGAGGGCGACCTTCTTGACGGTGTCGGCGGCGGCCCGCATGACCTTGGTGCCGCTGATCAGTCCGCCGGTGAACGAGACGAGATCGACGTCGGGATGCTCGGCGAGGCGGGCGCCCACCGGATCGCCGGGGCCGGTGACGATGTTGGCGACGCCCTCCGGGAGCCCGGCCTCGGCGAGCAGCCGGATCAGCGCGACGGTGCTGAGCGGGGTGATCTCACTCGGCTTGACGACAAAGGTGTTGCCCGCGGCGAGCGCCGGGGCGATCTTCCAACTGGCCTGGAGCAGGGGATAGTTCCAGGGCGTGATGAGCCCGCACACTCCCACGGGTTCGTGCACGACGACGCTGTGGATGTCCGGCGAACCGGCGTCCACGACGCGTCCGGTCTCGTTGACGACGAGATCGGCGAAGTAGCGGAAGGCGTCGGCCACGCAGTCGACGTCGACGCGGCCCTCCTCCAGGGTCTTGCCGGCGTCGCGGCTCTCCAGTCGTCCGAGCTCCTCACGGTCCCGCTCCAGCAGTGCGGCGACCCGCCGCAGCAGCGCGGCCCGCTCGGCCACCGGTGTACGGGGCCAGTCCCCCTCGTCGAACGCCTTGCGCGCGGCGGCGATCGCGGCGTCGGTGTCCTCGGCCCCGCCCTCGGCCACGACCGCGAAGGTCGTGGCGTCAGCGGGGTCGAGGATGTCGCGCGTGGCCCCGGAGGCGGCTTCACGCCACTCTCCGGCCACGTGGATGGTCTGTTGTGCCGACACGTCGCGTTTTGCCTTCCATTCCCGTTATGTCCCTCACCAGCGAGAACCGGTGATCGGGGCGCCTGCCCCGGAGGGTGGAAAGCATGCGCGACGCATGGCCGGAAGTAATGCGTGTCACTCCCCGGCGGACCGTTCATGATCCTCGCCTCCCGCCCGGGACGGAGGGCTCAAGACGACCCTTGACTTCGGACAGAACGGGAGGAAACTGGTCTTTATACCGGACAACCGGAGAGAGCCGCACCCCTCGGTGGAGACGTCCATCGGTCGGAGTGACCCATCCCCAGGCTCTGGCTAGGCCCCCGGCAGAAGATGCGGGAACCGATGTCCCAGCGACGACCGGGGCATATGGGACCGACGTCGACTACCGGGGACTGTTTTGTGTCCCGGCAGGTGCGAGGCGGGACAGCGGTGGGGGCCGGACAGCAGTGGGGCCGGTGGGGCGCCGGAAGGCATGAGTGCTGGAAGGCATGGAGCGCCGGAAAGCACAGTGGGGGGGGGGGGGGGGGGGGCGCGCCCCCCCCCGCCGGCGCGGGGGCGGGGGGGGGGCGGCCGGCGCCCCCCCCGCCCCCCGCCCCCCCCCCCCCGCCCCCCCCCCGGGCGCC